>CAZPFD010000259.1:0-5419 GCA_964585725.1 uncultured Ectothiorhodospiraceae bacterium | reverse complement strand
GTGCGCGATCCCCGAGATCGCCTCCGTGTACGCGCGCCACCCGCATATCGGCCGCGTGCTCCCCGCGCTCGGCTACGACGATGCGCAGCTGCGGGCGCTGCGCGACACCATCAACAACTGTGACGCGGATGTCGTGGTCTCCGGTACGCCCTGCGATCTCGCTGCGCTCATCGACATCCACAAGCCGATCGTTCGTGCATCCTATGAATTCACCGAGGTCGGCGAACCGGGATTGAGCAGCATCATCGATGCGTTCGTGGCCCGAGACCCGCCGCCGCCCTCAAGTTCGGACTGAGCGGATCGTCTGCCTGCATCAAACCTCTCCTTCAAATAGATGTCTTATCCTTCAAACCACGAACGTGGGAAGCAAACGTGCAATAACGTCGTTCCCACTTGATGCTCTTACACAGAGCTTCATGGTGACTATCGTTCCCGAACGATTGCTTTTTGAACCCGGCGGTGATATTCGGAGTTAACGTCTGACTGTACGAGCGAACGTTGTCGCTCGATCTGTGTCTGAAAGGTAAGACAACAAAGGAATAAAGCGGCTTATCGACGGGCGCCCTTGACGGCCACGAGGACTGCTTCGCAAACGGGCGCCTCGGGTGATAGCTGGCTAGCGGGTGTAACGGAGGGGAACGTGCTGGGACCTCGCTAGGTGCAGGAGGTTCTCGCATGAACGTCCAATACTACAGTCCGCCTTCGGTCGTGCTGGCGGGACTATTGTCTTTCTCGAACTGTGCCCTCGCCGATGACGGCCTCGGTGAGCTGCGCGATCAGGCAGTCCACTTCTCGGCCGGCGCCGCCAGCGCCTACGTTCTGCACACGATGCTCGAGCTACCCGACTGGATAGTGTGGAGCACCGTCATGGGCGGCGCCTACGCCCGCGAGGCCGCCCAGTCGGGATTCCCGCGCCACAATGTGCCACCGCATCAAACGTGCGGGCGCGGATGCCGGCTCGACATGTCGTTCTATGCCCTCGGCGCCACCACGGTGACCGACGCACCTACCGGTCCGCGCCTGGAGCTCGGCGATCAGGGTGTACGGGTGCTGTGGGTGAAAGAGTTCTGAGACGACGCGCCATCCGCGTTTTCCACCGGTCCACGGCCGCAGCCGTGGACCGGTGACAGAACCCGCACCATGAGGCTAGCATGATGCCGTGATCGTGCACCTTCTCGACGGCACCTATGAGCTCTTCCGTTACTTCGCCGCCGTTCCCTCGCGGCGCAACGGCCACGGAGAGGAGGTCGGCGCGGTGCGCGGCGTCGTGGGATCCATCCGCAAGTTGATCGTCGAGGGCGGCGCGACCCACGTGGGTGTGGCCACCGACCACGTCGTGGAGTCGTTTCGCAACGATCTGTGGCCCGACTACAAGACCTCGGAAGGTATCGAGCCCGAGCTGCTGGCGCAGTTTCCGATCCTCGAGCAGGCGCTCCGGGCTCTGGGCGTCGTGGTGTGGCCGATGGTGGAGTTCGAAGCCGATGACGCCCTGGCCGCAGCAGCCGCCGCAGCGGCGGCGGAGGATCGCGTAGAACGCGTTTTCATCTGCACGCCGGACAAGGATCTGGCCCAGTGCGTGCGCGGCGAGCGCATCGTGCTGCTCGACCGCCGCAGGGAGCGGATGCTCGACGAGCGGGGTGTATGGGACAAGTTCGGGGTCGCGCCGGCGTCGATCCCTGACTGGCTGGCTCTGGTCGGCGATCAAGCGGACGGATTTCCGGGACTACCGGGCTTCGGTGCGCGCACGGCGGCCAGCTTGCTGGCGCGCTACTCGCACCTCGAGTCGATCCCCGAGGATCCCGCGCAGTGGGACGTCAAGGTACGGGGCGCACCGCGTCTCGCGTCCACCCTGCGAGAGCATTGGGAGCGGGCGCTGCTTTTCAGGACGCTCGCAACGCTCAGGACCGATGCGGTCTCCCTGGAGAGCGTCGACAGCCTGGCGTGGCGCGGCCCGGGCCGCGACATCGGCCGGTGGGCGGAGCGTCTGAGGTTCCCAGACCTCGCCGGCATGGCGCGCGGCTGACATGCGCCTGCAATAAGGGCTCGCATGACTCATCGAGAGGGCGCCTCGTCTCTCTCCCGCGCCTCGATGGTGGCCGCGATCTCCATCATGGTCACGAACATTTCCCGCTCCGACGCTTCGCGCATGCCGACCGCGAGTCTCTGCAAGACGGCGCCCCGGGATCCGAGGAAGAAGAGAAACGCCATCTTGCGCCTCTCCTCGGTCAGAGGGTCCACGTTGATTACGTGCAGCAATCGCCCATCCGGCCCCTGCTCCACCCACGTCGCCTCGTTGCCGGGATGGTTGTTGCGAAAGACCTCGGCGAGCTTGCCCAGCGTCAATCCCGTCTCGTAGATGCCGTCGCCGTAGGCGACGAATATCTCCTGCTCGCGGAAGTCCCGTGCGAGCACCTCGGGCGCGCACAAGAGATACCCGACCGCCGCCAGCACCAGCGCCGCCGTCGCTTTGCACATCGAGCATCCTCCTCTTTGTTCAACCTGGCACCATGAGGGCTACGGATCGAACTTTCCCCCGGTACAATTCGGCACAGCGATCGCAGGTCCCTTTCCATGCACAACGTGCGGCGCCGCCGCGGAGGAGAGCATTCATGCGAGCATTCTATCGGTACCCTGCTCCGATCATCATGTCCGCTCTGCTCTTGATGACGGCTCCGTCCGCGGCGGGCGAGCAGGCGGACGACCGCTATCTGACCGGCTATGCAGCGGCAATTCTACAGATGCAGTTCGGACTCAGCGAGGCGACGCTCCGAGTCGAGAACGGCGTGCTCGTGCTCGATCCGGCGATCCTTGGCGGGCACGATCCGCAGAAGGTCGCGAATGCTCTTCGCGAAGCCGAAGGCCTGGTCGTCCGGATCGCCGATGGCGGTTCGAACGAAGAACCGTCCCTGCCCGCGGCGCCGGCCGCATCCGCAGAGGACACCGATGCTCCCACGGGATGGTTGCCCCGGAAGAGCGTCTTCGCTCCGGTTCTGGCCGATCCGCGCTGGCCGCATTTCTCCGCTTCCCTCCACTTCTATCAGGATGACGACGAGCTCGCGACCGTCGCCTCGGCCAACGTGGGAGCGAGCGTCCCTCTCTATGGTTGGCGCGCCCTGAAAGGTGTCTGGCAGGTGGGCCTTCACGCCGGAGTATTCTCGATCTTCGATCTGGAATCCGAGTCGAGCGACCTCATCAATGCCGATTATCTCGTCGGCGTGCCGCTGACCGTGCGCTACGGCGACAAGTGGTCGGTCCAGGCCCGGCTCTTCCATCAAAGCTCGCACCTGGGGGACGAGTTCCTGCTGCGCAACCGGGTCGAGCGCATCAACCTCTCGTACGAGGCCTTGGATCTGCTGATCTCGCTGGATGCCCACCCGTGGCTGCGTATCTACGGGGGCGGAGGGCGCATAGTGCGCAGCGACCCGGACCTCGACGAGTACAGCGTTCAAGGCGGCGTCGAGCTGACCGGCGAAAAGCTTCTACTCGACAAGCTCCTGCCGGTGCTCGCCCTGGATGTAAAGGCGAGCGAGGAGGCGGACTGGAGGGCAGATTACTCGGTGCGCGCAGGATTCGAGCTGGGCGATGGCCTCCCGGAGCAGCGCCGCCTCCAGTTCATGCTCGAATACTTCAACGGGCGCTCGCCGAACGGACAATTCTTCGAGCGCACCATCGAATACATTGGAGTCGGCGCACATTTCCATTTCTGAACGCGCCATCGTGCACGTCGAGCATCATACGAACGCCCTTGCGTCCAGCACCTCACCGTTGCGCACGCCCTCCACCGCCTCCTTGTAGGCGCGTGCGGTCTGCGCGGCGGACATGCCACCGGCGGGATCCATGCCCATGGCCTGCATCGTCTCCTTTACGAAGATGGGGCTTACCACGTTCACGCGCAAGCCGCGCTGCATCTCCAGGGCGGCGGCGCGCACGAAGCTCTCGAGGGCGCCGTTCACCATGGCAATGGCCGCCGTGCCCGGCATCGGCTCGCGGCTGAGGATGCCGCTCGTCAGCGTGAGCGATCCGTTGTCCCGAACGAGCCTGCGGCCGATGCGCACCAGATTCACCTGACCCATGAGCTTGTTGGTGAGCCCGAGCATGTAGTCCTCGTCGGAGAGCTCATCGAGACTGCCGAACTTCGCCGTGCCCGCCACGCTGACCACCGCGTCCACGGTGCCGACCTCGGCGAACAGCTTCTCGATGGATGGGCGCGCCCCGAGATCGACGCAATAGTCGCCCCGCCGGTTGCCGACTTTGACGATGTCGTGAGCGGGCGCGAGCAGCTTCACGACTTCCCGGCCGATGGTTCCCGTGGCACCGATCACCATGATGCGCATGCTGATCCCTCCTGGTGCAGCCAGGTGTAGGTCGCGCGCGAGCGCGCAGGCTCCGCGCCTGCCGGCCGGCGCCGCAGGCAGCGTTTCAATCCGATACCGACGTGAGCGTCGTCGGCGCGAGCCTCTCCAGGACCCGTTCCAGAACGCCGTAGAGCCACGGCGTCCACTCGGGCCCGGACACGGGCACGGCCGCGGGTGGCCTTCGGCGCAGATCCACCGGCGTCAGAATCACCTTGACGTTCTCGAGACCGGTTTCCGCGGCGAGCACGAAGAGCTCCTCTGCGGCCGAATCACCCATGGCCAGGCAGCCCTGAGAGAAATATCCGCCGTGGATGTAGATGTCGCCGCCGAGGTCGCGGCGGCCATCCCTTCTCGCCATCCATCGATCGAAGCGGTTGGGATAGCCGATGCGCATGGACAAATGAAAGCGGCTCGTGGGGTTCAAGGCGGTGACGGGGTAGATGCCCTCGGGCACCTGTCCGTCGCCGGAGCGCAGCTTCGGTCCCGGACCGCCGCTTGCCCCCAGCACCGGGTAGGAGCGCACATAGCGCAGCTCGCTCTGCGTGGCGCCGGCGTAGAGCTCGAGCCTTCGCTTGCTCTTGATCCCGACGAGCACCACGGCGCCCGGCGGATAGGCTATCCCGGCGCGCTCAAAATGCGGTGTCAGCCGCCGGTGCACGGCCTTCCCGAACTGCGCCACGCGATCGGAGATGGTGGGCGGCTGCGCCTCCGCCGGTGACGGCGCCATGAAGACGAGAACCACCGACGCGAGAAAGGCCGCCCCCGCGGCGTGTGGAGCGCGGTGGGCGCGGGCCCGCGCGTGTGCCGTGAGTCGGCGTCTGGAGCCCCTGCGAGAGCTCGCTCGCTGGTATGAGTGCATGCCCTACCCGTGGCGCTCGCGAAACGAAGGACTATTGAAGCGCCTGGCGGCCGCGCAGTAAAGGCCAACCGGCGAGTATCTTTTGGGGCCGGCTATGACCCGACGGGCCTCTCGGGGCTCGCGCCAACAGCGCATGCACGGCCGAGCGGCTGGCCATCGTCAACGGGCGGAAGGTTTCGGACAGCCTCCCGGCGGGCGAGCCCCT
>CAZPFD010000258.1:736-5500 GCA_964585725.1 uncultured Ectothiorhodospiraceae bacterium | reverse complement strand
GCCGACTACAACTACGAGCTCGGGCCCATCCGGGCGCAGGTGGAGTCGGGCAACGTCGACTGGGACGTGGCGGTGGTCGAGGAGCACGCGGCGCTGCGCGGCTGTGAGGAGGGGCTGTTCGAGCGCATCGACCCGTCGATCCTGCCGCCCGCGCCCGACGGCACCCCGGCGTCGGAGGACTTCATCGAGGGGACCATCGGCGAGTGCGCCGTGGGCGAGGTCATCTGGTCGCTGGTCCTCGCCTACGACAAGACGCGCTACTCCGGCGCGCAGCCGAAGACCCCGGCCGACTTCTTCGACCTGGAGAAGTTCCCGGGCAAGCGCGGCATGAAGAAGTGGGCCAAGGGCAACCTGGAGTACGCGCTCATGGCCGACGGCGTGCCGCCCGAGCAGGTCTACGAGATGCTCGACACCCAGGAAGGCGTGAACCGCGCCTTCGCCAAGCTCGACACCATCAAGGACCAGGTGGTGTGGTGGGACGCCGGCGCGCAGCCGGTCCAGCTCCTGGCCGACGGCGAGGTGGCGATGACCACGGCTTACAACGGCCGGCTGTTCAACGCCATCGTCAAGGAAGGCCAGCCCTTCGAGATCATCTGGGACGGGCAGAACTGGAACCTCGACATGTGGGCCATCGTGAGCGGCACGAAGAACCTCGAGACCGCCAAGCAGTTCGTGGCCTTCGCCTCGCGCTCGGACCGCATGGCGGACCAGACCAACTACATCTCCTACAGCCCCGTGCGCCGCTCGGCGCTGGAGCTGGCGGCGAAGGACGTGAAGCCGCACCTGCCCACCTATTCCGAGAACTTCAAGAACCCGCTCAAGGTGGACGTGCAGTGGTGGAGCGACCATCTGGATACCATGAACGAGCGCTTTAACGCCTGGCTGGCCCGCTGAGCGCGGCCGGCGCCCGGAGCGGGCCCGCGCGCCCGCTCCGGGCTCCCTGAAAGGGCACGACCGGCACCGGGACGATGAGCACCGCCGCCCCGCAGGACACCCTCATCCGCACCGCCGACGGCGTGGCGCTCAAGACCAAGCTGCATCGCTCGACGCGCATGCGGCGGGTGCGCGCGTTCGCCCTGGCGCTGCCCCTGCTCGGATTCATCCTCGCGGTGTTCGTCGTGCCCATCGCGGACATGCTGGTGCGCAGCGTCCACGACCCGGAGCTCGCGCGCCTGTTCCCCGAGACGCTGCGCGCGCTGGAATCGTGGGAGAGCGAAGGATTGCCCGGCGAAGAGGCCTTCGCCACCCTCGCCCGCGAGCTCGTCGCCGCGAAAGAGGCGCGCACCCTCGGCAAGGCGGCGCTGCGCTTGAACCACGAGCTGCCGGGCGCGCGCAGCCTGCTGTTCAAGACCGCGTCGCGGCTGGAGAGAACCGACGCCCCGGCCGACCGCGAAGCCTTCGTGGGCATCGACGCGGCCTGGGGAAAACGCGAGATCTGGGCGGCGATCGAGCGCGTGGGCCAGCCGTTCACGGCGCGCTTCTATCTGGCGGCGCTCGATCTGCGCTATGACGCCGCCGGCAGCATCGTCCCCCAGCCCGAGTACCAGCAGATCTACATGACGCTGCTGTGGCGCACGCTCTGGGCGAGCGCGCTCATCACGGGGCTCTGCCTCGCGCTCGGCTACCCCATCGCCTACCAGCTGGCCAACAGCCCGCTGCGGGTGAGCAACCTGCTGCTCATCATCGTGCTGCTGCCCTTCTGGACCTCCCTGCTGGTGCGCACCATGGCGTGGATGGTCCTGCTCCAGCAGCGCGGCGTCATCAACGACGTGCTGGTCGCGACGGGCCTCATCGGCGACACGGCGCGCATCCAGATGATCTACAACATGACCGGCACGCTCATCGCCATGACCCACATCATGCTGCCCTTCATGGTGCTCTCGCTCTACAGCGTCATGAAGCGCATCCCCTCGATATACATGCGCGCGGCGCAGTCGCTCGGCGCCAACCCGGCGCGGGCCTTCGTCACCGTGTACGTGCCCCAGACCGTCCCCGGCATCGGCGCCGGATGCCTGCTCGTGTTCATCCTGTCGATGGGCTACTACATCACCCCGGCGCTCGTCGGCGGGCGCACCGGGCAGTTCGTGAGCAGCTTCATCGCCTACCACGTGCAGCAGTCGCTCAACTGGGGGCTGGCGGCGGCTCTGGGCGGCGTGGTGCTCGCGGCCGTCCTCGCGCTCTACCTCGTGTACAACCGCCTCGTCGGCGTGGAGAACCTCAGGCTCGGGTAGATCGCCCATGGCAGTGCCGCACTACGCAGGCCCGCTCTATCGCACCTGGCATCACGCCTACCGCGTGATCTGCATCGCGGTCTACGCGTTCCTGATCGCGCCGCTCATCGTGATCGTCCCGCTGTCCTTCAACGCCGAGCCCTACTTCACCTTCACGCCGGGCATGCTGAGCCTCGACCCGGAGGCGTTCTCCCTGCGCTGGTACCGCGAGATCCTCGAGGATCCGCAGTGGCCGCTCGCCATCCGCAACAGCATCGTGGTGGCGGTGACCTCCACCGCCATCGCCACGGCGCTGGGCACGCTCGCGGCGCTGGGGCTCAGCCAGTCGGCGATGCCCTGCCGCACGCTGGTCATGAGCGTGCTGATATCGCCCATGATCGTGCCGCTCATCATCACCGCCGTGGGGACGTACTTCTTCTACTCGCAGCTCGGCCTCGCGCAGACGCTGCCCGGGCTGATCCTGGCGCACGCCGCGCTCGGCACGCCGTTCGTCGTGATCACGGTCACCGCCACCCTCATCGGCTTCGACCGCACCCTGCTGCGCGCATCCGCGAGCCTGGGCGCGGACCCGGCGACCACCTTCCTCAAGGTCACCATGCCGCTCATCCTGCCCGGGGTCGTCTCCGGCGCGCTCTTCGCCTTCGTCATCTCCTTCGACGAGCCGGTGGTGGTGCTGTTTCTCGCCGGGTTCGAGCAGCGCACCATCCCGCGGCAGATGTGGGCCGGCGTGCGCGAGCAGATCAGCCCCGACATCCTGGCGGTCGCCACCGTGCTCATCGCCGTCTCGGTGGTGCTGCTCGTCACCATCGAGCTGCTGCGCCGGCGCACCGAGCGCCTGCGCGGCCGAAAACCCTGACACCGGAGGAAACCCCATGACCGAGACGACCGACACCTTCACCATCCCCGCACGCCGGGGGCGCGCGGTGCGCCTCAACCGCGGGCAGGCCATCAAGATCATCAACACCCACGGCCAGCAGGTGGTGGACACCTGGTGCTTCAACGCCGAGGACCCCAAGGAATTCATGTCCATGGAGCACATCCGCCCCACCATCGGGCGCATCTTCGCGCGCAAGGGCGATCACCTGGTGACCAACCGCCGCCGCCCCATCCTGCATTTCGAGGAGGACACCTCAAAAGGCGTCCACGACACCTTGATCGCGGCCTGCGACGACTACCGCTACGGGCTGCTCGGCTGCACCGAGTACCACGACAACTGCACGGACAACCTGTTCGCGGCGATGCGCCAGATCGGGCTCACCGCGCCCGAGTGCCCGAGCCCGTTGAACCTTTGGATGAACATCCCGGTGGACGCGGAAGGAAACACCGACTGGGGCGAGCCCGTTTCCAAGCCCGGGGACTACGTGGTGCTGCGCGCGGAGCTCGACTGCGTGGTCGCCATGTCGGCCTGCCCGCAGGACATCCTGCCCATCAACGGGCGCCAGTGCACGCCCACAGAGGCCCACTACACCGTCCTCGGATGAGGAAGCAGCGGCTCTCTCGGAGCCGCTGCTTCCCGCGGTGATGTCGAGCTACAGGTCGAGGACCCCGGCGGTCCCGATTACGTGCAGAACCGCGAGTTCGGGAACAAGTTGCAGAACGCGTTTCCGGGAGGAGGCGGCGTCGGGTTGCTGACCTCCGGAAGCGCATCCTCCACAGTGGTTCTGATCACCTCGGGAAGGTCTCCGAGGGCAGTCTGCATGTTTTCGACATCTGTCCGGATCTCACCGACCGCCCCAAAAGCTCCGCTTACAACGGCAAAGGGCGGAAGGGTACCCACGAAGCTGCATACGGGATCCAAGCTCGGACGGATGCGAGCGAATGCAAAGCGATCACACAAAGCCGTGCGGTTTATCGGGCCCAGCTCCGGGATTAACAGCCCCGGATCATCCAGGAAGAACTGGAGCCGGCTCCCCACGGGCAGCGACGAGCGCAGAGCGCCCACCTCCGCGCTGGACAATACGTCCAATGGGTCATGATCCGTGGTCTCGAAGTTGGTCGAGGCGAAGGCTCGCGCGGCATCGATGGCCCGTACGAGCGTTGCGGTGTCAAAACGGGGCTCCTCCAGCTGCTGTGTCTCAAGGTCGGTCCCGCCTTGTGCCGCCGCGGTCGGAGAGACGGCGTCGGCCAACGCCGTGACCAGCTCGCCTTGGCCCTGCTCTATCAGGTCGAGCATGGCGAGTATCTGGGCGCGCGACAGGATTTCTCCGATCGGAACCTCGGTCGCCTGCAGGCAGCCGTCCATGCCCACCCCTGCGGCCGCGCCGGCGCCCACGGCAACCTCGCTCGGCAGGATCACAGGCACCGCTATGGGCGTAGGAGGGATCACGATTGGAACGATGCCCGGCAGTCCGGCTTCCACGGTCAGATCCACGTCCAACACTTCCTTCCAGCCCACACCCGCCTGAGCAGAAGTCTTCGAGTCGAAAGCGAACTTGCCTTCGAGCTTCGCTTCGCCACCGGCCGACGCGCACAAATTGACCACCAGGTCGAACGGCGTGTCGTTCGGCTCGCACAGACCCTCGCGGTATCGTTC
>CAZPFD010000258.1:0-726 GCA_964585725.1 uncultured Ectothiorhodospiraceae bacterium | reverse complement strand
CGGGTGTGCACGGGATCAATTCCTTCTCCAGTGAAGCGAGCCGCGCCTCGATCTGATCGAGCGTATCCATGATGGATCCTCCACGCCCCGCCGGCTGTGCGGCCGGCCTCCCCGTCGTCAGGACAATGACCCATACGGCCAAGGCGATGATCACTGCGGATGTAGAAAAGCTCTTTGTTCTTTCTTTCATGTCGACCTCCTTGGGATGGGGAGACAGAGGCTGTGCGGCGACGGGCTGAGAGCGCCGTGCCGACACCGGGATTGCCGCCGAGATGGATGGATCCCGCCGAGGATGGCGGGGTCGAGGATGGCGAGGGGGATCGGTGGCGCTCCGCGGCTCGCGTTTTTTTTTTCGGTCTTTATCCGCGGACCGACCTTACCAGAACCCTACAGGGCCCGAAACCCTGGAGGGTCGGATGCTCATCCCGGGTGGAATGGCCGGCGGCGTAGGGCGGGACGCATCGCAGGGCGGGATGGGGTGCAGCGCAATCCCGCCGAACACGGACTCATCGCGTCGCCCCGTGGGAGCGGCGCCCTCGCCGCGATCTGCGCAGGGCGGAATGCAATCCCGGCGCGAGGTCTCGAGATCAGACCTTCGCCAGCCGCAAGCCGGCCCGCTCGAATCGGCGAAAGTCTGAAGCGTTGTTCGTCGCGATCAGGGCGCCGCCCCTCAGGGCCGTCGCCGCGATCATGCAATCCATCAGAGAGCCTCGCCGCCGTCCCGAC
>CAZPFD010000257.1:0-5525 GCA_964585725.1 uncultured Ectothiorhodospiraceae bacterium | reverse complement strand
GTCGGTGCGGAGCGGCCGTGATGATAGCGCAGCTCGACGGCGTGCGCGCCCCGCGGCGCTCACCGTCTGGCGGCAAGTCGGTAGGGGGGGATGAAGCGCAGCGAAGAACCGCCGCCGCAGCGCCGGTTCTGCTGCCGCTCCAGGGGCGACCGCCTCCGGATGCGCACCGCCCATGGCCGGGCGCAGCGGCGCCGGTTATTGGGGCATTTCCGGGCGCCCCGGTACCGGCGCGAAACCCTTGGCCTCGAAGCGGTAATAACCCTGATGCTCGATGGAGTTCTTGGCCAGGGTTTCATCGAAGGCGGCCCGCTTCTCGCCCATCTCCGGGTACTCGCCCACCTTCGTGAGCTCACCCCCGCTCGGGCAGAGCTTGGCGGTCACTTTGCTCTCGTGCTCCGCGTCCGTCACGATGAAGTAATCCTGATCCTGCGAGCACTGATAGACGATGAACTTCATGCTGCCCTCCTCTCGGGACCCGTAGGCCCCGCCTCGCGAATGCCGGGGCGTCGCACCGGGCGATGCGGCGCTCTGCACAATCAATGTAGAGAGCCGCCCTGGCTTCTTTCTTGATCTGAATCAATCGAGCTCCGTACGCTCCGGCGGCCGCGGGCCGGTGAGCGGTGCGGGCCGAGAGGCACGGCGGGCGGTGTGGCGCATTTGCGCGCCCCTATTTACCATGATGCGATACCCCCAGCCCCGGAGGGCGCATGCCGGGCAGCCCCGTCCAGGTCACCGCCGCCGTGATCATCATCGGCAACGAGATCCTGTCCGGGCGCACGCGGGAGAGGAATCTCTCCTACCTCGCCCGAGGCCTGAACGAAGTCGGCATCCGGGTGCGTGAAGCACGGGTCATCCCCGATCTCGAGGACGTGATCGTGGACACCGTGAACACGCTGCGGGCGCAGCACGCGTATGTGTTCACGACCGGGGGCATCGGGCCCACGCACGACGACATCACCGCCGCTTCCGTGGCCAAGGCGTTCGGCGTTCCGCTGGAGCGCAATGCCGGCGCCGTGCGCCGCCTCGAGGAGTACTATGCGCGCCCCGATGTGTCGGTGGGGCTCACCGAGGCCCGCCTGCGCATGGCCAACGTGCCGCGCGGCGCCGAGCTCCTCGAGAATCCGCTGAGCGGCGCCCCCGGCTTCCGCATGGAGAACGTGTACGTGCTCGCAGGCGTGCCTTCCATCATGGAAGCCATGTTCGATGCGATCAAACCGCACCTGCGCGGAGGCGCCGTCGTACGCTCGCGCGAGGTCGTGGTGTATCTCCCCGAGAGCGAGGTGGCGGGCACCTTGAGCCGGCTACAGGCGCGCTACCCGGACGTGGAGATGGGCAGCTATCCCTTCGTGCGCGAGGGCCGCTTCGGCACCAGCCTGGTGCTGCGCTGCGCGGAGGCGACGCGCCTCGCCGAGGCGGTCGCGGCCCTCGAGCAGGGCGTGCGCGAGCTGGGCGCGGAGCCGGAGCCATCGGAATGAACGCGCGCCTCGCGCCGGGGGCCGCGGCTCAGATGTCGAGGATGACGTGGGCCGTCCATCCCTCGGCGGTCTGCTCCAGCGTGAAGCGGTGCAAGGTCACCGCCTTCACGTCGGCGACCTGCTCGTGCCGCGCCGGATCCAGCCGCTCGCCCCACGCCCTGGCCTTCAGACGATACAGACCGTTCGCGGCGCGGATATCCGCCTCGGACACGCGCAAGAGGAGCTGCTCCGCATCCTTGTAGAACACCAGCTCCTGGAGGAGATCGAACAGCAGCATGTCCGCCGCGTCGTTCTCCAGTGAGATGTCCCGCCACTCGCTGGCTTGGATGGCGTCCAGATCCTCGATCATCACATTCATGGTCGCATCCGCTGCGGAGGCGAACAGCTCGCTCAGGTCGCGCCCCCAGGCCCGGAACGCCACGTCGGCGATGGCCTCGTCGTCAAGGTACTCGTACGGCATCGAACGCTTACCCCGTCCCGCGCCCAGTGAAGATGGAACTCAAACTTCGCATTCCCTGAGGGCGCCCACGATCCGCGCTTCCTTCCCCTGCAATCCTTTGCCGATGAACACGAGTCGGGTCTCGTCGCCGGGGAAGCTCGCGAGATCCCAGCGCCCCGCGACGTAGTTGAACAGATGGGAGCCTTCGGGGAAGCGCACAAAGCCTTTGGCACGCACGACCGCGGGATCCAACGCCTCTACAGCACGCGCGAATCGGTCTCTGTCCAAAGGTCGTTCGCTCCTGAACACGAAGGATTCGTAATCCGGCTGATGCACGTGGGCTTTGACGCCCACGACCCGATCGCGGGAGATGCCGAAGAGCAGCGACATGTCGACGCGGCAGCGATGCGTCGGGATGACGGGGGCGCGTTCGTTGAGCGCGTGCAGCCGCGATTCGAGCCGAGGTGCGCGCTCTGCGGGGATCAGGTCCACCTTGTTGAGCAGCAGCAGATCCGCGGCCGCGATCTGAATGCGCTCGGTGGCCCCGAGCTCGGGAAAGCGGAGCAGGGCGTCGGCGTCCGCGACGGTGACTACTCCGTCGATGCGCGTGCCGGGGAGCTCCTCGGCGATGTCGGAGACCAGCGCCTCCGGCTCGGCCACCCCGGTGGTCTCCACCACGATGGCGTCGGGCGCGACGGCTTCGACGATCTCGTTCACGGCGGCCTCGAACTCGCCGATGAGCGAGCAGCACACGCAGCCGCCGTCGAGCTCCGCGATGCGCACGTTGGTGCCTCGCGCTACGCGGCTGTCGATGCCGAGCTCGCCGAACTCGTTGATGATGACCGCCAAACGCCGTGACGTCTCGCGCAGAATGTGCAGGAGCAGCGTGGTCTTGCCGCTCCCCAGGGGACCGCTGATCAGGGTGAGGGGCGTCTTGGCTTCCACGGCGTCGGGCGCCATCGAGAGCCTCATCCCTTGACGTTGCCGATGGGGACGAAGCGCACGACGCGCTTGCTGATGCCGGCGAGCTCCGTCGCCTCTACCACGTCGTCGATGTTCTTGTAGGCGCCCCCCGCCTCCTCCGCGAGGCCGCGGTCGGAGACGCTGCGTATGTAGATACCGCGCCCTTCGAGCTCTTGGCGCAGCTCGCTGCCGCGCCATTGCTTGCGCGCCCTGCGCCGGCTCATGGTGCGTCCGCTGCCGTGGGCGGTGCTGAAGAAGGTCTGTGCACCCTCCGGCGTCCCCACCATGAGATACGAGCCCGTCTCCATGCTGCCGCCGATGATCACGGGCTGCCCGAGAGCGCGGTACGCGGCGGGGAGATCGGGGTGGCCGGGGCCGAATGCACGCGTCGCGCCTTTGCGATGC
Source organism: uncultured Ectothiorhodospiraceae bacterium (assembly GCA_964585725.1). Lineage (GTDB taxonomy): Bacteria > Pseudomonadota > Gammaproteobacteria > HK1 > HK1 > CAZPFD01. The sequence goes on along the minus strand of CAZPFD010000257.1, from coordinate 2,243 downwards.
ACCAGGAATCGCCGCTGCACCCCGTCCACCGCATGCTGCTCCAGCTTGGCGGTGTTGTGGGCGACGTCGTAGACCATGTGCATGCCCAGCTCCTCCGCCGAGCGTGCAAATACCTCCGAGAACACCTCGCGGATCTGGTGCAGAATGACCTGGCGGTTCGCGAAGGACATGTTGATGGCGCCTTTCATGGCGCTGAAGTAGTCCTGGCCCTCCCGGGAGTCGAACGGTGCGCAGGCGAGCTCGCGGTCGCGAACCTCGAGGCCGTATTCGGGCATTGCCTTCAGGAAGCGCTGCAAGTAATCGGTTGCCACCTGATGACCAAACCCTCGGCTGCCGCAATGGAACATGACCACCACCTGCTCGTCGTCGTGCAGGCCGAAGCCGCGCAGAAGCTCACCGTCGAACACGTTCTCCGGGCGGATCACCTGGACCTCGAGGTAATGGTTGCCGGAGCCCAGCGTACCGAGTTGCTTGAGCCCGCGCGAGAGCGCGCGCTCGCTGACGGCGGATGCGTCAGCACCCTCGATACAGCCGCTCTCCTCGGTGAACTCGAGATCATCGTTCCAGCCGTAGCCGTTGCGCACGCACCACCGCGCGCCTTGCTCGCACACGCGCTTGAGCTCGCCGCGCGAGAGCTCGAGCAGGCCGCTGCTCCCCACGCCCGCCGGCACGCGCTGGTAGAGCCGGTCCACCAGCTTCTTGAGCCGTGGCTTCACGTCTGCGTAGGTGAGGTTGGTGCGCACGAGCCGCATGCCGCAGTTGATGTCGAACCCGATGCCGCCGGGGGAGATGACGCCCCCCGCCGCGGGATCCATGGCTGCGACGCCGCCGATGGGGAAGCCATACCCGAAGTGCCCATCCGGCATGCAGTACGCGTAACGCGTGATCCCGGGCAGCGTAGCAACGTTGGTGATCTGATCGAGCACCGCGTCGTCCATATCGCGGACGAGACGCTCCGTGCCGTAGATACGCGCGGGCACACGCATGCCCGCCTTGTAGGAGACGGGTACTTCCCAGATCTGATCGGAAACGCGGGTGAGTGCTTCGATACGCGCCATGTTGCTCAAGGCTCCGCGCGAGGTCTGTTACGCTGTTGAACGATGAAAGTCATTTTAAAGCACGGCGAACGGGGCAGTGCGCGCTCCGGTGTGAAAGCAGCACGGGCCGGTAATCCTCTGCGAGCGGGGGCCGCGACCCCGGCGGGCTGACGCTCATGAGCAATGCGGATGGCGAATGCGCGGAGTTTCTGCGGCGAACGTTGCCGCGTCTGGGGCTGCGCTGGCCCGGGTTTCGGCGCGTGCGCCGACAGGTCTGCAGGCGCATCCGCCGCCGTTGCAATGCGCTCGGCCTCGCGGGACCGCGCGCGTACCACGATTACCTCGAATCGCACTCCTCGGAATGGCGGGTTTTGGATGCGCTCTGCCGCGTCACCGTCTCCCGCTTCTATCGGGACCGCGAGGTTTTCGATCGCCTGCGCCAGGAAGTGCTGCCCGCGACTGCGCACGCCCTGGAGCGGACGGGCCAGAGTGTGCTGCGCGTGTGGAGCGCGGGCTGCGGGTCGGGTGAGGAGCCCTACACCGTGACCCTGCTGTGGCATTTCGACGTGGGGCGGCGGTTTCCTGCACTGGAGCTGGATGTGACGGCCACCGACGCCGACGCGGCGCTGTTGCAGCGGGCGAAGCGGGCGTGCTACAAGCACGGCACGCTGCGGGAGCTGCCGCCGGAATGGCTGGCGCAGGGGTTCACGCGCGTGGACGAGGAGTACTGCCTGAGGCCCACGCTGCGCGCCGGCGTGCGCTTGCAGCGACAGGACGTGCGCTGCAGCGCTCCCGGCGCGCTGTTCCACTGGGTGCTGTGCCGCAACCTCGCGTTCACCTATTTCGAGGCGGCGCTACAGAGGCGCGTGCTCGAGAGGCTGATCCGACATCTGGCTCCGGGGGGCGTGCTGGTCATCGGTCGGCGCGAGTCGCTCCCCGCGGAGGTTCGCGGCCTCGAGCCCGTCGCGCCGGCGCTGGGCGTGTACGTGCGCAGCCGGCCCCGATAGGGTTCTTCGCGGAAACGGTTGCCGCCCGGCGCAACGCCGAAATGGAACTTGCCGAACTGTCGTCTTCGGGCGTCTCCGTGGTGGTGCTCGGCTCCACCGCGAGCCTGGTTGCAGGCCTTGCCACCGGAGTGGGCGCACTGCCCGTGCTGGTCCTGCGGCGGATATCCGTGCGCGCGCAGGACGTGATGCTGGGTTTCGG
>CAZPFD010000256.1:0-5613 GCA_964585725.1 uncultured Ectothiorhodospiraceae bacterium | reverse complement strand
GGGGACGCTTGCACCGTTTCGGGGCGTTGCGTATCATCCGCGCCGTTCTCGGGGGGGAACGGTCGCCGTTCAGCGGTGCGGACGCCAGTGCGCCACAAAGTCTACGAGCAGGCCGTAAAGGCCATTCAAGAGCACAAGTGGCTCCAGAGCGAGAAGGCGGGCCGCGACGTCGGATCCGAGGCCGCTCAGGACTGGAACCGGCGCTACTGGCTGCGCTTCTACCGCGAGCGTTTCGTTCAGCACCTGCGGGGCGAAGCATTCTTCGAGGAGTTCGGCGTCGAATGCTACCGCCTCGTCACCGGGAGCATCGCGGCCTCGCGCGAGGTGCTCGACACGGTCCTGGATAAGGTGCAGGAAGGCGCGGAGAACCTGGAGCTCATCTGCTGGGCGCGGCGCCACCGGCTGCCCCAGGATCAGGTTCTGGAGATTCTGAAGACTTTGAACATCAACAGCCGCCGGCTGCCCCCTCCCCGGATCGAGTAGCTGCATCCGGAACTCCCCGGCACGGCCCGCAGCGGCGCGGTTTCCGGAGCTCGCACACAGCTCGTACCCGCCATGGCGCCGCCTCCACCCAGGGTTCTCATCACCAAGCTCGGGCTCGACGGTCACGATCGCGGCAGCCGCATCGTCGCCGCGTACTTGCGCGACGCCGGCATGGAGGTGATCTATACCGGCCCGTGGCAGGAGATTCCGGCGGTGGTAAAGCTCGCCCTGGAGGAGGACGTGGACGTGATCGGAGTCAGTACCCTCGCCACCTGCCACCTGCTCGTGCCCAAGCTGATGCAGGCGCTGGGCGCGGCGGGTCTCGGTCACGTCAAGGTCATCGTGGGCGGGATCATCCCGGCCGCGGACGAGGCGGAGCTCCTGCGCAGCGGCGTGAGCCGCGTGTTCCACCCCGGAAGCGCCCGCGAGGACATCGTCAGCGCCACCCGGGCACTGGCGCAGGCGGCCCGCGAGGAGCGAGACCGCGCGTCTTCGTGACCGCCGCGGCGCGACGGACCGGCCGGCTGCGTCGAGCTCCAATACAGGGTGTCGGGGCGAAAAGGGGACCTTTTGCCCCGAGCCGCGGTTTGGGGGAGACTGACCCTCCGGAGGTGAGAGCCATGAGCCGTCAACCGCTGCAGATGCCCCTGCCCGGGTTCGAAGCCGCGCGCGCCCGCTGGCAGGACGAGTACCGCCGGCAGGTGGGAGACGCCGAGCAGCCGCTGCGCAACCGCTCGGGCGTCGTCATCGAGCCCCTGTACACCCCCGACGACTGGGGAGCCGACCGTTACATGACCGATCTGGGCTTCCCCGGGCAGGCGCCCATGACCCGGGGCATCTACCCGAGCATGTATCGCGGGCGCCCGTGGAGCCAGCGCCAGCTCATCGGCCTCGGCACGCCGGAAGACTACAACGCGCGCCTCAAGACCATACTCGCGGCCGGTGGCACCGCCGTCAGCCTCATTCCGTGCAACTCGGTCTACCGCGGCTACGACGCGGACGAGGTGGACCCGCTGCTGCTCGGCACCTGCGGCGCGGTGGTCAACACGGCAGACGATATGGATACGTGCTTCCGCGACGTGGCGCTCGGGCGCATCTCCACCGCGCTCAACGATCCGCTTCCGTTCACCTTGCTCGCCCTGCTCCTCGCAGTGGCGAAGCGCAGGGGCGTGCCGTGGAGCCGGATCAAAGGGACCTCGAACCAGAGCGACTACATCTCGCACTTCGTCGCGAATCACATGTTCTTCCGCATCGCGCTGCCCGGGTCGCGGCGGGTGCTGGTCGATCACATCGAGTTCGCGAACCGGCACCTTCCGGGATGGAACCCGGTTTCGGTGGTCGGTCAGCACATGCAGCAAGCGGGGGCGACGCCCGCCCAAGCGATGGCGTTCACGCTGTGCACGGCTCTCCAGTACGCGGAGGACTGCGTCGCACGCGGCCTCGATCCCGACGCCTTTCTGCCCCGCTTCACCTTCTTCTTCGATATATCCATCAGCTTCTTCGAGGAGATCGCGAAGCTTCGCGCGGGGCGTCGCATCTGGCCGCGCGTGGTGCGCGAGCGCCTGCGGGCGCGCGATCCGCGCTCGGCGCGCTTCAAGTTCCACGCCCAGACGTCCGGCGTCGACCTTACCCGCCAGCAGCCGCTCAACAACATCGCGCGTACCGCTGCGCAGGCCATGGCGGCCATCTTTGGAGGCGCGCAGTCGCTGCATACCGACGCCTACGACGAGGTGCTGAGCGTGCCGACCGAGGAAGCCGCCCGCATCGCCATCGCCACCCAGAACATCCTGCGGGAGGAGGCACACCTCGATGCCGTCATCGACCCGCTCGGGGGCTCTTATTACCTGGAGACGCTGACCAATCAGATGGAGGAGGAGATCGAGTCGGTGATGGCACAGGTCCGCGCCGCAGGCGGCATGTACCGCGCGGTGGAGTCGGGGCTGGTGCAGGCGATCATCGGTGAATCCGCCCTCGCCTTTCAGCAGCGCGTGGACCGCGGCGAGCAGACCATCGTGGGCGTCAATGCCTACCGATCCGAGCAGGAAAGCGTTCACTGCGCGCCTCTCGAACGGCCGGAGCCCGCACGCATCGAGGCGCAGCTCGAGCGCTTGCGGGCCTACCGCGAGGCGCGCGGCGCGGAGAGCGTGCACCGCGCGCTGGATGCGCTCGCCCGCGCCGCCGCCACCACCGACGAGAACGTCTACGAGAAAGTGGTCGACGCGGCTGTCGCGGGCGCGACCCACGGCGAGATCGTCGCCCGGCTGCGCGGCGAGCTCGGGTTCGGCGAGCCGCTGCTGGTGCCCTGAAGCGGCGCGCGCCCCCTGCGCGAGGGCTGTTCATGATTGACGACCACGACAGACTGCTCGTACGAGCCCGGGAGCTCGCGTCGAATTACCTGGCGGGACTGTCATCGCGGCGCGTGGCCGCGCCGCTCGAGGTCGGCGCTCTGCGTGAGGCGCTGGGCGGTGCGCTCCCCGAGCACGGTGTGGATCCGGTGCAGGTGGTCGATGACCTGGCCCGCGCCGCCGAGCCCGCGCTCGTGGCCTCGGCCGGACCGCGTTACTTCGGGTTCGTCACCGGCGGAGCGCTGCCCGCGGCGCTCGGCGCCGACTGGCTCACCGCGGCCTGGGATCAGAACGGCGCCCTGAACGTCATGTCCCCGGCGGCTTCGGTGATCGAGGAGATAGCCGCCGATTGGCTGGTGGAGCTCTTCGGCCTTCCCCCGCGCACCAGTGTCGGCTTCACCACCGGGGCGACGATGGCCAACTTCACGGCGCTCGCCGCGGCTCGTCATGCCGTGCTCGCGGATGCCGGCTGGGACGTCGAGGCGCAAGGGCTCTTCGGCGCACCGCCCATCCACGTCGTCGTAGGGGCCGAGGCGCATACCTCGCTGTTCGCCGCCCTCGCTCTCCTCGGGCTGGGCCGCGAGCGCGTGACGGTGGTGCCGGCCGACGACCAGGGGCGCATGCGCGCCGACGCCCTGGGCGAGACGCTCACCGGTGCACGCACACCGACCATCGTGTGCGCACAGGCCGGCAACGTGAACACGGGCGCGTTCGATCCGCTGGAAGCCATCACCCGAACGGCGCGCGCCCAGAGTGCCTGGGTGCACGTGGACGGCGCTTTCGGCCTGTGGGCCGCGGCCTCGCCCGCGCTGCGCCCGAACGCGCACGGGATAGAGCGGGCCGACTCCTGGGCGACCGACGGCCACAAATGGCTCAACGTGCCCTACGACTCCGGCATGGTGTTCGTGGCGCATCCGCAGGCGCACCGAGCCGCCATGAGCGCCAGTGCAGCCTACCTCGTCGCGGCGTCCCGGGGAGAGCGCGACGGCATGGACTGGGTGCCCGAGGCCTCGCGCCGCGCGCGCGGTTTCGCGGTCTACGCGGCGTTGCGCTCTCTCGGGCGCACGGGGGTGGCGGACCTGGTAGAGCGCTGCTGCCGCCTCGCCCGTCGCATGGCCGGCCGCCTGTCGGCCGAGCCCGGTATCCAGATCCTGAACGACGTGGTCCTCAACCAGGCGCTCGTGCGCTGCCACACGGGCGGGGAGCGCGCGGGACCGCAGGCGGCGGATGCGCTCACGCGCGCGGTGATCGCTCGCGTGCAACGCGATGGAACCTGCTGGCTGGGCGGCACACGCTGGCACGACATGGCGGCGATGCGCATCTCCATCTCCAACTGGCGCACGACGGAGGACGACATCGACCGGGCCGCAGAGGCCATCCTGCGTTGCGTGGCATCCGCGCGCGAAGAGCTCCGCTGAGCGGCCGGTACGATCCCCGGATGTCGGACAAGCTGATCGAGAATCTTCTGAACGGCGAACCGGGAGCGCTCGCTCGCGCCATCACCGCGGTCACCAACGGCAGCGCTTCGGCATCCGCGTTACTGTCTGCCATTCAGCCCCACCTCGGGCGCGCCGTCGTCATCGGGGTCACGGGTGCCGCCGGCGTGGGGAAATCGACGCTGGTCAATGCCTGCATACGCAGCTTTCGCCGGCGCGGTCGATCCGTGGGTGTGGTGGCGGTCGATCCCAGCAGTCCGTTCAGCGGTGGCGCACTGCTCGGGGACCGGATTCGCATGTCCGAGCACGCCGCGGACCCCGGCGTGTTCGTGCGATCCCTCGCCTCGCGCGGTCACGCGGGAGCGCTGCCCCCGGCCGCCGCGCGCGTCGTCGATCTCATGGATGCCGCGGGGCGCGACGTGGTGGTCATCGAAACCGTAGGCGCGGGGCAGACCGACGTCGAGGTCGCCGACGTCGCCGGCATCAAGGTGGTGGTCTGTGCGCCCGATCACGGAGACGAGATTCAAGCCATCAAGGCCGGGCTGCTGGAGATCGCGGACGTGCTGGTGGTCAACAAAAGCGATCTGCCGCTCGCCCGCCAGACCGTTCGGCATCTCGAAGAGATGGTTGCCATGCGGCAGCCCGGCGCGTGCGCAGCTTCCGTGCTCGCGGTCAGCGCGAGCACGGGCGAAGGCGTGGATGCCCTGGTCGACGCGTTGGAAGGAATAGCTGGGCGCGCGGCGGGTTCAGGGCAGCGGGCGGACGCCCGGGCCCGAGTGCATCGCCTGCTGGCGGCAACGGCCGCCGGCCTGGTAGGAAAACACATCCGTGCGCTGCACGGACCGTCGCTGGCGCAGCTTTGCGAGGCCGTGCAGCGAGGGGAGCTGGACGTAGAAGCGGCAGCGCGGCGATTGCTTCGAGAGGAGCTGGGTCTTCATGACTGACGCGCACAGCAGAGTCAGGGAGCTCGCAGGCCGCGATCGTTTCATGCACGCGCTCGGAGCGGAGCTCGTGGAGAGCGGCGCCGGCCGAGCCATCGTCCGCATGCGCGTGGGCGAGCAGCATTTGAACTTCCACAACATCTGCCACGGGGGCGTCATCCTCACGCTCGCCGACATCGCCTTCGGCCTCGCGGCGAACTCGCACGGCGTCGTCGCCATCGGCGTCGACGTGCACACGGCTTTCTCTTCGCCCGCACGCGTCCAAGACGTCTTGACCGCAACGGCCGTGGAGGTGACCCGCTCGAATCGCATGGCCACCTACCGCATCAACGTCGTGCGAACCGACAAGAAGATCGTGGCGACCTTCACCGGAACCGTATTCATCACGGGCACACCGCAAGCAGGCAG
>CAZPFD010000255.1:0-5626 GCA_964585725.1 uncultured Ectothiorhodospiraceae bacterium | reverse complement strand
TCGGACACGACCTTCTCGGAGATCAGGATCGAGTCCTCGAAGTTGTAGCCGTTCCACGGCATGAAAGCGACCAGCATGTTCTGCCCCAGCGCCAGCTCGCCCATGTCGGTGGCCGGCCCGTCCGCCAGCACGTCGCCGTTGGCGATGACGTCGCCGGTCTTGACCAGCGGCCGCTGATTGATGCAGGTGTTCTGGTTCGAGCGCTGGTACTTGGTCAGCGTGTAGATGTCCACGCCGGGCTCGCCCGGAACCGTCTCCTCATCGTTGACGCGCACCACGATGCGGGCCGCGTCCACCGAATCCACGGTGCCGCCTCGCCGGGCCACCACCGTCACGCCGGAATCGATGGCCACGGTGTGCTCGATGCCGGTGCCGATGAGCGGCTTCTCGGTGCGCAAGGTCTGCACGGCCTGGCGCTGAATGTTCGAGCCCATGAGGGCGCGGTTCGCGTCGTCGTGGTCGAGAAAGGGAATGAGAGCAGCCGCCACCGACACAATCTGCCTGGGCGAGACGTCGATGTAATCGACCTTGTCCGGCGTCGACAGGGTGAACTCGTTACGATGACGGCACGTCACCAGGTCGTCCACCAGCCGCCCCCGCTCGTCGACGGTCGCGTTCGCCTGAGCGATGACGTATTGACCCTCCTCGATAGCCGACAAGTACTCCACCGAGTTGGTGACCTTACTGTTATCCACCTTGCGATAAGGCGTCTCCAGGAAGCCGTATCGGTTGGCGCGCGCGTACACCGCGAGCGAATTGATGAGCCCGATGTTCGGCCCCTCGGGGGTCTCGATGGGGCACACGCGCCCGTAATGCGTGGGGTGCACGTCGCGCACCTCGAACCCCGCGCGCTCGCGGGTCAAGCCTCCGGGGCCGAGCGCGGAGATGCGTCGCTTGTGGGTGACCTCCGAGAGCGGGTTGTTCTGATCCATGAACTGGGAGAGCTGGCTCGAGCCGAAGAACTCCTTGATGACCGCGGACACCGGCTTCGCATTGATGAGCTCCTGCGGCATGAGCTCCTCGGTTTCCGCCAGACTCAGCCGCTCCTTGACCGCACGCTCGACCCGCACCAGACCGATGCGGAACTGGTTCTCCGCCATCTCGCCGACGCTGCGGATGCGCCGGTTGCCGAGATGATCGATGTCATCGACCTGCCCGTGGCCGTTCTTGATATCGATGAGCACCTTGAGGACGTCGATGATGTCGTCCTCGGTGAGCACACCGGGGCCGGAGACGTCCTGACGCCCGACGCGGCGGTTGAACTTCATTCGGCCCACAGCGGAGAGATCGTACCGATCGGAGCTGAAGAACAGATTGTGAAACAGCGTCTGGGCCGCTTCCTTCGTGGGCGGCTCGCCGGGACGCATCATGCGGTAGATCTCGACCTGTGCCTCGGTCTGGGTGCGGGTGCCATCCGCGCGCAGCGTCTCGGAGATGTACGGGCCGCGGTCCACGTCGTTGATGTAGAGCGTGTCGATGGACTTGATACCGGCTTCGCGCAGCTTGGCGATGGTCTCGCCGGTGAGAACATCATTGGCCTGAACCAGCACTTCGCCCGTCGACTCGTCCACGACATCGCGCGCGAGGACCTTGCCGGAGGCATACTCATCCACTACCTGCAGCGTCTTGAGCCCGGCTTTGGCCATCTGGTTGATGTGGCGCGCCGTGATGCGGCGCCCCGCCTCGACGATCACCTTGCCTTTCTTGTCCTTGATGTCGAAGGCGGCCGTCTCGCCGCGCAGGCGCTCGGCGACGAGCTCGAACCGCAGCCCATCCGAGTCGATGGTGTAGGTGTTCGTATCGAAGAAGATGTCCAGAATCTGCTCGGTGTCGTAGCCGAGCGCGCGCAGCAGCACCGTAGCGGGCAGCTTGCGGCGGCGATCGATGCGTACGAATACCAGATCCTTGGGATCGAACTCGAAATCGAGCCAGGAGCCGCGGTAGGGGATGACCCGCGCGGAGAACAGGAGCTTTCCGGACGAGTGCGTCTTGCCCTTGTCGTGCTCGAAGAATACCCCGGGCGAGCGGTGGAGCTGCGAAACGATGACCCGCTCCGTGCCGTTGATGATGAAGGTACCGGTCTCGGTCATGAGCGGAATCTCGCCCATGTACACTTCCTGCTCCTTGATGTCCTTGATGACGCGGGCTTCCTTACCCGCTTCCTTGTCATAGAGCACGAGACGCAGCTTGACCCGCAGCGACGCCGCATAGGTGAGCCCGCGCAGCTTACACTCCTTGACGTCGAAAACGGGCGCGCCGAGCCGATAGCTCACGTAGTCCAGGGCGGCATCACCGGAGTAGCTCTCGATGGGAAAAACCGACCGGAAAGCAGCGTGCAGCCCTTTGTCTTCCCGCCCCTCCGGCGAGGCTTCGTCCTGGAGGAACTCGCCATAAGAGTCAATCTGAGTTGCGAGCAGGAACGGAACGTCCAGGACGGTCGTACGTTTGCTGAAGTCCTTGCGGATCCGCTTTCTCTCAGTGAAGGAATAGGCCATGCTTGGTCCTCAGGCTAGGATGCACCTAGATACTTGAAACCGTGAACCGGGACGTGATCGAGTGAGGCGCGAGCGCACCGCCCGTGCATGAGCACACCGAGGGCTGCCTGCAAGTCCGCCACGCAAACGCCGAAAGGCCGGTGGCGCACAGCCACCAGCCCCTGTCATACACAAGCGCCTTCTGGGATCAAGGGTACTATTTGATCTCGACGGTCGCGCCCGCCTCTTCAAGCTGCTTCTTCACCTGCTCGGCCTCGTCCTTGGGGATCCCTTCCTTGACCGAGGCCGGCGCACTCTCCACCAGCTCCTTCGCTTCCTTGAGCCCCAGGCTCGTGATGGCGCGCACAACCTTGATGACGGCGACCTTGTTCGCGCCGAAGCTCTTCATCACGACGTCGAACTCGGTCTGCTCTTCCTCGGCCGGCTGCGCTTCCGCCGCCGCCGGTGCCGCCGCCACGGTCGCCGTGGCCGCCGACACGCCGAACTTCTCCTCCATCGCCTCGATCAGCTCGACGACGTCCATGACGCTCATGTTGGCGATGGTTTCGAGAATCTCTTCTTTGGACACAGCCATCTCTCGGACTCCTGGACCCTGGAATTGGTGAAACGCCCTGATTCCGCGCTAGCTCTGCGCAGCCGCCTTCTGATCGCGGAGGGCCGCGAGCGTGCGAACCAGCTTGGCGTGCGGCTCGGCCATGGTTCGCACGAGCTTCGTGAGGGGCGCCTTCATCACGGCCATCAGCTTGCTCAGCGCCTCCTCGCGTGTGGGCAGGCTGGCCAAGCGCTCGATCTCGGCCGGCTCGATGAGCGAGCCGCCGAAGGCCACGACCCTGGCGACGAGCTTCGGATTTTCCTTGGCGAAATCGCGCACGACGCGGGCCGAGGCGCCCGGATCCTCCTGCGCGAAGGCCAGCACCAACGGGCCTTCGAGCCTCCCGGTCATGCACGCGAAGTCCGTGTCGCTCAGGGCTCGCCGCGCCAGCGTGTTGCGCACCACGCGTACGTAGACGCCGGCGTCGCGCGCCTGTCGGCGCAGCTTGGTCATCTGGGCGACGTTCAACCCGCGATACTCGGCGGCCACCGCGGAGTGCGCACGGCGCGCGACCTCCGCCACCTCGGACACGACGGCCTTCTTGCGCTCCAACGTCAGCGGCACGTGTCTCTACCTCGTGTATGCACCTGTACGCCTGAGGGGCGGCCCGCGCAGCGCGCGCACCCTGGATGCCGGCAGGACCCCCCTGCCCGCGAATGGAACCTGTGACCTGCTCGAGACGGCGTCTCGCGCAACGACGGCAGACCTCTCGGCGACCGGCGACCCCGTGCGCTCAGGCGAAGGAGCCGCTCTAGCTCATATAGACCGCTGCCCCCGCGGCCCCTACGGACACCTCCGCCGACAGCCGGCTCAGCTCCCGGCATCCCTCGCTCGCAGAGCGGCGCCCGCCCCTCTGCCCGGGGTATCCGACCCGCACCGCGCCGGCCCGCAAGGGTGGCTCGAAGCGAAAACTCTTAATTATTACAATGCAAGTGACGCCTTGTCTACCGCCAGACCCGGTCCCATGGTGCTGGAGACGGTGACCTTGCGCAGATAGACCCCCTTGGAGGTGCTCGGCTTGGCTTTGTTCAGGTCGGCGAGGAGAGCCTCCAGGTTGCCTCTGAGGGCCCCGACCTCGAAGTTCACCTTGCCGATGGGGCAGTGGACGATGCCCCCGCGGTCCGTGCGGTACTGGATCTGACCGGCCTTGGCATTCTTCACGGCGCCGGCCACGTCCGGGGTCACCGTGCCTACCTTCGGGTTGGGCATGAGACCGCGCGGGCCGAGAATGCGCCCCAGTTGCCCCACCACCCGCATGGCATCGGGCGCGGCGATGACCACGTCGAAATCCAGGTTCCCGGCCTTCACCTGCTCCGCCAGATCCTCCATGCCCACGATGTCCGCCCCGGCCTCGCGGGCGGCGTCGGCGGCCGCCCCCTGGGCGAACACCGCTACGCGCACGCTCTTGCCGGTACCGTGGGGCAACACGGTGGATCCGCGAACCACCTGGTCCGACTTGCGCGGGTCCACGCCCAGGTTGACCGCTACGTCCACGCTCTCCTCGAACTTGACCGAGGCGAGGTCCTTCACGAGCTGCAACGCTTCATCCAACGGGTAGTGCTTTCCCGGGTCGATCCGGCTCCGAACGGAGCGCAACCGCTTCGAAGGCTTCGCCATGTCACTCTCCCTCGACCCTGAGCCCCATGCTGCGGGCACTGCCGGCCACGATACGCACCGCTGCCTCGAGATCCTGGGTATTGAGATCGGGCATCTTGGCCCTGGCGATCTCCTCGAGCTGCGCCCGGGTCACCGTGCCTACCCTCTGCGTATTGGGCTCACTGCTGCCCTTCTCCACCCCTGCGGCCTTCTTGAGCAGCACCGTGGCCGGCGTCGTCTTGGTGTAGAAGGTGAAGCTCCGGTCGGAGTAGACGGTGATCACCACCGGCGTCGGCAGGCCCGGCTCCTGATCCTGGGTCTGCGCGTTGAAAGCCTTGCAGAACTCCATGATGTTGACGCCGTGCTGGCCCAGCGCCGGGCCCACCGGCGGGCTCGGATTCGCCTGCCCGGCGGGCACCTGCAATTTGATGTACGCCTGTACCTTCTTCGCCATCTACGTCTCCCGTGGGAGCGGCCTTGGCCGCGATTCCTTATCGAGCGGCTCAAGAGAAGGATTTGCGAGCAAGCTCGCTCCCACAATATTCTGATTCAGTCCTTCTCCACCTGGCTGAACTCGAGCTCCACCGGAGTCGAGCGCCCGAAAATCAGCACCGCCACCCGCAGCCGGCTTTTCTCGTAGTTGACCTCCTCCACGACCCCGTTGAAGTCGTTGAAGGGCCCATCGACGACGCGCACGACCTCCCCCGGCTCGAACAGCACCTTGGGGCGAGGCTTCTCCGCACCCTCCTGAACGCGCTGCAGAATGGAGTCCGCTTCCTTGTCCGAGATCGGGGCGGGCTTGTCGCTGCTGCCGCCGATGAAGCCCATCACCTTGGGGACGCTGCGCACGAGATGCCAGGTGTCGTCATTCATCTCCATATGCACGAGCACGGTTCCGGGAACGAACTGGCGGGCGCGCGGTCGCTGCTGGCCGTCGCGCCGG
>CAZPFD010000254.1:0-5683 GCA_964585725.1 uncultured Ectothiorhodospiraceae bacterium | reverse complement strand
TTCTCTGGCGTTCGACCGGACCTGCTTCTATCCGGGCGGCGGCGGTCAGCCGCCCGACACCGGCTTCGCGGAGTGGGGTGACGCAGAGGCTCTGGAAATCGTATCGGTCCGGGCCGATGCGGACGGCGTGATCTGGCACACGGCGGGCTCTGCGCCCCCGCCGGGCATCGCGGGCCGGCGCGTACGGCTGGTTCTGAACGAGGAGAGGCGCCTCGCGCTCGCCCGCTACCACACGGTCCTGCACGTCATCAACACCATCGCCTTGCGCGACTACGGCGGATGGATCACCGGCGCTCAGATCGGAGAGGACTACTCGCGGATCGACTTCAAGGTGGAGGGATTCTCCCGCGCCATGTGCGCGGAGCTGGAGGAGAAGGTCAACGCCGTGCTGAAAGCGAACCATCGCCTGAGCGCGTATTACATTCCCGAGGACGAGTTCCGCCGGCGCGACGATTTGCTGCGGACGCTGAAGGTGCAGCCCCCCGTTCATGGAGGCCAGGTGCGGGTGGTGGAGATAGCAGGTTTCGACGCCCAGGCCTGCGGGGGAACGCACGTCGGGACGACGTCCGAGCTGGGGCGTCTTTCGATCTTTCGCACCGAGAACAAAGGTCGAATCAACAAGCGGCTCTACGTGCGCCTCGAGGGTGTCCAATCCGTCGTAGGAGCGGGCTTGCCCGCGAACCAACCATACGTTTCGCGAAAGGCCGTTCGCCGAGGTTGACCTACCGGGAGCGATCGTAGGGTGGGATGAGCCGCAGGCGGGATCCCACCACGCGGTCCTTCACAGCGTCTTGATGAGGACCTTGGAGTTGCGCTTGTAGTTGTAGAGGGCGCGGCGCTCCACCGGCAGTTCTTCCACCCGCCCTTTGACGAAGCCCCGCTCCACGAACCAGTGCTCCGCGCGCGTGGTGAGCACGAAGAGCTGATTGAGCCCCATGGCGCGGGCGTCCTTCTCCACCGCCTGCAGCAGCGCATCGCCCCGTCCCCCGCCGGCGTAGTCTGTGCGCACCACGAGGCACGCCAGCTCCATCACGCCTTCCTGGCGAAACGGATAGCCGGCGGCGCAGGCGATGACGGTGCCATCGCGCTCCATCACCGTGAAATGCTGGATCTCGGTCTCGAGCTTGTCCCGCGAGCGGCGCACCAGCACGCCTTCGTGCTCGAGGGGCTCGATCAATCCCAGCAGCCCGCCGACGTCGTCGATGGTGGCGCGGCGCATCGTGTCGTAGGGATCGGCGTTCACCATGGTGCCGACCCCGTCGCGGGTGAAGAGCTCGAGCAGCAGCGCGCCGTCCACCTGCCGATCGAGCAGGTGCACGCGCTGCACGCCGCTCTGGCAGGCGTGGATCGCGCTGGTGAGGTGCCGGGTGATCTCGTCCTCGGCGTCGAGGCCCTGCTGGCGGCGCTTGGCGAGCAGCACGGTGGCCTCGGCCATGGTGAGCTGCCTCACCAGAGCGTCCGCGGCGTCCGTGACGCCTGCGCGCTCGCCGAGCAGAAGCAGCTTGGCGGCGCGCAGCGAGGAGGCGATGGCGGTGGCCACCTCCTCGGCGCTCAGGTTGAACATCTCCCCGGTGGGGGA
This sequence comes from uncultured Ectothiorhodospiraceae bacterium, assembly GCA_964585725.1. GTDB lineage: Bacteria > Pseudomonadota > Gammaproteobacteria > HK1 > HK1 > CAZPFD01. Next base: position 4,104 of record CAZPFD010000254.1, on the reverse strand, counting down.
GAAGCCGATGGGCGGCGCGAGCACGATGTCGCCGTCGCGCAGGTGGCGGTCCAGCGACTCCGTGTCCACCCGGCGCACCTCGCCGGTGTGTCCGAAATCGACGCCCTCGCGCACCCCGATGGGCCGGGCCACCACGAAGTTGCCCGACACCACGCGGATACCCGCACCGGCCATGGGCGAGTTGGCCAGCCCCATGGACAGCAGCGCCTCGATCTCGAGGCGTACCGCCCCCGCTGCCTCCTTGACCGCGGCCAGCGCCGCCTCGTCGGTGATGCGGCGCCCGCCGTGGTAGGCCATGGAGAGCCCCTGCTGCGCGAGGCGGCGCTCGATCTGCGGGCGCGTCCCGAAGACCAGCACCAGGCGTATGCCGAGGCTGTCCAGCAGGGCGATGTCGTGGATCAGGTTGGGAAACGCCGGATCGAGCACGGCACCGCCGCCGAACTGAACGACGAACGTGCGCCCGCGGTGCGCGTTGATGTACGGCGCCGAGCTTCGAAACCACTCGACGTAGCGCTGCTGCTCGCTCATGCGGAATGAATCGCGGCGACAAAAAGCTCATTATAGCAATGGTCGACATGTGGCTTGACACCCTCGCGCCGATGGACGCAAGGTGCCGAACCGATGAGGTGCATGGAGTGAGCGGGAGGATGACGCGAGCGCCTGCGCGCAGGCCCTGCCTTGGGATCATCTGGCCCGACGACGGGCAGGCGGGACCCGACTACGAGATGCCGCGTCTCGAGGAGTGGCTGAGCCGTGAGGGTCTGGGCGCAGGGGTGCGGATCGCCGTCGGCTTCTCGCGCGCCGCGCGCTTTCACACCCACGAGGACCTGCACGTGACCGGCAGCCTGGACGCGCTGCTGCCCGTGGGCCGGGATCTGGTACACCGTGGCAGTCATGCCCTCATGTGGGCGTGCACCAGCGGCAGCTTCATCGGTGGCCTGGGGTGGGCGCGCCGCCAGGCGCAGGCCCTGGCCGAGGCATGCGGCGTGCCCGCATCGAGCACGACCCTCGCCATCATCGAGTCGGCGCGGGCGCTGGGCGCCGAGCGCCTGGACGTGCTCGGTGCGTACCCCGAGCCCGTGACCCGCACCTTCGTCGAATGCCTGGAGGAGGCGGGTTTCACGGTGGGGACCGTCGAGTGGCTGGATGCTCCGGAGGGCGCCGCCTCGTTCACCCTGGACATCGTGGCCGAGGTCGAGCGCTTCGCCCGCTGCGCCGGGCCGGCTCGGGCGCATCCCATCGTCATCCCGGACACCGCCATCAACACCCTGGATCGGATCTCCGCGCTGGAAACCGCAGCGAGGCGCCCGGTCCTCACGGCCAACTGGGCGACGATACACCAGGGGCTTGCAATGCTCGGGCTCGGTGGACTTGCGAGGGGCGAGCCGCGGACGCTTGAGAGAGGAACGACGTGAAACGGATCCTGATGGTCATGCTGATCGCTCTGCCGGCGTGGGCGCACGCGGACGCGCTGGAGGAGTTCTGCGCCGGCGAATACGCGGAAGCGGAACGCCAGGAGGCGTGTGTGGAATTCCACCGGAAAGCCCAGGCGCTCTTCGAGGAGCTGCTCACGAACAGGGAACGCATGGAGCACGCCATGGAGGAGCTTCGCAAGATGCTGGCGGAGGAGCTGCGCCGCGCCGAGGAGGCGCTGCGCAAGTACCGCGAGGAGCTCGAGCGCCTGCAGCGCGAGGGGCAGCCGCACCAATCGACGTAGGGATACCGATCCCAAGTCGCGCAAATTCCCGAGCACACGCGGGCTGCACTGTGATCAGCCGGCCCTTTGCCCGCTGCGCACGAGCCGGTCGACGTCAACGAATATTTCGTACGACTTCGAGGGACCGCTCTTGCTTGTGCCCCTTCGCAGTGGCCGCGTTGCCTCTGGTGATTGTTCTCTTACGTTTTCGTTGCGGCTTGGGGCGCACGCTCTGGAGCATGCGGGTGACGTCGCCGGTCACACCCCTCAGAAGCTGTTTGTCTGACAACGCGGCCTTCAACCACATATCGGATGAGGCCCAGTTCTTCAATAATCGTTTGAAGCCGACCGCATCGTCCGAGAGACAGGCCGCCTCCACCAGCGTTCTGCGCAGACGCCTTTGCATCTCTTTGTCGTTCATTGATGAATCCCTCTCCCCCGATTGTTGTCCTGCCAACTGCTGATCGTCGTTTGGGGGCCTGCGGCTCGCGGGCGCGACTTACACCGCCCAACAGACCCCGCTTTCCCTCGAGAAGAATGTTTTTCCAGTCGTGCGTAAAGATCCAACAACTTTAAATCCAACAACTTAAACGCCTGAACCCCCGGCGCCGCCTCTCGACGGCCGTTGCCCCGGTCGCGGGGGCGGCAGACGAGCGGCCCAAGTCGGGCTCGGTTCCTCTGCACGCTGCGGGGAAACAGGGGGCAATCGTCGAAGGGGCGGGATCGTGAACTTCAGCCAGACCCGTTCAGCCGCCGGCGGGCGCGGTGCAGAAGCGGTGGATGAGCGCCTTCAGCAGCTCGACGGTGGGCGCGAGGCGCTCCTCGGCCAGGTACTCGTCGGGCTGATGCGCCTGGGCCACCTCCCCCGGACCGAGGATCACGGTCTCCAGACCCATGCGCTGCAGGAACGGCCCTTCGGTGGCCAGCCCCAGGGTGGTGCTCGCGTGGCCGGTGAGCGCTTCGGCCGCGCGTACGATGGGGCTCGCGGTGTCCGTCGCGAACGTCGGCACCCCCTCGAAGAGAGCGTCGAAGCTCACCTCGAGCCCGGTCCCGTCCAGAGCGCGGCGTACCCGCTCGCGCAGGTCCTGTCTGAGCGCCTCCAGGTCCATGCCGGGCAGCAGGCGCAGATCGAAGCTCAGCTCGCAGCGCGCGGGGATGCGGTTGGGGCTGTCGCCGCCGCGGATGCGGCCCGGGTTGAGGGTGGGCATCGGGTATTCGAAGCGCTCGTCGCGATGCCGGGCCTGGAGCTCGTCGCGCCATGCGAGAAGCTCGGACAGCACCCGGTGCATCCCCTCGATGGCGTTCGCGCCCAGGCGCGGGTCGCTGGCGTGCCCGGCGCGACCGTGCACGGCGACGGCCTCGATGAGGATCCCCTTGTGGGCGTGCCGTGGGCGCAGGCCGGTGGGCTCGCCGATGAGGGCGTAGCGCCCCAGGTGCCGGCCGCAGCGCGCCAGCGCCCGCGCGCCGCCCATGGTGCTCTCCTCGTCTGCGGTGGCAAGCACCACCAGCGGGGCGCGCAAATCGCGCGGCTTGAACTGGGCGGCCGCGGTCAGGGCCAGGGCGAAGAAGGCCTTCATGTCGGCGGTGCCCAGCCCGTAGAGGCGTCCGCCGGCGCGCGTGAGGCGGAAGGGGTCGTGCTGCCAGGCGCCCTCGTCGTAGGGGACGGTGTCGGTGTGCCCGGCGAGCACCAGGCCGTCGCTCGCCTCCCGGGCGTCCGCCCCCAAGGTGGCGACGAGGTTCGCCTTGTCGTCCCGGTCGCCGAGGGGCATGATCTCGACGGAGAAGCCCAGGTCCTCGAGCCACGAGGCCAACAGGTCCGCGACCGCGCGGTTCCCCATGTCGAGGCGCGTATCGGTGCTGCTGATCGACGGTGACTCGATCAGTCGTGCGATCATGGTGAGCGGGTCTGGGATGCGCGCCATGGCCTGATTCTGGGCGGGTCGCGGGCGGCGGGCAAGCGGCCGGCCGCGCGCCCCGAGAGGCCGCGCCGGCCCATGGGGGGCTGCAACGACGATTCAGCAGACAGGAGGCATTGATGGCCGATCGACTCAATCCCTACAGCTCGCGCGTGACCCAGCGCAAGTCCCAAGGCGCCTCGCAGGCCATGCTCTACGGCACCGGCCTCACGGAGGAAGACCTGCAAAAGCCGCAGGTGGGCATCGCGAGCGTATGGTTCGAGGGCAACACCTGCAACATGCACCTGCTCGATCTCGCGGCCAAGGTGAAGGAGGGCGTGGACGCCGCAGGGCTCATCGGGATGCGCTTCAACACCATCGGCGTGAGCGACGGCATCTCCATGGGCACCGCCGGCATGAGCTATTCCCTCCAGTCGCGCGATCTCATCGCGGACTCCATCGAGACGGTCACCGGCGCACAGTGGTACGACGCGAACATCTCCATCCCCGGGT
>CAZPFD010000253.1:4161-5699 GCA_964585725.1 uncultured Ectothiorhodospiraceae bacterium | reverse complement strand
TAACCGGCGCAGGTCATACCGCGAAGCCACTCCTCCACGTAACGAGGCTCGAGAGCCGAGGCCTCCACCACCTCGTTCACGCTCAGCGGTCCCTTTCCAGCCATCGCGCGGAACAATCCGGTCCTCACGCCCACGTAGGCAAGCCCCGCGGTCATGGCGCCAGCCATGTCTCGAAACACGTGCTGGGTGAAAGCCTTGACTCTGTCTTTGTCCACCCCGGCTCCTTCCGCGGGACCCTGTTCCTTCGAAGGGTCCCGCCGCGCATGTCAGTCGCGCTGCACGCACATCGCGATACCCATACCGCCGCCGATGCACAAGGTCGCCAGACCCTTCTTGGCGTCGCGGCGCTGCATCTCGTGGAGCAGCGTGACCAGAATACGCGCGCCCGATGCACCGATGGGATGACCGAGCGCGATAGCGCCGCCGTTCACGTTCACCTTCTCGCTGTCCCAACCGAGATCCTTGTTGACGGCGCACGCCTGCGCCGCGAAGGCTTCGTTGGCCTCGATGAGATCGAGATCCTCGATGCTCCATCCCGCCTTCTGAAGCGCCTTGCGGCTCGCCGGGATGGGACCCGAGCCCATGACCGCCGGATCCACGCCCGCGGTCGCCCAGGACACGATGTGCGCGAGAGGCGTCACGCCGCGCTTGCGCGCGTCCTCGGCCGACATCAGCACCACTGCCGCCGCCCCGTCATTGATCCCCGAAGCGTTGCCCGCGGTCACGGTGCCCTGCTTGTCGAAGGCGGGCCTGAGCTTGCTCAGGTCCTCCGCGGTGACCCCCTGTCTCGGGTGCTCGTCCGTGTCGACGGTCACGTCTCCCTTCCTGGTCTGGATGATTACCGGCACGATCTCGTCCTTGAACCGGCCCGCCTTCTGCGCCTCCTCGGCGCGCTGCTGGGATCGGGCCGCGAACTCGTCCTGCTGCTCGCGCGTGATCTGCCACTTCTGGGCTACGTTCTCCGCGGTGTTGCCCATGTGATAGCCGTTGAAGTGATCCCACAGGCCGTCCTTGATCATGGTGTCCACGAACTCGACCGGGCCCATCTTGTGGCCGTTGCGCAGATGCGCGCAGTGCGGGGACTGGCTCATGCTCTCCTGGCCGCCGGCGACCACGATCTCGCTGTCGCCGACCTGGATGTTCTGCCATCCGAGCGCCACGGAGCGCAGGCCCGACCCGCAGACCTGGTTCACGCAGTACGCGGTGCGCTCGGTGGGGATGCCGGCCGCGACTGCGGCCTGGCGGGCGGGATTCATGCCCGCGCCGGCGGTCAATACCTGACCCAGCGTGACCTCGTCCACCTCGTCGGCCTCGACCTTGGCGCGGCTGAGCGCTTCCTTGATGACGATCTGGCCGAGGTAGGACGCGGGGACGCTGCTAAGCCCCCCGTTGAATGCACCGATGGCGGTGCGTACAGCGCCTGCGATGACGATGTCCTTCATGGATGCTCTCCCCTCCTGTAAGTGAGCCGAAAAAGCGGTGTCATGAGGGGTCAGGTCTTGCAATGACGCATCGCTGGTCGATGCGTCATTGCAAGA
>CAZPFD010000253.1:0-4151 GCA_964585725.1 uncultured Ectothiorhodospiraceae bacterium | reverse complement strand
GTTGCAGGCGGGGCCTGGGCACGCTCGGTCGCCCCGCTGGGCCTTGCGTCAGTGCAAGACCTGACCCCTCATTTCCCTCACCCCCGCCCTGCGCGGGTCGCGCGCATGCGTGCCGCGAGAAATGCCTGCATGTGAAACCGTGCCTGCTCCTGATCATAACGGTATTCGGGGCCCACCGGGCACGCCATCCGGGCCCGACAACCCCCGTGCAGGCAGGCCGCTCCACGCACATCGGCGATCCACGCGGTGCAGGCGGCCACGTCGTATCCCCGCTCGCTGAACGCGTCCACCGGACACGCGGACAGGCACGGGCGCTCGCGGCAACTCTCGCACGGGTTGTCACGGTCCGGACGCGGCGGCAGGTCGAGGCGCTGTGAGAAGGCGAGGGCTCCCCGGTAAGCGTGCCACAGACCGTAGTCCGGATGGATCAGCATACCGAGCGGCGAGGGCCACACGGTCTCGGCGCGCATCGCCCAGCGCAGAAACGGCAGGTACGGCGGACCGTGAAACGGGAACAACGCATGCGCTCCGAGCCGTGCGCCCAACCCGGAGATCACGTCCTCGCACCAGCGATCCAACGGGTCCACCGCGGCATCGGCCCCGGGGGAGCGCCGAAAGGCGGCCCACAGCGCGCGCCCCGGCTCGCCTCCGGTGCTGCCGATGAGCACCACCGTCGCCGGCAGCGTCCCGCCGGGGAGCGGCGGGACGTGGTCCTCCGATCGCGGATGAAACCCGCCGCGCAGGACGAACCCCGTGGCGCGCACGGCGGCGCAGAGCGTCTGGAAATCCACCGCCATCAAGACAGCCTTAACCGACGGGCTCCGGGGTACGTGACGCGCAGTCGCGAGCCGCCGCACAGGCGGGGCCGAGAACCCCGGCACTCAGCCAATGAACCGCCACAGGGCTTCACCGAAGCCGAGTACGCCAGAGCGTGGCAGGGCTTGGCCCCGCGCGCCGTCGAGGTTGCAGGCCTGACTCGGCGGCTCGCGACGGAGCAGCGCGTGCCCCGGAGCCCATACCCCACCCTACTCGTAGCTGCGCACGTCGTCGATCACCTTGCCGTCGTTGGGCAGCGAGCCCGGCGCGACGAACTCGATCTCGCCGCGCAGCTTGCACACCTCGCGCAAGCTGGCCACCAGCGCCCCCGACAGCGCCTCGGTCCCGCCGCCCTCGACCTCGCAGCGCAGGGTCATGACGTCGTTGCTCTCGATGCGATCGACCACCAGGCGCGCCTTGCCCACCTCGGCGTGGCGCTTGACGACGTCCGCCACCTGCTCCGGGTGCACGAACATCCCGCGCACCTTGGTCGTCTGATCGGCGCGGCCCATCCATCCCCGGATGCGCACGTTCGTTCTCCCGCACGGGCTCACGCCGGGCAGGAACGCGGACAGGTCCCCCGTGGCGAAGCGGATGAGCGGATAATCGGGGTTCAGGGTGGTGACCACCACCTCGCCCACCTCCCCCTCCGGGACCGGCTCGCCGGTGCCGGGCCGCACGATCTCGACGATCACCGACTCGTCGACGATCAGGCCCTCGCGGGCCGACGACTCGTATGCGATGAGTCCGAGATCCGCCGTCGCATAGCACTGGAGCACCGCCACCCCGCGCTCCGCAAGCTCGCTGCGCAGGCTCGGGGGCAGCGCCTCGCCGGAGACCAGCGCCTTGCGCAGGCTCGAAACCTCCAGGCCCAGCTCGACGGCCTTGTCGAGCAGCGTCTTCAGGAACGAAGGCGTGCCGGTGTAGCCCTGCGGTCGCAGGTGCGCCATGGAGCGCGCCTGTAGCTCCGTTTGTCCGACGCCGGCCGGAAACACCGCACAGCCCAGGGCCCGCGCACCCGACTCCAGCATGAATCCTGCGGGAGTCAGGTGGTAGGCGAAGGCGTTGTGCACCAGATCGCCCTCGCGGAACCCGGCCGCGAACAGCGCTCGCGCCATGCGCCAGTAGTCCGGACGCGCGGTCTCCGGCTCGTAGATGGGCCCGGGCGACGCAAACACGTGCACGAGCGTGTGCGCGCCCACCGCCGCCAGCCCCCCGAAGGGCGGTCCCGCCTGCTGGCGCTCCACGAGCTCGGACTTGCGGGTGACCGGCAGCGCCGCCAGCGCCTCCAGCGTGGTCACCGCCCGCGCATCCACACCCTCGAGGATGCGCGCGAATGCGGGCGCGTTCTCCTGGGCATGGGCGATTTGCGCGGGCAGCGCCTGGCGGAGCGCGGCCCGTCGTGTCTCGGCCTCGCGCGTCTCAAGCTCGTCGTAATAGCCGTGATTATCAGGCATGGCTGAATCCAATGACTCGTGGGACGGACCGCGCGCGCACGCAGGCGCCGTAAGTAACGGAGATGGAGAGACTTCGCGCCGAACGGCTCACCCGAGCCAGCGCTTGCGACGCCGATAGTGCTTGACGTCGCGGAAACTCCTGCGCTTCTCGCCGCTCACTCCGAGGTAGAACTCCTTCACGTCCTCGTTCTCGCGCAGAGCGTGGGCGTGACCGTCCATCACCACGCGTCCGTTCTCCAGGATGTACCCGTACTTGGCGAAGCGCAACGCGATGTTGGTGTTCTGCTCGGCGATGAGGAAGCTCACGCGTTCCCGGGTGTTCAGCTGCGAAACGATCTCGAAGATCTCCTCCACGAGCTGCGGGGCCAGCCCCATGGAAGGCTCGTCGAGCAGGATCATGGAGGGCCGCGCCATCAGGGCGCGGCCGATGACCATCATCTGCTGCTCGCCGCCGGACGTGTATCCGGCCTGCGCATCGCGCCGCTCCTTGAGGCGGGGGAAGTAGCTATACACCATCTCCAGGTCCTGCTCCACGTTTGCGCGTCCGTCCCCGCGGGTATACGCGCCCGTGCGCAGGTTCTCCTCCACGCTGAGGTGCTCGAAGACGTGGCGCCCCTCCATCACCTGGATGACGCCCCGCTTCACGAGGTCCGAGGGCGAGAGGTTGTCCACGCGCTCTCCGCGCAAGGTCACGGAGCCCTTGATGACCTCGCCGCGTTCGGCCCGCAGCAGATTGGAGATGGCTTTCAGCGTGGTGCTCTTACCGGCGCCGTTGGCGCCGAGCAGCGCCACGACCACGGCCTCGGGCACCTCCAGGGAGACGCCCTTCAGGACCAGGATCACGTGGTCGTAGATGACCTCGATGTTGTTGACGGTCAGAAGCGGCATCGCCGCTTCCTGCTCCGGGACTGCACTCATGGTTCTCGATGACGCCGGCAGCGTCCTCGGCTCGAAGCGTGGACGCGCCGCGCTCCCGCCGACGACCGGAAACCGTATGAAGCCCGCCTCCCCGCCGCGCCGGGCGGCGGGGAGGCGGGCGCACGCGATCAGAGCGTCCGCATCAACCGCGGAGGCTGCTCACATCTCCTTGGAGCAGTCGCGGATCGGCAGCCCGTTCTCCTTGGCGTACTGCTGGGCCGCCTCTTCGACCTGCGGGCGGACCACCTCGGAGATCGGCTGGATCCAGTCGCTGACCCGCTCCCACTTGTCGCCGGTCCACTGCTGGATGAACACGGGACCGCCGCCTTCGTGGTCCTCGCAGCTGATCTGGATGGGCCGCACGAAACCCTGGGCCCCGAGCGCCTCGATGCGAGCCTCGGTGAGATTCAGGTTCTCGAAGCCCCACCGGATCTGGGCGCCGGTCAGCGACTTCCGACCGTACTTGTCCTGCGCGGTGCGCACGGCCTCTGTGTTGTAGAGCTGGTTCACCAGGCCGCGGTTGTAGAGCACCTCGCCGAAGTTGTTCGCCTTCGCCGCTTCCATGTCCCCGTTGTAGACGTACTTCAAGATGTCCTGGTGGAGCTGGAAGTCGGTGCCGACGCCGTGGAAGTTGCCGGCCTTGTAGCCCTTCGCGGCCTCGCCGGTGGGCACCGTGTCGGACTCCGAACCCGACCACCACACACCGATGAAGTGATCCATGGGGTAGTTGATGGAGGCCGCCTCCTTGATGGCCACCTGGTTCATGACGCCCCAGCCCCACATGAAGATCCAGTCGGGCCGCTCGCGGCGGATCTGGAGCCACGTGGAACGCTGCTCCTGCCCCGGATGGTCCACGGCGTAGAGCAGCAGCTCGTAGCCGTACTGCTTGGACAGCGTCTCCAGAGTCGGGATGGGCTCCTTGCCGTAGGGGCTGTTGTGGTAAACGAGGGCGATCTTCTT
>CAZPFD010000252.1:4252-5702 GCA_964585725.1 uncultured Ectothiorhodospiraceae bacterium | reverse complement strand
GGCCACGCTCTGCCGGGCGCGGTTCGCCACCTTGAGCGCGTCGGTCTCGTTCACCTCGTTCACCACCAGCAGAAACTCCTCGCCCCCGAAGCGAAACAGATAGTCGCTCACGCGCGCGGCCTCCGCGAGGCGCTCCGCGAACTGGCGCAGCACGACATCGCCGCCCTCGTGGCCGAACTCGTCGTTGATGCGCTTGAAGTGGTCGATGTCGAACATGAGGATCGCGTAGGGCCGGGCGAGCTCGAGGCTGAGCTGGGTCTCGCGCTTGAGGATCGTGGGCAGGTAGCGCCGGTTGAAGACCCGCGTCAGCGCGTCGCGGCCCCGCTCCTGGGCGAGCGCGCTCTCGATGAGCGAGCCCATGATCGACGCCGCCTCGTCGATGGTCTCACCCAGATCGCCCACTGCGGCCTCGAGCGCATCGAGGCGTTGCGCGGCGCGGCAGGCGAGCGCGTGCTCGAGGATCCGGTCGGCGGCCGCCACCCGTTCCCGAAGGCGCGCCACCTCTTCGGCATCGGAAATGAGCAGCTCCGCCTTGTGCAGCACCCACACCCCGAACTCCGATTGTCGCAAGGTGGCGGGCTCGCCCGCGGGCCGCCTGCCGTGGAGCCCCGCGACGGTCTGCGCCAGCCAGCGAAAGAGCTGCGAGCGCAGCTTCTCGCAGTGCGCCGCCAGATCGCCGCCGGCGAGGCGCATGCGCAGCGCGTACACGTCGCGCTCCTCGGCCACGGTGGTGCCCGTGTAGGCGGCGTTGATGACGGAGAGGCACTGCTCGAGCACCTCACCCACCACGGCCAGCGCCTCGGTGCGTGCCTGGTCGGGGCCGATGTCCGAGCGCAGCACCCGCTCGCGCAGCTCCTGCCCGACGACGCGCATGCCTTCCGCCACGAGGTGCATGGGAATGTTGAGCCGGGCGTGGGTCTTCCCGATCTCGCGCTGGCGTCGGATGAGGTCGTAGACGGCGGCGCTGTGGCGGGGCCGGAACAGCGCGGCCAGCCATTCGGTGAGCGCGCGGCGCAGCTCGGCCGCGAAGCGCTCGTCGCCCAGAAACGGCAAGGCGTCGGGTCGGGCCCGGAGCTCGGCGTAGAACGCCTCGGCCACCGCCTCGGCATCGCGCGCCGCCACCTCGCACAGCCGATCCAGCAGCCCCGGATCCGCCGAGAGGTAGATGTCGTTGAGCCGCCGCACGTTGACCGCTGCCATGAGCCTGCCGTCCGTCGATGTGGGATTGCGATTCCCGGGCTCGCTGCGCCCCGCAGCCGGAGCACCCGCGGGCCCCGCCGGATGCCCGCTAATATCGGAGCGCCCTGGCCGAAGCTTAGACAAAGGGGGAAAAGTGGGGTCAGAAAAAAAAATTTACGTTGCGCCGGAGGAAAATAGTTTTTGAACCCACATTTACGCACCCCCCCCCGGGGGGGTATTCCTTTTTTCGGCCCCCGATCCGGGCCCGCGC
>CAZPFD010000252.1:0-4242 GCA_964585725.1 uncultured Ectothiorhodospiraceae bacterium | reverse complement strand
GAAGGAAAGTAGTGTCTGACCCCACTTTTCCGTGCTCCGAAAGTCGCGGGTGATCAGGAATCAGAATGTTCCCTTTTGTCTCTTGTAGGTGCTGCACCTACACGAGATAAGGCTTCGATCCGACGTCCGCACGCGGAGGTGTCGGATGGTTGCAGGATGAGCAGGCACCTAGACTTTCACTCCAACAAGACGGGCCACGGAATCGGTCCCACAACAAGGTGCCCCGGCAGGGATGCAGACGTGGCACGACCCAGGCCGCGGCAGATGGCTCTTCCCTGTGTACACCACTGCGTGACACATCGTGGAGGGACGACTGCATGCGTGTCTTTTATGGTTTCACCCTCGTCGAGCTGATGACCGTGCTGGCCGTGGTCGCCGTGCTCTCGGTCGCCGGCGCCCCCGCCATGGACGGACTGCTGAAGGACCTGCGCCTCAAGAGCCAGACCCAGGCCATGGTGCAGACCATGCATTGGGCGCGCGGGGAAGCGGTCAAGCGCAGGCTCCCGGTGCTCTTGTGCCGCAGCGGCAACCCCGAGGCGAGCACCCCGAGCTGCGGCGGCGCCGCGCGCAACTGGAGCACGGGCTGGCTCGTGTTCGCGAGCGGCGACGGCAACGACACCTACGATCCGGCCGACGACACCCTGCTGCGCGTGGCCACCGCGGCGCCGATCGCGGTGACGGTCCGATCCAACACGACCGCCGACGAGGTGCTCGGGTTCGACCCGGACGGCACCACCTACGGCGGCATCGCCACCGCGCGCTTCGCCGTGTGCGATGAGCGCGGCGACACGGAGGGCCGCCAGGTCAACGTGCCGCCCTACGGGCGCCCGCGCACCGTCGAGGCCACCCTGGGCACACCCATCGACTGTGATACGCCCGCATGAGAACCGCGCAAGGATTCTCGCTGATGGAGGTGCTGGTCGCCGTCTTCGTGCTCGGGGTCGGGCTGGTGGGCATCGCCGGGCTCCAGTTCACCTCCAAGCAATCGAACTTCGAAGCGCTGCAGCGGGCCACGGCGGTGGCGCTGGCCCAGGACATCATCGAGCGCATGCGCGCCAACCCCGAGGAGCTCGGCGTGTACACGAACTTCGGCGCCGGGCGCGTGCTGGACGGCGCCGCCATGGGCGCCGTCGACTGCGCAAGCGCACCTTGCTCACCCGCGCAGATCGCCCAGTACGACCTCTTCCAGTGGGAGCAGGCCCTGGTGGGCGTCGGCGCGCAGCAGGGGCTCGAGAACCGCGGCGGCCTCACGCTGCCCACGGCGTGCGTGAGCGGGCCCGACGGCGGCTCGGGCGTGTACACGGTGGCCATCGCCTGGCGCGGGCTCACCAAGCTCAGCGATCCCACCCTGAACACGTGCGGCCAGGGCACCGGACGCTACGACGCCGAGGGCGGCGCCGCGGCCGACGTGCACCGCCGGGTGCTCGAGATCGCCACCTACATCAGCGAGCCGTTCTGAGGCGGAGTGCGAGTCATGCGGCCATCAGCGAGTCAGCGCGGGTTCACCATCATCGAGATGATGATCTCCATAGCGATCGGCCTTCTGGTGAGCGCCGCCGTGGTGAGCGTCTACATCACGACGAGCCGCAACTACGCAGAGGACGAGCGCTACGCGCGCATGCAGGAGAACGGTCGCTACACCCTGCAGGTGCTGGCGGGGGATCTGACCATGGCCGACTTCTGGGGCAAGATGATGGGCCCCGATACCATCGGCACGGTGTTCAGCCCCCCGGGAAGCGGCTGCACCGTGGACGCCGCCGTGTACGACGGCGCCACTGCGCTCCTCTACAACAACTACCACGCGAGCCCGCCCAACCAGCACTTCCTGCCCTGCGCCGCGATCACCACCGATCAAGTGCCCGGCACGGACGTCATCGTGATCAAGCGGGTCGCGAGCACGCCGACGGCGGAGACCTTCGTCGACGTCGCGGACACGGACACAGACGGAGACACCACGGAGATCCTCACCACCGGTGCCGGCGATCTCCAGGACGGCACCGTGTACCTGCGCACGAACGGCACCACCGGCGCGTTCATCGACGATGCCTCGGGCGCGAACCCACCCGGTCTCGAGCAGGGCGACTGGCGCTACGTGCCGCGCGTGTACTTCGTGCGCGATCACTTCGAGACACCCGGCGACGGCATCCCCGCGCTGTGCCGCATGGACCTTGACGGCATCGCGCTCGGCGCCCCCGAATGCCTCGCCCAAGGCGTCGAGGATCTCCATTTCGAGTTCGGCATCGACACCGACGACGACGGCATCGCCAATCAGTACGTCTCCGACCCTGCCCTCGCCGACATGGAGCGGGTGGTGACGGCGCGCATCCACGTTCTGGTGCGCAGCGTCGACGAGGCGCCGGGTTACACGAACGCAAACAGCTACACGCTGGGCGACGCCGCCGCCGCCAACATCGGCGCACCGCCCAACGACGGCTACTACCGGCGCGTGTACACGAGCACCGTGGCGTTGCGCAACCCGGTCAGCCTGCACACGTTCAACTGACGAATTGGATGGGCAAGATGAAGACGCTCCGACGACAGCGAGGCACCACGCTCTTCGTGGCCCTGATTCTCCTCATCGGCGTGACCATGCTCAGCCTGGCGAGCGTCGGCACGAGCACCATGGAGCTGCGCATGGCGCGCAACCACGAGGACACCTCGCACACCTTCCAAACGGCGCTCGCCACCGTGGACTACGTGATCGCCGACTCGTCCAACCTGCCGACCTCGGGCCCGCTGATGACGCCGCAGACGGTGGCGCTCGACGGCGAGACGCTGTTCGACACCACCGGCGGCGACGCCATCGCGGCCACGGCGGCGCGGCTCGAGGACTGCGCGCCGCCGCCGCGGGCGCGCGGCGCCACCAGCCTCATGGCCTACTCCGCCTTCTGGTACGAGGTCACGGCGGACGTGGATCGGAACGACAGCGGCATGGGCCGAAGCGCGATGTCACAGGGCTACATCCTGCTCGGGCCCAAGTGCTGAATGAAGATCAACACGGGGTGAGAGAGATGGAGACGAACAAGCTGAAAGGGCTCTGGCTCGCGGCGGGCTTCTGCCTCGGCCTGAGCCCGCTGCTGGCGCATGCGGACGACACCGACATCTACCTCGATCCCCTGGTCCCCTCCGGCGCCGAGCCGCTGGTCATGTTCATGCTCGACTACCGCACGAACCTGGGATCGACGGTGTGCACCGGCGGGGAGTGCGATCAGCTGGTGGCGCAAGGATATCTGCCGCCCACCGGGCCGTACAGCTTCTTCGACATGCTGCGCGCCGTGTTCAAGCGCGTCTTCGACCCGCTGGACGGCGTCAAGATCGGCTTCATGATGAACCACGCGAACAGCTGCAGCGGCGGCACCACCTCCGGCCCCTCGGTCACCGGATGCAGCAACGGCGCCTACGTGTTGAGCGGCTATACCTCCATGGAGGCGGGCACCGACGACGGCGGCACGTTCCAGATCACGGGCGAGGATCCGAACAAGATCGCGCTCTACGACAAGCTCGACGCCATCCCCACCCCCGGCGGCAACCTCAACCACTCCTTCCAGGGCAAGGAGCTCTACTTCGAGCTCTTCCGCTACCTCACGGGCCAGCGCATCTACAACGGACACGTCGGGTATCAGGACTTCGGCGACAACGACGGCACCACCAACCTCGACGTGGACTTCCCGGCCATCGCCTGGGATACGAGCATCGAGACCGGCAACAAGTATAAGAGCCCCCTGTCTGCGGGCGGCGAGTGTTCCCGCATGTTCGCCATCAACCTCATGTTCCAGGTCTCCAACCAGGAGGACGACTCCGACGCCGCCATCACCGACACCAGGGCCAACGGCGGCATGGGCGGGATCAACCTCTCGGGCCCCAACAACGAGTTCGACACCGTCATCCGCTACCTGCGCGACGCCGACCTGGGCGACGGCACCTTCGGCTCCGTGTCCGACCTCGAAGGCAGGCAGAACGTCATCTCCTACTTCATCGTCGACCCGACGAAGATCAATCAGACCACCGGCGGCTACGCCGAAGCCGGCGGCACCGGCGTTCCCCTGCCCCTGAGCAAGGACCCCGAGGAGCTCACCGCAACCCTCGAGAGAATCTTCAAGAGCATCCTGAGCGTGAGCGCCACCTTCGTCGCACCGTCGGTGCCAGTGAACGTGTTCAACCGCGCGCAGACGGTGGACGAGGTCTTTCTCGCGCTCTTCGACGCCGACGAGGACGGCTTCCCGCGCTGGGAGGGGAACCTCA
>CAZPFD010000251.1:0-5747 GCA_964585725.1 uncultured Ectothiorhodospiraceae bacterium | reverse complement strand
TCGCCGCCATCGCCTACCTCGGCCTGGCAACCGGCGAGCACCGGGTCACGGCTCGTTCCATTCTGGAGGGCACGGTGCAGCGCGCCGTGGTCGCACCG
Source organism: uncultured Ectothiorhodospiraceae bacterium (assembly GCA_964585725.1). Lineage (GTDB taxonomy): Bacteria > Pseudomonadota > Gammaproteobacteria > HK1 > HK1 > CAZPFD01. The sequence continues at coordinate 5,649 of CAZPFD010000251.1, read as the reverse complement.
CAATCGGGCTATCTGGCTACCGCCAACGCGCGCGCGGGCGACATCGTCGAGCAGGGGCAGGTCCTGGGTACGTTGGACGACAAGGACCTCCAGCTCGAACGCCTCAAATGGACCAGCCGGCGCCAGCAGCTGCTCAAGGAATACCGCGAAGCGCTCGCCAAGCACGACCGTACGCAGCTGCGCATCCTGCAGGCGCAGCTCAGCCAGGCCGAAGCCGAGATCGGCTTGCTCGACGAGCAGCTCAAGCGCATGCGCTTCACGGCGCCTTTCGACGGCATCGTGGTCACCGGGGACCTCACCCAGCAGCTCGGTTCACCCGTGGAACGCGGACAGATGCTCTTCGAGATAGCACCGCTCGACGCCTACCGGGTGGTCATGCAGGTGGACGAAGCCGACGTCTCCCGCATCGAGGTCGGGCAGCACGGGCACATTGCACTCTCCGCCCTCCCCGTCGACCCCATCCCGTTGACCGTCAACCGCATCATGCCGGTGGCAACGGCGGAGGACGGCCGCAACTTCTTCCGCGTCGAGGCCACGCTGGACAAGGTATTCGACGGACTGCGCCCCGGCATGAAAGGCATTGCCAAGGTCCAGATCGAGAAGCGCAAGCTCATCTGGATCTGGACGCACGAAATGATTGATTGGCTGCGGCTGTGGATGTGGACCTGGATGCCCTGAGTCGGATTCGCGTATAGAAACCCGAGCCGATGAACGAATCGGTGTTCAGCCCCTACTGGTATCGCGTCGCGGGACTCAAGCCCCGGATGCGCTCGCACGCCCAGATACATCGGCATCACTACCGCGGTCAGCCATGGTACGTGCTCCAGGACCATTCCTCCGGGCGCCACCACCGCTTTACGCCCGCCGCCTACGCCGTCATCGGACTCATGGACGGCAAGCGCACCGTCCAGGATATCTGGGAAACCGCCGCGGAGAGGCTGGCCGAGGACGCCCCGACCCAGACCGAAACCATCCAGATCCTGGCGCGGCTGCACGCCGCGGATCTTCTTCAGTGCGACGTGCCCCCGGACACGGCCGAGGTCTTCGAGCGCCACGAACGTCAGCGCGGCACGCAACGCCGCAAGCACTTCTCGAACCCCTTGTCCGTACGCTTTCCCCTCCTTGACCCGGACGGCCTTCTGGAGCGTCTCGTGCCGCTCGCGCACTGGATCTTCAGCTGGCTCGGCGCCGCGCTCTGGCTCGCCGTTGTGGCGTCTGGGGCGGCGCTTGCGGCCGTTCACTGGGACGATTTGACCCACAACCTCGCCGATCGCGTGCTCACGGTTCACAACCTCGTGCTGCTCTGGCTCACTTATCCCGTCATCAAGGGTATTCACGAGCTGGGCCACGGCCTGGCGATAAAGGTGCGCGGCGGGGAGGTCCACGAAGCCGGCATCATGCTGCTGGTGTTCATGCCGGTCCCGTACGTGGAAGCGTCGGCTTCCAGCTCTTTTCCGTACAAGACGCAGCGAATGCTGGTCGGGGCGGCCGGCATCGGTGCGGAGCTCTTTCTCGCCGGACTGGCGCTGCTCGTGTGGCTCAACGTGGAGCCCGGCATAGTGCGCACCGTGGCCTACAACACCATGCTCATCGGGGGGATATCGACGCTGTTCTTCAACGGCAATCCCTTGCTGCGCTTCGACGGTTACTACGTCCTCGCCGACGCCATCGAGATTCCCAACCTCGGACCTCGCTCCACGCGCTACATCGCCTACGTTGTGCAGCGCTATGCGTTCGGGCTGCGCGATGCGGAGTCACCCGCGACCACGCCGGGCGAGCGGGCATGGTTCGTCGGCTACGGAGTCATGTCGTTCATATACAGGATGTTCATCCTGTTCTTCATCGTCGTCTTCATCGCGTCGAAGTTCTTCATCGTCGGCATCGCGCTGGGCATCTGGGCGCTGTTCATGCAGGTCGCGATGCCCCTGTACAAAGGGCTCAAGTCGCTCGCGAGAAACCCGCAGGTCAGGCGCCAGCGCATGCGCGTTCTGGGCAGCAGCGCCGGAATACTCGTCCTGGTCGCGATCCTCGTCTTCGTCGTGCCCCTGCCCTTGTCCACGCGCGCCGAGGGCATCGTGTGGCTGCCCGAGCGCGCGGTCGTGCGCTCTGGCACGCAAGGCTTCATCCGGCGGTTGCTGGCCGAGCCGAATTCGACCGTCGAGCCCGGAGACCCGCTCATACTGTGCGAGGACCCGCTGCTCGACTCCCGGGTGAAGGTCCTCGAGGCGCGCCTCGCCGAACTCGAGGCGCGCTTCGACGCTGTCGAGCAGGAGGATCGGGTGCAGGCCGAGGTGATCAAGGAGGAACTGAACACGGTCCGGGCCGCGCTCGAGCGGGCCAACGAGCGCGCCGACGAGCTCGTCATCCGCAGCCCCGCCGCCGGCGTGTTCGTCGTCCCCAGGATCCACGACCTGCCGGGGCGCTTCGCCCGCCAGGGGGACCTTCTGGGTTACGTCCTGGACGACTCGGAGGTCACCCTGCGCGTCGTCGTGTCCCAGGCCGACATCGGCCTCGTCCGCCGCCGTACCGAGGGCGTGGAGGTAAAACTTGCCGGGGAACCGGCCGATACGTTCCCTGCGGTCGTCCGCCGCGAGGTGCCAGCCGCGGATGACCGGCTGCCGAGCGCCGCCCTGGGCACGGCCGGCGGGGGCTCCATCCCGGTAGACCCCAGCGACCCGAAGGGGCTCAAGGCGCTCCAGCCGGTCTTCGAATTCGAGCTGGCCCTCACAGCGGACGTCCGGGTGCCCCACAAGGGGGCCCGCGCTTTCGTGCGCTTCGACCACGGTGCGGAGCCGCTGTTCAAGCGGTGGTACCGCCAGGGTCGACAGCTCTTTCTGAGACGCTTCGACGTCTAGAGACCACGGCCATGGCAACTGACTGAAGCACGACCATGAGCATGCTCGTGCCACGCCCCGAAGCAGCAGCGCTGCGCCCCGGCGCCGCGCTCGGCCTGTACCCCGAGCGCGCAGAGCGGCGCAGTGCGGGCCGCGCCGGGCCACGGCTGGCCCACGCGCAGCCGCTCACCGCGCCCTTCGAGGAGGGCCTTCCGCTGATAGAGGAGCATGGCCGCCCGCTGCGGGGCGTATCCGACCGGCGCCTGTGGGAATCGCTGCGTTACCTGCGCGGGCGCCTGTTGCACGAGGGGCTGACCGCGGAGCTCTGCGCGCGCACCTTCGCCATCGCCCGCGAGGCGGCGGCGCGTCAGCTCGGCACGCGCCCCTTCGATGTGCAGCTGCACGGCGGTTGGACGATGTTGCAGGGGCGGATCGCCGAGATGGATACCGGCGAAGGCAAGACCTTGACCGCGACGCTGCCCGCGTGCACGGCGGCTCTGGCCGGCATTCCCGTGCATGTCATCACGGTCAACGATTATCTGGCACAGCGCGACGCCTCGACCATGGGTCCCCTGTACGAGGCTCTGGGCCTCACCGTCGGCGTGGTGACGGAGCAGCTCGATCCCCAGGCGCGGCGCGATGCGTACGCGTGCAATATCACGTACTGCACGAACAAGCAGCTCGTGTTCGATTATCTGCGGGATCGCGTCGTGATCGGCGCGGGACGCAGCACGCTGCGCCTGCAGCTCGAGCGCTTGTACGAGTCTCACGGGAAGGCGTCGCGGCTGCTGCTGCGCGGGCTTTGCTTCGCCATCGTCGACGAAGCCGACAGCGTGCTCGTCGACGAGGCCCGCACACCCCTCATCCTGGCGCAGCCTCGCGAAGCCGGTGACGAGGGGCAGATATACGTACAGGCGCTCGAGCTCGCGAGCCAGCTCGTCCCGGGCCGCGACTTCCAGATTCACGAACGCGAGCGCGAACTCACACTCCACGACCAGGGCCGCGCCCGCATCGAAGGGCTCGCGCAATCGCTCAGCGGCGTCTGGCGCACACCGGTCGGTCGTGAAGAGCTCATCCGCCAGGCGCTGAGCGCGCTCCACCTCTTCCACCGCGACCGGCACTATCTGGTGCGTGACGGTCAGGTGCAGATCATAGACGAGTACACGGGGCGGGTCATGCAGGACCGGAGCTGGGAGCGGGGCCTGCACCAGATGATAGAGACCAAGGAGGGCTGCGACCTGAGCACCCGCCGCGAGACGCTTGCCCGCATCAGCTATCAGCGTTTCTTCCGTCGCTATCTCCTCCTCGCGGGAATGACCGGAACGGCGAGCGAGGTGGCCCGGGAGCTGAAGTCGGTTTACGGGCTACAGGTCGTGCGCATCCCGACCAATCGACCCGTGCAGCGCAAAGCCATTCCCGACCGGATGTTCGCCACGGAAGCCGAGAAGTGGCAGTGCATCGTCGGGCGCGTGCGCGCGCTGCATCGACGGGGTCGACCCGTGCTGGTGGGGACCCGATCCGTGGAGAGCTCCGAGCATCTGAGCGGGCTGCTCGCCGCCGCAGGCCTGAAGCACCAGATGCTGACCGCGCGCCAGGACGGCGACGAGGCCACGGTCGTCGCACGCGCCGGGGAGCGAGGCCGCATCACGGTGGCGACCAACATGGCCGGGCGCGGGACCGACATCCGACTGGGTGACGGAGTCCGATCCCTGGGAGGCCTGCACGTTATCGCGAGCGAGCGGCACGAGGCGGGCCGTATCGACAGGCAGCTCTTCGGGCGCTGCGGCCGCCAGGGCGACGCGGGGAGCTACGAAGCCATCGTGTCGCTGGAGGATGAGCTGATCGAGCGTTATTGCCCGCGGGCGCTGGCTCACCTCGGTGCGATGTCGAGCCATCGCGGCCGCCCGCTGCCCCACCGGCTCGGCCGTTTCATCAACGGGGTCGCCCAGCGCCGCGCGGAGCGCCACCACGCACGGATTCGTCGGCAGCTGCTCAAAGCGGACGAGCAGCTGGATACCATGCTCGGATTCTCCGGGCGTTCGGAATGACCAAGGGTGCCACCATGCAAGGACTACTGAAGAAGGTTTTCCCGGCGGCTCTGGCGTTCGCTGCGACGCCGGCGTTGGCCGCGACCGATGTTCCGGAGCTCGATTGCCTGATGGAGCCTCACGTCGTGGTCGACGTGAGCACGGAATCGGAAGGCATTCTGCAGCAATTCCATGTCGATCGCGGCGATTTCGTCCAACAGGGCCAGGTGCTCGCCACCCTGGAGGCTGACGTGGAGAAAGCGACCGTGGAGCTCGCACGGGCCCGTGCCGAGAGCACCGCCGAGGTCCAAGCCAAGCAGGTCAGCCTGGCCTACGGCAAACGCCGCCAGAAGCGCTTCTCCGAGCTCTACGCCAACAACGCGGTGCCGGAGCTCGACAAGGACGAGGCGGAGACCGAGGCCACGCTCGCCGCGCTCAAGCTGCGCGAAGCCATGGAGAACAAGCGCATGGCCGAGCTCGAGCTGCGTCGCGCCCAGGCTGCGCTGAAGCGCCGCGTCATCCGCAGCCCGGTCACCGGCGTGGTGGTGGAGCGCCTCGCGGGACCCGGTGAATCGGTGGAAGACCAGGCCGTATTGCGCGTCGCGCAGCTCGATCCCCTAAATGTCGAGGTCATCGTCCCGGTCTCCCTCTACGGCACCATCGAGAAGGGAACACCCGCCCTGGTGATGCCCGAAGCGCCGGTCGGCGGCAACTATCGCGCCATCGTCACCATCGTCGATCGCGTGCTGGATGCACCCAGCGGCACCTTCGGAGTGCGCCTGGAGCTG
>CAZPFD010000250.1:2813-5760 GCA_964585725.1 uncultured Ectothiorhodospiraceae bacterium | reverse complement strand
TCGCGTGGCTCCGCAGGGTGGAGGGCTCATGGCGGCGAACCACGCGCAAGATGGCCCTCGTGTTCACGATCATCGCCGTCGTGGCGTCCGCCGCCGCCGCGATCGCCACGCTGCTCGAGTCGTAAGTCGCTGTGCCAGTCTCGTGGGGTGAAGCCGTCGCGTTGTGGTCCAAGGGGACAGGGCGATAGCGCTCACGGGTCCGCCGACGAACGGACGTTCCCGAACTATGCCCGCCCGAAGGCCCAGCCAATATGCATGATCACCTTCTCACCGCCATGGGGGCGCCTTCCCGCGCACCGGCCCCCTCGTGCAGATGGGAGTGCAGTCGCTTCTCGACCCGCCGCGCCACGAAGAGGAACCCGTAGACGAGAATCAGATACATGACTGCCGCGAGCCCGAACGCTTCGTAGAACGCGAAGTACCTCGAGCCGGCCACCCGCGCGACGCCGGTGATGTCCATGACCGTGATGATCGAGACGAGCGACGTCGCCTGGATCTGATACACGACCTCGTTCGTATAGGTCGGCCAAGCGAGGCTGATCGCTCGCGGAAGAACGAGGAGGAAAAGCCGCTGCCAGCGCCTGATCCCCAGGGCGATGGCCGCCTCGATCTCGCTTCTCGGGATCGAGTCGATCGCGCCTCGAAGTATCTCGCACGTGTAGGCGCCCGTGTTCAACGTGAGAGTAAACAAAGCACAGAACCACGGCTCCCGGAAAAACGTCCAAAGACCCAGGGCGTCCAGCTCCGTCCTGAACTGACTGGCGCCGTAGTAGATCAGGAAGATCTGGGCCAGGAGCGGCGTGCCGCGAAAGAAGAAAACGTAGGCCGTCGACACGGCGTAGAGCGATCGCTGCGACGAACGGCGCATCAAGGCGGCGACGATCGCGATGATGAACCCGATTGCACAGCTGAAGGCGGTCAGCTGGATCGTCACCCACGTGCCGTGCAGATAGTCCGGCAGATGTTCGAGGATGAAGCTCCACATCAGAGCGAGCCTCCAACAACGCCCCGCCTCGCCCAGTGCTCGCTCTTTGCCTGTATCCACATCGAGACGAGCGTGATGGCGAGGTACAGGAGGCACGCCATGGAAAAGAATGTGAAGGGCATGCGCGTCGCGCGTGCTGCGATGTCTGCATTGCGCATGAGCTCGGGGAGCTGGATGATGGAGATCAGCGCCGTCGTCTTTACCAGCACCATCCAGACGTTGCCGAGACCCGGCACCGCGTAGCGCATCATCTGCGGCAACACCACCTTGCGGAAGGCCTGGGAAGGCTTGAGGCCGAGCGCCTCCGCTGCTTCGCGCTGCCCGACCGGTACGCCGAGGTAGGCGGCCCGATAGACCTCGCAGGCATAGGCTCCGTAGATGATCGTGAGTGTCCCGATTCCCGCTGCGAACGGATTGAGCGCCAGCGTCACGTCGTAGCCCATGGAGGCCGCTGAGTCCTGAATCAGCGTCGGGAACCCGTAGTACACGAGCAGCAGAAGGACGAGCTCGGGGATGCCACGAAACACCGTCGTGTACAGATCGAGGGTTCGTCTCAGGACTGGGAGCGGGGACAGCTTTCCGATGCCGGCGAAGAGACCGACCACGAGCGCGCCGGCCATCGACGCCAGCGAGACGATGATCGTCATGCGGACGCCTTCCAGCAGGAGCCAACCGTAACCCTGGAGATCGAGCACGGGGCTACCCCGTTCCTGACGGGAGGGCCGAAAGGGGGCGGGCGTCGCCCGCCCCCCGCCGGTCTGTCGGATCACTCACCGTAGACGTCGAAGCCGAACCACTTGTCGGCGATCTTCTGGTAGGTGCCGTCCTGACGGAGCTCGTTGATGGCCTTGGAGAAGGCGTCGGCGATATAGGCGTTCTCGTGCCGCACGGCCACGCCGGCCCCGTAGCCGAACCATTCGGCGCCCGTGTACTCCGGTCCGCGGAACTCGAACCCCTTGCCGGCCGGCTCGCTCAGGAAGGCCTCCGACACCGCGACGACGTCGCCCATGAGAGCGTCGCACCGGCCCGCTGCCAGGTCGATGTAGGCCTCGTCCATCGTCGCATAGACCCGACGCTCGACCTTGGGCATCTTGTCCGTCATGAAGCGCTCGAAGCTGGTGGCGCGCTGCGTGCACACCACCTTCCCCGCGAGCCCCTCCGCGCTGATCTCCAGATCACTGTCCTTCGGGACGACGAAACGGGCCGGCACCTTGTAGTACTTGTCGGAGAAGCTGATCTTCTTTTTCCTGTCGTCCGTGATGTAGAGGGATGCGACGATGGCATCGTACTTCTGCGCGAGCAGCCCGGGAATTATGCCGTCCCAGTCCTGAGTGACCCATTCGCACTTAATCCCCAGTCGCTTGCACATCTCGTTGGCGAGATCGATCTCGAAGCCCTTGACGTTGCCGTCGGAATCGAGGTAGTTGAAGGGCGGATAGGCACCCTCGGTTCCGATCGTCAGGGTGTCTGGAAGGTCCTTGCTCATGGCCACAGGCGACATCGCCGCCATCATACCCAGAATCGCCAACAGTCTTTTCAGAAATCCGCTCATGGTTGCCTCCTCCGTTTGTATCGGTTTGGTGTGGTTGTCACGGCCTCCTCCTCTGCGGCCGGCGGGCATTCCCTGTCGCGGGGAACGTCATCTATCGCGCATCATCGCGTCCTCCTCGTGTTTTTTCTCATGAGCCGTCGAGCATCATCACTCCGTCCGCGCGGCCATCCCCCTACGGAATCGCTCCCGTCGCTGCTCGGACCGGATACGTGGTCAGTGCCCCAGCGCACCGCCGTCCTTGCGCGGATCGGAGGCGCCCGTCAGCACGTCCTCGTCCCAGTCGACCCACACCGCCTGCGCACCTCCGATGGGCTCCGTCGACGCGGTGACATGGTGACCGCGAGCGCGGAGACCGTCCGCCACCGCGCGTGGCACCCGCTGATAGTCGACACTCCGCGTGCTCCGATCCA
>CAZPFD010000250.1:0-2803 GCA_964585725.1 uncultured Ectothiorhodospiraceae bacterium | reverse complement strand
GGTGTCCGGGCACGGGAAGAAGCGCGGCAGGTCCATGGCCTCCTGGAGGTCGCAGCCGTAGTCGAAGAACCGCGTGAGAAACTGCGCTTGGCCGAGCGCCTGATAATGCCCGCCCATCACGCCGAAGCTCATGCACGTACGGCCGTCGCGGGTGAGCATGCCGGGGATCAGCGTATGCAGGGGGCGCTTTCCGGGCGCGATCGCGTTCGGGTGGCCGGCCTGCAGGCTGAAGCTCTCGCCCCGGTTGTGCAGCAGGATGCCGGTTCGAGGCTCCGTGAGCCCGCTGCCGTAGACCGCGAACAGGGAATTGATGAAGCTGACGGCGTTGCGATCGCGGTCGACCACGGAGATGTACACCGTGCTCTCCGTGGTGGACGCCCTCAGGGCCGGCAGCCCGACCTGTGCACGCTCGGGATGGATTTGGGCGGCCAGCTCGCCGATGTGCTCGTCCGCCAACAGCCAGTCGATCGGAACGTCACTGTAGGCGGGATCGCCGACGAACAGGTTACGTTCGTTGTATGCCAGCCGCGCCGACTCGATCTCGAAGTGCACCCGCTCCACGGACAGCGGATCCCCCGCCGAGGCATATCGCGCGAAAAGATCCAGGATCATCAGGGCGATCACGCCCTGACCATTCGGCGGGCACTCCCAGACTTCAAAGCCACGAAAGCCGGTGCGAATGGGAGTCACGTACTCGCCCGCGGTCCGCGCGAAGTCCTCGAGCGTGTGCAGACCACCGCGCTCGCGGAGAAACCCGACCAGCGCTTCGGCTACCGGACCTTCGTAGAAGCCGCGCGCACCGTCGGTCGCGATCCGCTCCAACGTCGCGGCGAGGCGGGGCTGGCGGTGGCGCGATCCCACCGCGGGCGTGCGGGCGTCCGGCAGGAACACCTCCCTCGAGCCCGGGTCCTGCTGCAGAAGCGCCTGCGCATCCGACCAGTCACGATGCACGCGGGAGGCGACCGGATATCCCTCGCGGGCCAGTCGTATGGCCGGCTGCAGCAGGCGATCCAGTCCCAGTCTCCCGTGATCGGTCGCCAGGCGCTCCCACGCCTCCACGGCACCGGGAACGGTCACCGCATGTGCCGATTGCTGCTCGATCGACTCGATGCCGTGCTCCGCGTACCATTCCGGCGTCGCCCCCGACGGTGCGCGACCGGAGCCGTTGTAAGCAACGAGCACGGATCCCCCGCCGGGCGCGTAGAGGGCAAAGCAGTCGCCCCCAATGCCGGTCGAACCGGGCTCGACCACGCACTGAACCGCGCAGGCGGCAATGGCGGCGTCCATCGCGTTACCGCCCGCCTGGAGGATGTCGATGGCGGCAAGCGTGGACAGAGGATGAGAGGTTGCGGCCATCCCGCTCGTGGAATGCACGGGGGAACGCCCCGGTTTCTCGAAGTTTCGCACGGCGACCCCCCGGACCCGGTACCAGATGATCTACCGGCCCACTCGACTTCGAGCGCTCGCCGGCGCAACCGCCGCTGCCGCGAGCCGGGTACGGACACGGCTATCCATCACAGCGGGGCCATCCGCGCTTCCGCGAGCTGCGCGGAAGGTGCCTCCTCCGCTCCCGCTCCGTGCAGGTACGGCGCCAGCTCGGGCGCGGTCGTCAGGACGTGCTCCTTCATCACTGCCTCGGCATGGTCCGGGTCGCCACTGCGCACGGCCTCCATGATCAGCTCGTGCTCGCGGCGCATGCTCAGGGGAGCCCCAGCGTGGATGAACCACAGGCGCACATAAGGCTCGACCGCCGTATGCAGGCACGCGATCTCCTGGACCAGTCGGGGCCGGTGGCTGAAGCCGCAGAGATACTCGTGAAACTCTCGGTGCTGCGCCATCCACTCCTCGCCGTTACGCTCCTCCGGCGCCAGACTCATTTCCTGCAGAAGATGGTCCAGCTTCGCAAGCGCCCTGTTGTGCAGATTCGGGAGAGCGAGACGAACCGCGAGTCCTTCCAGCACCGCGCGTATCTCGAAGATTTCCTGCACATCCTCGCGTGTCAGTACGGAGACGATCGCACCCCGGTTGGGGCGAATCGTCAGCAGACCTTCAGCCGCGAGCCGTCCGAAAGCCTCGCGTACAGGCATGCGACTCATGTCGATTGCAGAGGCGATCTCCTCGGCCCGGAGGCGGTCGCCCGGGTGGTATTTCCCGCGCCGTATCTGGTTGAGAATGTACCGGTACGCTTCCTCCGCGGCCGTTCCCGGCACCGCGCCGCGAAGGAGACGTGTACTACGGCTTGCCATTCGATCCTGCATACCAGTCCGGAAACAGAGTCAGAACCGCTCCGCGAGACTCAATGTGACACGATGTCACGACGCGAGGCGCCGCTATCCGCGACGCATCGGTCCAGGCGCTCGGCGCAGGTTCGACCGGGCATGAGCTGCGTGTGCCGTCCTCCTGCGGGAGCCCGTTCCGGGACTGCACCCGCCATCTTCAGCGCGGCGTCCCCGACCGTGACGGGCAGGGGCGCGACGGATTCAGGGGTCGCCATGGCGCGGCCTCCCGCCCTCGATGGGCATGGTGCGGCGCGAGGGCGCCCCGGCGAGGCGGCCGTCGAGCATGGATTGGATACATTAATAAATATATCTAAACACGGTCAAGCACCCGGCCTTCGTGATCACCTACTCGGCCATGATGGTCATTACATCAGAGCCGAAAAGGTGCAGCCCGCACGTCATGACCATCCCGCAGACTTGCAGACGGGTTGCTTGCGGCGGACCCTTCGGTGCAATTCACAACCGATTGTTTTTATTAACTATCCAGTTTGAACGGACGGAAACGGCGTGCGGTGGCGACGTAG
>CAZPFD010000249.1:0-5804 GCA_964585725.1 uncultured Ectothiorhodospiraceae bacterium | reverse complement strand
CCGGTTGATTTTCAGCATGAACGCGGCCAGCATGCGCGTTTTGCTCGCCGCCGCCCTGGCATCGCTCGCCGCGGCGTGCAGCGCGACCACCGCGGACGAACCCGATCCCATGCCGGCACCCACGGCCCTGGAGGCCTGCCCCGACACGCCCAACTGCGTCTCCAGCCTGGCGCAGGAGGCGCCCGCCCGTCGGGTGGCCCCCATCGCCTTCGACGAGGATGCGCACCGCGCGCGGGCGCGGCTGCGCCGGGTGATCGGCGGCATGCCGCGCACGCGCATCGCCGCCGAGGAAGGCGCCTATCTGCGGGCCGAGTTCCGCAGCCGCCTGTTCGGCTTCGTCGACGACGTGGAGTTCCTGCTGGACGAGGACGCCTGCGTGATACACGTGCGCTCGGCCTCGCGCATCGGCTACTGGGACCTCGGCGTCAACCGCCGGCGCGTGGACGCCATCCGCCGCGCCTTCGCCGGGGATCGCTAGGACCGCGCCGTGCCCGAGCCGCCGATAGCCAAGCGAGAGAGCCGCATCCACGTGCGCCACGGGGAGCGCACCGAGGATCCCTACGCCTGGCTCAGGGACGACAACTGGCAGGAAGTCATGCGCTCCCCCGAGGTCCTGCGCGCCGACATCCGCGAGTACCTCGAGGCGGAGAACGCCTACACCCGCGCCGTGCTCGCCTGCACCGAGGCGCTCCAGCGCCAGCTCTTCGAGGAGATGAAGGGGCGCATCAAGGAGGACGACGCCTCCGTCCCGGACCCGGACGGACCCTTCGCCTACTACGTCCGCTTCGACACCGGCGGACAGCACCCGATCTTCTGCCGGCGGCGCACCGGCAGCCCGCAGGGGGCCGGGGACGCCGAGCAGATCCTGCTGCACGGCGATCACGAAGCCGAGGGCCACGCCTATTTTCACGTCGCGGCATGCGAGCACAGCCCCGACCACCGGCTGCTCGCGTACGCGGTGGATCTCGCCGGCTCCGAGTTCTACACCATCCGCTTCAAGAACCTGGACACGGGCGCGGTGCTCGACGACGCGCTGCCCGACGCCCAGGGCGGCTGCGCGTGGGCCAACGACGGCGCCACGCTTTTCTACACGGTGCTCGACGAGCACCACCGCCCGTCAAGAGTCCTGCGCCACCGCGTGGGCACGCCGCTCGAGTCGGATGCGCTGGTGTACGCGGAGCCCGATCCCGGCTTCTTCGTCGGGGTCGACCGCACGGAGAGCCGGCGCTTCATCCTCATCGACGCCCACGACCACGAGACCTCCGAGGTGCGGCTGATCGATGCCGACGCCCCGCTGGCAGAGCCGATCCTGGTGGCGCCGCGCGAGCGCGAGATCCTCTACGACGTTAGCCACCACGGCGAGCGCCTCGTCATCCTCACCAACGCCGGCGGCGCCGAGGACTTCAAGCTGGTGCAGACGCCGGTGACGCAGCCCGCCCGCGCGCACTGGCGCGACCTGGTGGCGCACCGCCCGGGCACCCTCATCGTGGGCTTCGCGCTGTTCCGGGAGTACATGGTGCGGCTCGAGCGCATCGAGGGCCTGCCGCGCATCGTGGTGACGCGCTTCGCCGACGGCGACGAGCACGAGATCGCCTTCGAGGAGGAAGCCTACAGCCTGGGGCTCAGCCCCGGCTACGAGTTCGACACCCGCAGCCTGCGCTTCACGTACAGCTCGCTCACCACGCCGCAGAGCACCTTCGACTACGACATGCACACGCGCGCCCGCGTGCTGCGCAAGGAGCAGGAGGTGCCGAGCGGCCACGACCGCCGCGACTACGTCACCCGGCGGCTCTTCGCCACCAGCCACGACGGCGAGCGCGTGCCGATATCGGTGCTGCACCACAAGGACACGCCGTTGGACGGCTCCGCCCCGGCGCTGCTCTACGGGTACGGCGCCTACGGCCTCGCCGTCCCCGCGTCGTTCGGCACCAATCGCCTGAGCCTCGTGGATCGCGGCTTCGTCTACGCCATCGCCCACGTGCGCGGAGGCACCGAGCGGGGCTACCGCTGGTACCGCGAAGGCAAGCTGCACAAGAAGCACAACACCTTCCTCGACTTCGTCGCCGCAGCCGAGGCCCTGGTGCAGGCGCGCTACACGGGCGCCGGGCACATCGCCTGCCACGGCGGCAGCGCCGGGGGCATGCTGGTGGGCGCCGTGGCCAACATGCGCCCCGAGCTGTTCAAGGCGGTGGTGGCGGAGGTGCCGTTCGTCGACGTGCTGAACACGATGTGCGACGACACTTTGCCGCTGACGCCGCCCGAGTGGCCGGAGTGGGGCAACCCCATCGCCGACCCCGAAGCCTATGCGTGCATCAAGTCGTACTCGCCCTACGACAACGTGCGCGAGCAGGCGTACCCGCACATTCTGGCCACGGCCGGGCTCGCCGATCCGCGAGTGACCTACTGGGAGCCCGCGAAATGGGTGGCGAAGCTGCGCCGGCACAAGACCGACGTGCATCTCCTGCTGCTCAAGACCAACATGGAGGCGGGCCACGCGGGCGCCGCGGGGCGCTTCGATCACCTCGAGGAGATCGCCCTCGTGTATGCATTCCTTCTCAAGGTGTTCGAGCGCGCGCCGCGCGCCTGAGAGCTCACGCACGAAGCGTGTTCCCGCGCCGCTCCCCGGGCTCGTGACCCCGCTCACGCTTCCGCCGCCTCGCCCACCGCGACCCTCGCATACCGAATTCAGAACAACGCGCCAACCGTCGATACAGTTCCCTGGCCAAGGCGCGGGGCGGGGGACCCAGGAACTGTCGATGGCGCGTGGAGCAGATCGCTCATGCAGGCCGCCCGCCCGGCGAGACCGCCGGCGCGGCCGTGCCCACGCGCATGCGAAGCGCATTCGCATCCTCGCGGCTGCGGCGCTCGTGCTCTCCGGCGCCCATGCCCGCGCCATCGGGCTGGGTGACATCGACGTTCATTCCCCCCTCGGCCAGCCTTTTCACGCCACCATTCCCGTGCGCCTGTCGCGCGGCGAGTCGCCGCCCCAGGATTTGAAGGTCGACATCCCCGGGTACCGCGAGCACGCCCGCCTGGGTCTGCCCAAGCCGGTCGGCGTCGACGATCTCGAGCCCCGGATCGCCACCGCAGCGGACGGCGCGCCCTCGGTGCAGCTCACTTCGCGGCGGGCGCTGAACGAGCCCGCGCTCAGCTTCCTGCTGCGCCTGACCTGGGCGGAAGGACGGCTGGTGCGCGAATACTCCGTGCTCCTCGATCCACCCGCCCTCGCACCCTCGGCGCCCACCCGGCGCACCCCGCCCGCCCTGCCCGACAGCGTCTCCAGACCGCCCCCGCAAGCAGCGGGCCCCGAAGCCCCGGCGGCCGCGGCCCCGCGCTCCCGCCCGCCGCCCCCGGCGGCGCGCGCCGCACAGGCGCCCGAGACCGGCGAGCGCCGCTACGGCCCGGTGCGGCGCGGCGAGAATCTCTCGCGCATCGCGCTCGATCATTATCCCGAGCACCGCTCGCACCTGCTGGAGATGGTGCGCGTGCTGTTTCGGCGCAACCGCGATGCGTTCCTGCACGATGATCCGAACCTGCTCATGGAGGGAACGACGCTGGTGCTGCCCGGGCGCACGCAAATGGCCCGGGCCGTGGCCGAGGCGGCCGAGAGCCCCCCGCGAATGGCGGGCGCACCGGAGGGCCCGCCCGCCGCCGCGCCCGCCCTTGCCCAGGAATACGGGCCGGTGCGCCGCAACGAGACGCTCTATGAGATCGCGGAGCAGCTGGTCGGGGATCGTCGGGCCGGCGTGCACGAGCTCATGCAGCGCATCTACGAGCAGAACCCGGACGCGTTCATCGACGGCGACATGGACCTGCTCAAGGAGGGCGCGGTGCTGGAGATACCGGGCAGCGCCCCGGCGCTGGCCCGCGCCGAGCCCGAGACGGCGCCCCCGGCGCCCCCAGCGCGCGAGGATGCGGACGAGCGCCTGCGCCAGGAGGGCGAGGACCTGAAGCAGATCCTCACCGCGCTGCGCGCCGAGCTGGCGCAGGAGCACGAGCGCCAGGCCGAGCTCGAGGAGCGCTTCGCGCGGGTCGAGGAGCGCCTCCAGGCCCTGTGGATCCTCCTCGACGACGCCAAGCACTACGAGGAGCCCGCGGGCACCGCCCTGGAGCATCCCTCGAACACGCCTGGCGAGGGAGCAACCCTCGCCCCCGGCGGCAGGGGGCCGGCGGCGGCGCCGGCGGAGCCGGAGCCCGAGGCGGAGCCGGCCCCGGTCGAGATCGCGGAGGCCACTGCGGAGCCCACGGCCGCCCCGTCCCAGGCGGCCCGGTCGGCGGCGCAAGGCTCAGCGGCGGCCCCCTCCGCGGCGGCTTCCACGGAGCCGGCGCCGCAGTCGGAGCCCACCGCGCAGCCCGTCTCACGGTCGCGCGAGCGCACCGGCTCCGGCCTCGGGGGACTGCTCACGGAGCTGCCCAAACAGGCCGCCATCGTCTTGTCGCTGTGGCTGCTGATCGTGATCGCGCTCCAGTGGCGCAACCGCAACAAGCTCGCCCCGGAAGAGGATCTGTTCGAGCGGCGGCGGCAGCAGGCACAGAACGCCAAGGAGCGCCTGGCCGAGGTGCGCCGGCGCCACGACAGCGGATATCACCGCAACGAGTCCGCGCATCGCGTCTCACACCCGGCCCAGGACCGGCGCCGGGGTATGGAGCGCGCGGACGGCAAGCGGCTCGCACAAGAGGCCGCGGTCTACTTCTCCTACGGAGAGCACGAGCGTGCCATGGAGCGCATCGAAGAGGCCATCCGCCTGGAGCCGGATTGGGAGGGCAACAAGGTGCTCAAGCTGCGCATCCAGGAGGCGCTCGGCCAGCTCGAGGAGGCCGAGGCCCTGGCGCGGGAGATGCTGAGCCGGGAGCTGAACCTGCCGGAAGAGCTGCGCGCGTACGTGGAGGAGATCAGCCGCGGCAAGCATCGCACCGCCTGATCCATCTCCTTCCCCCGCCCCGCCGCTACCTTGGCCCGACGCGCTTGAGGAACTCCCACACGGGAAGCGCGGTGAGCCCGCCGATGATCCCGGCCAGGTAGCTCGGCAACCGCACGCCGAAGATCCCGTCCCACACCAGACCGGCGACGAAGCTCACCACGATCATCGACACCAGGGTCACCAGCAATCTCTGCCACAGCGGCATCCGCTCTCCCTCCGGGTTGCGGGTCGGACCAGATGCACTATCCTACGATGCAGCGTATCACCATACGGATAGTATGAGCGAGGACGACCCAGGGAGCGCGCGCGGCCCCATCCGCTGCGCGCGAAGACGGACCACGGCGAGGTGCGATGGCGCAGCTCGACAAACCGCTCTTCGTCTATGGCACGATGCTCGACCGCGAGGTGGCCGAGACGGTGCTGGGCCGCGCGCTGGATCCTGCGTGCGTCTACCGGGCGTGGCTGGACGACTACCGTGTGGTGCGCCTGCCCGATGACACCTATCCCATGCTGATCGAGGCGCCCGGCGAGCACGTCGCCGGCGCGGCGCTCTACGGGCTCGGCGACACCGACCTCGACCGCGTGCGCTTCTTCGAGAGCTACGAGTACGACCTCATCGAGTGCACGATCCGGGTCGCGCATTACGGGGACCGCCGCGCCCTCCGCTTCGGAGCCGCCCAGGAGCCGCCGCACCACCCCGAGCCGTGGAGCCTCCAGTGGTGGCGCGCAGCGTACAAGGATCGATTCCTGCGCTACGCCCGCGATTTCATGGCCTTCTACGGGTGCGGCACGCTGGATGAGGCGGAGGCGCGCTGGCTCGAGCTCGAGGAGGCGGACGAGGACAAGGCGCGGCGCGACCATCCCGTGCGCGCGAGCTGAGCA
>CAZPFD010000248.1:0-5818 GCA_964585725.1 uncultured Ectothiorhodospiraceae bacterium | reverse complement strand
CCACCGCCGCCGGGTAGCGCGGGTTCAGCATCGTGCCTTGAGGATTGACGATCTCGATGGGCTTGAGGCATCCGTCGTTCATGGGGATGTCGTCGTCCACGAGGGTGCGGAACACGTACAGGACCGCCGCCCGGCATACGGCCGCCGGCGCGTTGAAGTTGTTGCCGCGCTCGGGCGACGTCTTCGAGAAGTCGAGGGTCGCCGTGCGCGCCTCGTTGTCGACGGAGATGGCGACATCGATGCAGCTCTCGCCGTCGTCCATCGTGTAGCTGAAGCGGCCCGGCTTGAGCACGCCGAGCACGCGGCGCACGGACTCCTCCGCGTTGTCCTTCACGTGCTGCATGTAGGCCTGGACCACGTCGAGCCCGAAGTGCTCGACCATCTTCTTCAGCTCCTGCACGCCCTTCTCGTTGGCGGCTATCTGGGCCTGGAGGTCGGCGATGTTCTGATCGGGGTTGCGGGCGGGGTAGGGGCCGGCGGTCAGCAGCTCACGCAGCTCCTGTTCGCGGAAACGGCCTCCGTCCACGAGGTGGAAGTTGTCGATGAGTACGCCTTCCTCGTCGATGGTGGTGCTGCGCGGCGGCATCGATCCGGGGGTCGCGCCGCCGATATCCGCGTGATGCCCGCGGGAAGCCACGAAGAACAGCGGCTCGTCCGTTCGATGCAGGAACACCGGTGTGATCACGGTGATGTCCGGGAGATGCGTGCCGCCGTGATAGGGATCGTTGAGCACGAACACGTCGCCGGGCTTCATGGTCCCGGTCCGTGCGTGCACCACCGTGCGCACGCTCTCCCCCATGGAGCCCAGGTGCACCGGCATGTGCGGGGCGTTGGCGATGAGCTGGGCCTGGGCGTCGAACACCGCACAGGAGAAATCCAGCCGCTCCTTGATGTTCACCGAGTACGCCGTGTTCTCCAGCGTCGCCCCCATCTGCTCGGCGATGGACATGTACAGATTGTTGAACACCTCGAGCAGGATGGGATCGGCCTCGGTGCCGAGGCGCTCCGCGCCGCCCACGGGCTCCACCCGGGTGAGCACGAGATGGTTGCGCTCGGTCACCTCTCCCCGCCAGCCCGGCTCGATCACGACGGTGCCCGTGGGCTCGATGATGATCGCGGGGCCCTCGATGATGTCGCCCGGGATGAGCGCGCCGCGATCGTGCACCGGCGTGTCGTGCCCGGCGCCGCCGGTGTGCATGTCGACCCGGGCCATGGGCTCCAGCGGCGTCTCCCGCGGTCGAGCGTCGAGGACGGGGTCGTCGCGCGACTCGGTGGCGCCGATGGCCTCCACCGACACCGCCTCCACGATGAGCCCCTTGCCGGCCATCACGAAGCCGTAGCGCTCGCGGTGCGCGCGCTCGAAAGCCTCGATGAGCCCCTGCCGATCGCCGTGCTCGACGACGAGGGGGGAGTCGGTGCCCTCGTAGCGCACGTGCGCCTTGCGGCGCACCTCGATGTGCTCCCCGGGGATGTCCTGCTGCTCGAGCTCGCCGCGCGCGTCCGCCTCCATGCGCGCGAAGATCTCTTCGAGCTCCCCCATGATCTCGTCGTCCAGGGCGTGCTCGACGGCGCCCTCGCGCATGGCGCGCACGTCGGCGAGGCCCATGCCGTATGCGGACAGGACGCCGCCGTAGGGGTGCAGGAAGATCCGCTTGATGCCCAGGACGTCCGCCACCAGACACGCGTGCTGGCCTCCGGCGCCGCCGAAGCTGCACAGCGTGTACTCGGTGACGTCGTATCCGCGCTGGACGGATATCTCCTTGATCGCGTTGGCCATGTTCTCCACCGCGATGCGCAGGAACCCCTCCGCCACCTGCTGCGGCGTGCGCGCCTCGCCCGCGGCCTTTGTGACCTCGCGCGCGAGCTCCGAGAACTTCTCGCGCACGCATTCGACGTCCAGCCCCTCTTTGCGGTCGGGCCCGAAGACGCGGGGAAAGAACTCCGCCTGGAGCTTGCCCAGCATGAGGTTGCAGTCCGTCACGGTGAGCGGCCCGCCGCGCCGGTAGCATGCGGGGCCGGGATTGGCCCCGGCGGAATCGGGGCCCACGCGCAGCCTGAGCCCGTCGAAATGCAGAATGGAGCCGCCGCCGGCGGCCACCGTGTGAATGCGCATGATGGGCACCCGCATGCGCACGCCCGCCACTTTCGTGTCGAAGGCGCGCTCGTACTCGCCGGCATAGTGCGACACGTCGGTGGAGGTGCCCCCCATGTCGAAGGCGATGATCTGCCCGAAGCCGGCCATGGCGCTCGTGCGCACGGCGCCGACGATGCCGCCGGCGGGCCCCGAGAGGATGCTGTCCTTGCCCTGGAAGAGCCGGGCGTCCGTGAGCCCGCCGTTGGATTGCATGAACATCAGGCGCACGTCGCCGAGCTCGGCGGCCACGTCATCCACGTAGCGGCGCAGTATGGGCGAGAGATAGGCGTCGACCACCGTCGTATCGCCGCGGCTCACCATCTTCATGAGCGGGCTGACTTCGTGCGAGACCGAGACCTGATGGAAGCCCATCTCGCGTGCCAGGTTCGCCACCGCGCGCTCGTGCTCGGGATAGCGGTAACCGTGCAGGAACACGATGGCGGCGGAGCGGATCCCTGCGTCGTAGGCGCTGCGCAGTCCGCCGCCCGCGCTTTCCAGATCGAGCGGCAACAGCTCCTCGCCCTCGGCGCTGTAGCGCTCGTCCACCTCGAGCACGCGCTCGTAGATGACCTCGGGGAGATCGATGTTGCGGGCGAAGATGTGCGGGCGGTTCTGATAGCCGATGCGCAGGGCGTCGGCGAAGCCGCGGGTGGTGACGAGGACGGTGCGATCGCCCTTGCGCTCGAGCAGCGCGTTGGTCGCGACCGTGGTGCCCATTTTCACCGAGTCGATGGATTGCGCGGGGATAGGGGCGTCCTGCGCGACGCCGAGCACGTCCCGGATGCCCTGGATGCTGGCATCGTCGTAGTGCTCGGGGTTCTCCGAGAGCAGCTTGTACGTCTTCAGCTCGCCCGCGGGCGACTTGGCGACCACATCGGTGAAGGTGCCCCCGCGATCGATCCAGAATTGCCATTTTCCGGAGGTCATCGGGCCATTATACGGTCTCGCTCGGGGCTCTTCAGGCGAGCGGGCGATTCGATCTGCCCGTCATTTCACCACGAAGAGCACGAAGGGCGCGAAGAACGGGTTAAGATAGAGCCCGGTACCGACTGGGTGAGGGTGCGGTGGCTCGATGACAGGCGCTTTCGGGCGGGGCATGGTGCGAAAGCTTCCCCCGCTGTGTGCGGAGCTTTCTTTGAGTTTCACCTTCGTGGCCTTCGTGCTCTTCGTGGTTGATTTGCTGCCTTAAGGAAAAAGAAACAGGAGGAGCCGCATGCCCAAAGCGATCCGAGTGCACGAGACGGGCGGCCCGGAGGTTCTGCGCTGGGAGGACGTGAGCGCGCCGGAGCCTGCAGAGGGCGAGGTGCGGCTGCGGCACACTGCGATCGGGCTCAACTACATCGACGTCTACTTCCGCACCGGAGCCTACTCCGGACCGGCCCTGCCGTTCACCCCGGGGCTGGAGGGCGCCGGCGTGGTCGAGGCCGTGGGCGCCGGGGTGTCGGAGCTCTCGGTGGGCGACCGTGTCGCCTACGCGAGCGCGCCGATGGGAGCCTACGCCGAGCAACGGGTGATGCCTGCGGATCGGGTCGTGCGCATCCCCGACGGCATCGACGAGCAGGTGGCGGCCGGCATGATGCTCAAAGGCATGACCGCCGAGTACCTGCTGCGCCGGACCTACCCCGTGCAATCCGGCCAGACCATCCTGTTCCATGCCGCCGCCGGGGGCGTGGGGCTCATCGCGTGCCAGTGGGCGCGGGACCTGGGCGTGACCGTGATCGGCACCGTGGGCAGCGACGAGAAGGCGGAGCTCGCCGCCGCTCACGGATGCACGCATCCCATCGTCTACACCCGGGAGGATTTCGTCGCTCGGGTCAAGGAGATCACCGACGGCAAGGGCGTGCCGGTCGTGTTCGATTCGGTGGGGCAGGATACCTTCGAGCGTTCGCTCGACTGCCTGCAGCCGCGCGGCACCATGGTGAGCTTCGGCCAGTCGTCCGGGAAGGTCGCGCCCTTGGACGTGACGGTCCTGAGTGCCAAGGGTTCCCTGTACCTGACGCGCCCGACGATCGTTCACTACACGGCGGCGCGCGAGGACCTGGTGCAGTCGGCGTCCGCGCTCTTCGACGTCGTGCAGCGGGGCGCGGTGCGCATCGAGGTGAACCAGACGTTCCCGCTCAAGGACGCCGCCGAAGCCCACCGGGCGCTCGAGGCCCGCAAGACCACCGGCTCGACCGTGCTTCTTCCCTGAAACAGGTGGTGTTTCGGGCGCCCGCTTCTAACACGAAGGACACGAAGATCACACGAAGACCACGAAGAAAGAATTTTTGTTATTTACTCGTGCTCCTCGTGACCTTCGTGGTTGGCGAATCGGCCTCAGGCGGATAACACAGCGCCAAAAAAACGAACCACGAAGAGCACGAAGCTCACGAAGGATCTTAAGGATTTATGTTGAATTTTACTCTAGATCTTTCTTCGTGGTCTTCGTGTGATCTTCGTGTCCTTCGTGTTAGAAGGCGGCCTTTCTAGAGGTTGCGGCGCTCAGTAGTGCTCCTCCGGCTCCCAGCCGAACTGATCCACCATGGCGAAGATGTCGGTGTCGCTGACGATGCCGACGGGGTTGCCGTTCTGCTCCACCACCACGCGCCGGATGTTGGACTCCAGCATCTTGGCCGAGCACTCGTGCAGCTCCGTGTCGATGGGGACCGTCACCAGCGGCTTGGTGGCGATCTCCTCGACCTGGACCCGGGCCGGGGAGCGGTTGGCGTGAACGATCCGTTTGACGATGTCACGCTGAGTCATGATGGCCCACTGGCCGTCCGCTCCCGGCTCGATCAGGATGCTGCTGACGCCATGCTCGCGCATCACGCGCGTGACCTCGTCGACGGTGGCTCCGGGGCGCATGGTGACGGGCACGCGGGTCATGATGTCGCCCACGGTGTGCGGGCGCCGCCCGGAGTCTTCCATCTCCGCGAACGGCTGTGAGACGCGGCGCTTCTCGCGTTCTTTGCGCTCCTTCTCGATCGCGTTGCGCTCCCGCCGCTGGCGCGTCTCGAGGTCGATGCCGCCGCGAATCTGCTCGATGATGGCGTCGGCGAACGCACTGGTGGATACCTCCGTCGCGCCCTCCATCTGGCGCGCGAAGTCGTACGTGACCACCTTGCTCTGGAGCACTTCCGGGTATGCGTGCGAGATGAGGTCCGCCGCCTCCTTCCAGCCGAGGTACTCCAGCATCATCACGCCGCTGAAGAGCAGCGAGCCCGGGTTGACCTTGTTCTGGTTGGCGTACTTGGGCGCCGTGCCATGGGTGGCTTCGAACACGGCCACGTGATCCGACATGTTGGCTCCGGGCGCGATGCCGATGCCCCCGACTTCGGCCGCCAGCGCGTCGGACAGGTAGTCGCCGTTCAGGTTCATGGTGGCGATGACGTCGAACTCGTTGGGCCGAAGCAGCATGAGCTGGAACATGATGTCCGCGATGCGGTCCTTGATGACCAGCTTGCCCCGCGGCTGCTTCCCGCCGTGCACGCTGTAGAGCTCTTCCTCGGTGATGGTGACGTTGCCGAACTCCTCCCGCGCGAGCTCGTAGCCCCAGTTGCGGAAGGCGCCTTCGGTGAACTTCATGATGTTGCCCTTGTGCACCAGGGTCACCGACTCGCGGCCGGGCTCGCGGGCGGGACGGCTGGCAGCCCGGGTCCGGCGCGTCGAACCGCTGATCGACACCGGCTGGAGGCCGAGGCCCGC
>CAZPFD010000247.1:0-5906 GCA_964585725.1 uncultured Ectothiorhodospiraceae bacterium | reverse complement strand
GGGGAGGCCTCACGACTCCCCGGATCATCCTCTCTGCCGTCGCCGCCACGCGACCCTACGGTGGCCGCGCAAGGAGCGGACGGGTCCGGCGCGCAGGAGCCAAGGGACAAGACCGAAGCCATGTCTGCGGTCACACCGGGAGAGCGCGAAACCAGAGCACGGATCCGTCCCGAAGCGTTGCTCGAGACCGTCCGCAACCTGGTCATCGAGCTCTACCCGCACAAGCAAGGGCGCGTGCACCTCACCCTGGACACGTCGCTCGACCGCGAGCTGGGGTTGGACAGCCTCGCTCGCATGGAGCTGCTGCACCGGGTCGAGCGCGACTTCAACGTCAGCGTTCCCGAGCAGGCGGCGGCGGCCGCGGAGACGCCCCGGGATCTCCTGCGCGCGGCGTCCGCCGGCGCCGCCGCAGAGCCCGCCCGGGAGCCTGCCGTGCGGGAGCTGCCCCGAACGGCCGTCGAGTCCGCCCCCGAGCGTACGGGGACGCTGGTGGAAGCGCTCGAATGGCACGTGGCGCAGCACGCTGACCGGGTCCACATCCACCTCTACGGCAACGGTCACCAGGACGCGGAGCCGATCACTTACGGCGCATTGCGTGCTCAGGCCGCACGCGTGGCCGCAGGACTGCGGGCGCGCAATCTGGACCCCGGGCGCGCCGTGGCGATCATGCTGCCGACCGAGCCGCAGTACTTCTATTGCTTTGTCGGGGTGATGCTGGCCGGGGGCATCCCCGTGCCCATGTATCCTCCGGCCCGTCTGTCCCAGCTCGAAGAGCACGTGCGCCGCCATGCGGGCATTCTCTCCAATGCCGAGGTCGACGTGCTGGTCACGTTCCCGCAGGCGAAGCCGGTGGCGCGCCTGCTGAAGGCCCAGGTGCCGAGCCTGCGCAGCATCGAGACCGTGGCGGACCTGTGCGAGCACGGCACGTTCGAAGGCCCCGCCCTCACCACTGCCCAGAGCATCGCCTTTCTGCAGTACACCTCGGGCAGCACCGGCAGTCCGAAGGGCGTGGTCCTGACCCACGGCAACGTGCTGGAGAATATTCGCGCCATGGGGGAGACGGTGCGGGCGAGCTCCACGGACGTGTTCGTGAGCTGGCTTCCCCTCTATCACGACATGGGTCTCATCGGCGCCTGGCTGGGCAGCCTCTGTTACGGGTTTCCGCTGGTTCTGATGTCCCCCCTCAGCTTCCTGCACCGTCCCGCGCGATGGCTGTGGGCGGTTCACCGTCATCGGGGCACGCTCTCGGGGGCGCCCAATTTCGCATACGAGCTGTGCCTGCGCCGCCTGACGGAGCGCGACCTGGAGGGTCTCGATCTCAGTAGCTGGCGCCTGGCCTTCAACGGAGCGGAGCCGGTGAGCCCCGAAACGATCAATCGCTTCGCCGAGCGCTTCGCCGGCTACGGATTGCGCCGCGAGGCCATAGCGCCCGTGTACGGGCTCGCCGAGGCGACCCTGGGGGTGTGCTTCACACCCATCGAGCGCGGGCCGCGGGTGGATCGCGTGAAACGCGACGTGCTGGCACGTGAGGGGCGCGCCGAGCCGGCGCCTGCGGACGAGCCCGAGAGCAACGTGATCGAGTGGGTGTCCTGCGGAGAGCCGCTGCGCGGCTTCGAGGTGCGCATCGTCGACGACGCGGGACGCGAGGTCGGCGATCGGGAAGAGGGACATCTGGAGTTCAAGGGGCCGGGGACGACGAGCGGCTACTACCGCAATCCCGAGGCCACCCGAGCGCTGTTTCACGACGATTGGCTGGTTTCCGGTGATCGCGCCTACATCGCGGGGGGCGAAGTCTACATCACGACCCGCACCAAGGACGTCATCATCCGCGCCGGGCGCAATGTCTATCCCTACGAGTTCGAGGAGCGGGTGGGCAACCTGGAGGGCGTGCGCAAGGGCTGTGTAGCCGTGTTCGGCAGCCAGGACCCGGACTCGGGCACCGAGCGCATGGTGGTGCTGGCGGAAACCCGCGAGACCGGTTCTGATGCCCGCGAGCGCATCACACGGGAGATCAACCAGCTCGCCGCCGACCTCATCGGGGCCGCACCGGACGACGTCATGCTGGTTGCGCCGCGCACCGTGCTGAAGACCTCGAGCGGCAAGATACGCCGCTCCGCCATGCGCGAGCTCTACGAGGGGGGCCGGCTGAGCGCGCGCCCGCGTTCCGTCTGGCTGCAGTTCGTGCGGCTTGCGTGGGCCGGAGCGATGCCTCAGCTGCGGCGAACGACGCGCACCGTGCGCAAGGCGCTGTACGCGGGATATGTGTGGGCGCTGTTCGTCGTCCTGGCGCCCAGCGCCTGGACCGCCGTGGCGCTGACGCCGGGTCTCGAGCGGCGCTGGCGCACGCTCGGGAGGTTCGGGCGTACCCTGTTCCGCCTGGCCCGCATCCCGGTGCAGGTGTCGGGTCTCGAGCACGTCCCGAAGGACACGCCGTACGTCGTCGCTTCCAATCACTGTAGCTACCTGGACGGGCTGGTGCTCACATCCGTGCTGCCGCATCCGCTCAGCTACGTCGCCAAGCGGGAGCTGCAGAGCGGCTTCATTCCGCGGGTCTTCCTGCGCCGCCTCGGCGCCCTTTTCGTGGAGCGTTTCGACCGGCGACGCAGCGTGGAGGACTCGCGGCAGATCGCCCGCACGCTGCTCGAGGGCCGCTCGCTCGCCTATTTCCCCGAAGGCACTTTCGTCCGCACGCCGGGGCTGTTGCCCTTCCACCTGGGGGCCTTCGTGGCGGCCGTGCAGGCGGGTGTGCCGGTCCTGCCGGTCGCCATCCACGGCACACGATCGATCCTGCGCTCGGGGAGCTCCTTCCCGCGCCGGGGCGCGATCCGCGTGACCATCGGGGCGCCCGCAGCCCCTGCGCCCTCGGTCGAGGAGGGGGAGGGCGAGTGGCATGTGGCCCTTCGCCTGCGCGATCGGGTGCGCACCGAGATCCTGGAGCACTGCGGCGAGCCGGATCTCGCGCACCACGGATGGGTGAGGCCTGATTGATTGCGACGCCGGGGAACGCTTCGTATCGCGGTCGGCGCAAGCCGTTGCCGTACGGAGGTCCCGAGCCCTACCGTAGCAGCTTCGATGAGAAAACCGATTACCCACGAACCTCGATGCTGCCGGGACGGGTGAGCGCTTGCGCAGGATGAGCGGCGGAGCGCGGCGGGAAATACGGGCCGGAGACGTTCGCCTGCCTCGATGATTTCCGTCGCCGAACTGAGCGCGCTGGCGCAGGTCATCATGGTGGACCTGGTGCTGGCGGGGGACAACGCCATCGTCGTCGGCATGGTGGCATCTGCGGTCGCCCCGGAGCAGCGGGCACGTGTCATCATGCTCGGCATCCTGGCGGCGACGCTGATGCGCGTCGGCTTCGCCCTCATCACGGTTCAGCTCCTGCAGATTCTGGGGCTTACCCTGGCGGGCGGTCTGCTGTTGTTGTGGGTTTCGTGGAAGCTGTGGCGCGAGATAGAGGAGAGCCGACGGCACCGCAAGACCGAGGCAGCCGGGGCGCAGGCGGGGGTGCAGTCGCCGCCGCGGCAACCCAAGAGCATCCCCCAGGCCGCCTTTCAGATCGTGCTGGCGGACGTATCCATGTCGCTCGACAACGTGCTCGCCGTGGCGGGCATCGCACGCGACCACACCTGGGTGATGGTGGTCGGGCTCGCACTCTCCATCGCGTTCATGGCCGTGGCTGCGACGGTGATCGCGCGGCTGCTGCAGCGCCATCACTGGATCGCCTACATCGGCCTTGCCATCATCTTCTACGTGGCGTGCTCCATGATCTGGGAAGGAACCATGGCCGTGTGGCAGGCGGCAGAGGCGGCGCGCTGAGCGCAAACGGCGTCACGCGGCGCGCTTCCCCGACCCCGACGGCTCGGGGGGCGGCGGCTCGATGGAGATGACATCCGCCGCTGCCCCTGCGGCGCCGGCCCGCGTGATGCCTTCGCCGGCCGCAGTGCGTGCCTTGTAGGCAGCCAGCGTATCGCGGACACGCATAAGCCTCCACGCTCCGTAGGCCGCTGCGAGCACGGCGACGGTGAGTGCGCCTTCCAGCGCGCCGAAGGTGAGGGTGTCAAGATTCGCGAAGCCGCGTATGAGCATGCCCGCGCCCAGGGCCAGCATGAGGATGACGACCGGCCCGAGCACGTTGGCCACAAGGGTATCCTTCATCCAGTGCGGGGGGTGCTCGGAGCGGGTGGCGACGAGGGCCGCGGTGAACAGCAGTGCGCCCATCGCAATGAGCAGCACGGCGACGACGACAGACATGAGTGGTCTTCCTCCGAAGGAACGCCGACGCGCCCAAGCGCCGAGACGCAACGATGGGTTCCACTTTCCGGTGCAAACGCCCGCCGGGAAGGCTCGATACGCGCGTCGGTGGCGCGTATTATAGTACCGGCGCGCTCCTGCGCTACTATTATTTTTATAAGAAAATCAGTAAATTACATGCCGAGCACGAGCTGCTACACGAACACTGTCGATTCCCCCTGCGGCCCGCTGGTGTGCGCCGTCGACGAAGCGGGGGCGGTGCTTCGCATCGAGTTCGCCAAGGGCCGCGAGCCCGCGCAGATCCGCGATGAGCTCGCGCGCGGTGGCCTGCATGCGGTGGAGGACCGCGAGCGTACACGCCACCTGCGGGATCAGCTCCGTGAGTACTTCCGCGGGGGCCGCCAGCGCTTCGAGCTCGAGCTGGCGCCCCGCGGCACTCGGTTTCAACGCGCCGTGTGGCAAGCGCTGCAAGAGATTCCCTTCGGCGAAACCCGCACTTACGGTGATGTCGCGCGTGCCATCGGCCGGCCGCGGGGGTCGCGCGCGGTAGGGCGTGCGACCGGCGCCAATCCGATCCCCATCGTCATACCCTGCCATCGGGTCATCGGATCCGACGGTACGCTCGTGGGGTTCGGCGGCGGGCTGGACGTGAAGGCCGCGCTGCTTGCGCACGAAGGCCGACCCGGTTCTTACAGGCTTCCCCTTCCAGCGTAAGAGATCCGTACGGTTCGTGAGTTGTCTGCCTCGCGGAGCGGAGTCCGGCGCCTCGCCCCACAGGTTGTAAAATGGGCTTCGAAACGCGGGCGATGACGCGCACGCTTCGGGCACGCGGCATTCAGGACGCTGGAACGCATTCAGCATGAACAAGGAGTAGCACTCATGTCCAAGCTCGATATTCGACCGGTTCCCTGCCTCCGGGACAACTACGCCTACCTTCTGCGCGATCCCGCGACGGGCGCGGTGGGCGTCGTGGATCCGTCAGAGGCGCAGCCGGTACTGAATGCGCTCAAGGAGACGGGCTGGCAGCTCACCCACATTCTCAATACGCATCATCACCCCGACCATGTGGGCGGCAATCTCGAGCTCAAGCGCGAGACGGGTGCGACCATCGTCGGGCCCGCCCCGGATCGGGATCGCATCCCCGGCATCGACGTGGCTGTGGACGAGGGGGAGACCTATCGCCTGGGCGGCGCGGAAGCGCAGATCTTCTTCATCCCGGGGCACACGCGCGGGCACATCGCGTTCTGGTTCTCCGAGAGCGAGGCGCTCTTCTGCGGCGATACCCTGTTCCTGATGGGGTGCGGGCGCCTTTTCGAGGGCACTCCGGAGCAGATGTGGAACAGCCTCAACAAGCTGCGCGAGCTGCCCGGGAGCACGAAGATCTACTGCGGTCACGAGTACACGCAGGCCAACGCGCGCTTCGCGCTCACCGTCGAGCCGGACAACGAGGCGCTCAAGCGCAGAGCGGGCAAGGTGGAGGCATTGCGGGCCGAGGGCAAGCCGACCATCCCCGGCAGCATGGACGAGGAGCGCGCCACCAATCCGTTCATGCGTGCGGACGAATCGAGTCTCGCGCGTCAGGTGGGGCTCGCGGGGGCGGATCCCGTCGAGGTCTTCGCCGAGGTGCGCCGGCGCAAGGACAACTTCTGACG
>CAZPFD010000246.1:0-5971 GCA_964585725.1 uncultured Ectothiorhodospiraceae bacterium | reverse complement strand
TGGGGTTCGTCGGCCGCGGCGAGGGCATAGCCGCCTTCGCGGTGGCTCTCCTCGACGAGCCTTGAAAAAGATCAAACCACAGAGGACACAGAGGACCGCACTGAGGGCACAGAGAAAAGACTGTCTTAATGGTATCGTGCTCTCCACCTCAGCGAGGCGAAGAATCGCAAGGTGGGCTGAGCGAGCATAAAAGATCCGGTACGGCCGAAGCTGTCGCTTTACTTGCACTTTAACTGTTCTATTTCTTTCTCTGTGACCTCTGTGAGATCCTCTGTGTCCTCTGTGGTGAGATCTTTGTTTTTCTTCCGTGCCCTTTACAGTGAAATCCGTGGTTGATTCGCGGTTGCCGTGCTTCATAGCGCCGGCGGATCTGGCGCACGTCGAGAGTCCTCCCCCGATGCATGCCGTCGTGCGCGCTCGCCCGGAGGATTTCCGCGTCGACGAGGTCCTGGGCTACGAGCCGTCCGGGGACGGGCCGCACGTCTGGCTGCGCTTGCGTAAGCGCGGCGCCAACACCGGCTGGGTTGCCCGCGAGATCGCGCAACTGGCGGGCATCGCCCCGCGCGAGATCGGCTACGCGGGGCTGAAGGACCGCACGGCGGTATGCTCCCAGTGGTTCAGCGTGCACCTCCCCGGCGGGGTGGAGCCCGACTGGGGCGCGCTCGCATCTGATCGGATCGAGGTACTCGCCCGCGCGCGCCACCGGCGCAAGCTCCGCCGCGGCGCGTTTCGCCGCAATGCGTTCACCATCGTGCTTCGGGATCTGAGCGACGCGCCGGCGTCGCTCGCAGCGCGCCTGCAACGCGTGGCCTCTCGCGGTGCTCCCAACTATTTCGCCGAGCAGCGCTTCGGCCGTGATGCCGCGAACGTGCGCAAGGCGTACGAGATGCTGTGCCGGGGCCGGGTGGTGCGCAATCGCCACGAACGCGGGCTGTATCTCTCCAGCGCGCGCTCGCTCCTGTTCAACTACGTGCTCTCGCACCGGGTCGCCGACGGCACGTGGGATCGGGCGCAGGCGGGGGAGATCGTGATGCTCGATGGATCCCACAGCGTGTTTCGGGTCGATACCGTGGATGCGGACATCGAGGCGCGCTTGCAGCGCCTCGATCTGCATCCCACCGGACCGCTGTGGGGCCGCATCCGCCGCCCGCTCAGCGACCAGGCGCTGGCGCGCGAGGCGGCGCTCCTGGGCGAGTGCGGGATCTGGCGCCAGGGCCTTGAGAGGGCCGGCCTCGAGCACGCCCGCCGCAGCCTGCGGGTGAAGGTGTCGCGCCTCGAATGGGAGGCGCGCGCCGGGGCATCGCTCGAGCTGCGCTTCTCGCTGCCCTCGGGCAGCTACGCGACGGCGGTGCTGCGCGAGCTCGTGCGCACCGCTCCGGGGTTTAGCGGCTCTTGAGGAGCACGTAGACCGCGCCCGTGCCGCCGTCCACCGCGCGTGCGGAAGCGAAGGCGACGACGTCCTCGCGCAGGCGCAGCCAGCGATCGAGCTTGCCTTTGAGCACGGGCCGCCCGTGGGGCGAGCGGCGGCCTTTGCCGTGCACGATGCGCACGGCGCGTACGCCGCGCCGGTGGCATTCCTTGAGAAAGCCGGTCAGGGTCTCGCGCGCCTCGGCCACGGTCATGCCGTGCAGATCGAGCTCCGCGCCGATGCTGAAGTGCCCCCGCCGCAGCTTGCGCAGCAGCCGGTGCTGCGTCCCCGGGCGTACGAACCACAGCTCGTCCCCGGTCTCCAGCTCCTCGAAGCCGGGCTGGCCGGCGACGGCGTCGCGCAGCACCTGGCGCGCCTCCTCGAGCGTCTGGCGCGGCAGCGGCTGAGGGCGGCGGGCGCGTGCGTGCACCCGGTCCTGGCGCAGGCGCTGGACGGGCCCGACGCTGGAGCGGAAGAGCTCGATATCGTCGCTGCTGAGATGGCGTTCGTCGTCCACGGCGAGCCTCCGTGAGGCCATTCTAAACGCGCCCGCAGCCCCCCGCCAAACCACCTCCTCAGGCCCCTCGTTCCTTACCGGCAGCCAGAGCCGGGGGCGAACAAGAACGACGGAGGAAAGAAGAACCACAGAGAACACGGAGGGTCGCACAGAGGGCACAGAGGAGAAAAGATCGAGAGATTCCTCGAAAGAAACCGCGGAGTTTCTGTGAAGGCGCGCGCTTTATGCTGAGAGGGCGGGCCTTGCTCTGTGTCCTCCGTGCTTTTCCTCTGTGACCTCTGTGGTTGAACTTCAGCGGGCGCGGGCTTCGCTGCGCGGGATGGGGATGCGCCAGCCGCGCCACGGGAGCCGCAGCAGCATGAGCCCGACCAGGACGGCGAGGTAGATGAGCGGCTCGCGTGTATCCGCCTTCACCAGCCAGAGGTAGTGAAAGACACCGGCGAACGCCGCCGGGTACACCAGCCGGTGCAGGCGGCGCCAGCGTTTGCCGCCCAGGCGGCGCACCATGCCGTTGGTGGAGGTGGCGGCGAGGGGGACCAGGAGCAGGAAGCTCGCGACGCCGATGGTGATGTAGGGCCGCTCCACGACGTCCTCGACGATGCCCGACCAGTAGAAGCCCTGATCGAGCCACAGATACGTGATCAGGTGCAGGCACGCGTAGAAGAAGGCGAACAGACCGAGCATGCGCCGCACGCGAATCAGCGCATTCCAGCCGCTCAGGCGCCGCACGGGCGTCACCGCCAGCGTGATCAGCAGAAAGCGCAGGGTCCAGTCTCCGGTCCTGAGCCGGATGGCCTCCACCGGGTTCGGGCCGAGGGCATCCGCGACCGCATCCGATACGAGGAGGGCGAGGGGCACCAGCGCCGCGACGAAGATCAGCGGCTTGATGATCCAGCGGATGACGGTGATCTGATTCACGCTTTCGGGCTAGTAGTGCTTGCGCAGATCCATGCCTTCGTAAAGATGGGCAACCTGATCGGCGTATCCGTTGAACATCTGCGTCTCGATACGTTTCGCGAAGAAGTCGCCCTCGAGACGCTTCTCGATGCGCTGGCTCCAGCGCGGGTGATCCACGTTGGGGTTCACGTTGGAGTAGAAGCCGTACTCGTTCGGCGCCGCTTCGTTCCAGGTGGCCGGCGGCTGCTGCTCCGTGAAGCTCACGCGCACGATGGACTTGATGCTCTTGAACCCGTACTTCCAGGGCACGACGAGCCGGATGGGCGCGCCGTTCTGATTGGGGAGCTCCTCGCCGTACAGCCCGACGGCAAAGATGGTGAGCGGGTGCATCGCCTCGTCGATGCGCAACCCCTCCACGTACGGCCAGTCGAGGACGGGACGGCGTTGCCCCGGCATCTGCTCGGGGTCGTGGAGCGTCTGGAACGCCACGTACTTCGCTCGGGAGGTCGGCTGAAAGCGCTTCAGCACCGGCCCCAGGGGGAAGCCGACCCAGGGGATCACCATGGACCAGGCTTCCACGCAACGCAGGCGGTAGATGCGCTCCTCGAGCTGGTGGGGCTGAACGAGCTCCTCGAGGTCGAGCACGCCCGGCTTCTCGCACTCACCGGAGACCTCGATGGACCAGGGCTCGGTCTTCAAGGCCTGGCCGTATCGCGACGGGTCCCTCTTGGCCGTCCCGAACTCGTAGAAGTTGTTGTACGTGGTCACGTCCTCGCGGGGCGTGAGCTTCTCGCCGGTGCTGAAGTCGCTCTCGGCCACGTTCTCGATGGGGACACCGGCCGCCGCGGCCTGTACCCGGAACAGGGCGGGCGCCGTGGCCGCCAGGGTGCCCGCGGCCACGTCCCGCATGAAGCGCCGGCGTGCGCGCCACACCCGCTCGGGGGTGATCTCGGAGGGTTTGATGTCCGAAGGTCTCTTGATCAGCATGGTGTTCTCCCGCCGCTGCTCGCTGCCGGCCTCGGGCCGTCGTACATAGATCCCCGAGGGAACGAAAAGTTTCCACGAATCGGCCGGCGGATTCCCGGTGCCCTGGGGTGCGGGCGCCGGCCCGGCCTCATTTCACAGCTTAGCCGCCAAAGTTCACGCAATGATCACGCAATCGCAAAGACGGTGGCAAAAGTGGTGTCAGACACTACTTCCTGCCAAATCGCGGAAAAGTAGTGTCTGACACCACATGAGACCCGCGGGGGCGGGGATGCGTTCAGCCGACCCAGACGCGGGCGTTGCGGAACAGGCGCAGCCACGGGCCGTCCTCGCCCCAGCCGGGCGGGTGCCAGGAGTGCTGGACGGCCCGGAACAGGCGCTCGGGGTGGGGCATGAGGATGGTCACGCGTCCGTCCTCGGTGGTGAGCCCGGTGACGCCGTGCGGGGATCCGTTGGGGTTCGCGGGGTAGGCGTGCGCGGGTGCGCCGCGATGATCGACATAGCGCAGGCAGGCCAGGCTCCCTTCGAGCGCACGGGCGGCGTGCGCCGCGTCCGCGAAGCGCGCGCACCCCTCGCCGTGGGCGACGACGGTGGGCAGCATGGAGCCGTGCATCCCTGCCAGGAGCACCGACGGGGTGGGCAGGACCTCGCACATCACCAGGCGCGCCTCGAACTGCTCGCTGCGGTTGCGCACGAACGCGGGCCACCCCCCGGCGCCCGGGATGATGGCATGCAGGCGCGCGAGCATCTGGCAGCCGTTGCAGACGCCGAGGGCGAAGGTATCGTCGCGCTCGAAGAAGGCCTGAAACCCGTCGCGGGCGCGCGGGTTGTGCAGAATGGAGCTCGCCCACCCGCCCCCGGCGCCGAGGACGTCCCCGTAGGAGAAGCCGCCGCAGGCGGCCAGCCCGCGATATCCGGCGAGTGAGGTCTCGCCCGAGAGGATCTCGCTCATGTGCACGTCCACGCAGTCGAAGCCCGCGCGCTCGAAGGCCGCCGCCATCTCCACGTGCCCGTTGACTCCCTGCTCGCGCAGCACGGCGAGGCGCGGGCGGGCGGTGCCTGCGAACGGGGCGCACACGTCCTCCCCCGGGTCGAAGCCGAGGCGCACGAACAGCCCCGGATCCTCGGGCTCGAGCAACGCGTCGTGCTCCTCGCGGGCGCATTCGGGGTTGTCGCGCAGGCTCTGCATGCGCCACGTCGTCTCGGACCATATCCGGTGCAGCGCCTCCCGGCGCCAGGAGAGTGCGACCGCGCCGCCTCGCCGGAACTCGATACGGTCCTCGTCGTTGGGTGCGCCCAGCCGGTGGCACGCGACCCCGGGACGGCGTGCCAGGCCCTCGAGCGCGCGCAGTGCGGCCCGCTGGCCGCGCGGGATCTGGAGCACCGCGCCGAGCTCCTCGCTGAACAGGGCGCCGGGCAGATCCTGCGCGTGCAGGGCGTCGAGGTCGATGGTGACGCCGGTGCGAGCGGCGAAGGCCATCTCGCACACGGTCGCGAACAGCCCCCCGTCCGAGCGATCGTGGTACGCGAGCAGATGCCCCTGGGCATTGAGCTCCTGCACCAGCTCGAAGAACGCGCGCAGCGCGTCCGGGCTGTCCACGTCGGGCACGTCCTCACCGAGGCCGCCGTAGACCTGGGCCAGGGCCGACGCGCCGAGGCGGTTCCTGCCGCCCCCCAGGTCCACCAGAACCAGCTCGGTGTCGCCGGCGTCCCGGCGCAGCACCGGCGTCAGCGTCGCGCGCACGTCCGGCGTGGGCGCGAAGGCGGAAACGATGAGCGTGAGCGGGGCGGTGACCGAGCGCTCGGCGCCGCGCTCCCGCCATACGGTCTTCATCGACAGCGAGTCCTTTCCCACCGGGATGGGGATGCCCAGGGCGGGGCAGAGCTCGGTGGCGACCGCGGCCACGGTGTCGAACAGGCGCGCGTCCTCGCCCGGGTGGCCGCAGGCGGCCATCCAGTTGGCCGACAGCGCCACGTGCGACAGCCGCTCGATGCGGGCGGCGGCCAGGTTGGTGAGGGCCTCGGCCACCGCCATGCGCCCGGAGGCCGGCGCGTTCACCAGGGCCAGGGGGGCGCGCTCGCCCATGGCCATGGCCTCGAGACGGTTGGTGCGGTAGCCGCTTGCGGTGACTGCTCTGTATTTCTCGTTTTCCTTCTTCTGTTTG
>CAZPFD010000245.1:1949-5986 GCA_964585725.1 uncultured Ectothiorhodospiraceae bacterium | reverse complement strand
AGGTAGTCGAGCCACTGGTCGGAGAGCTTCTCCTGCACCGAGTTCTGGCGCAGGCGCGCGTGCAGGTTGGGGAAGTCCACCCAATCGAGGGGCTGGTCCTGATTGAAGCAGGAGTAGACGAAACGCTCCTCGCCCGTCTGCGGGTCCACCTGCTTGCACAGGCACTGCGCGCAGATGCCCTTCATCATGCACTGCATGGATGAGTTGATGGAGCCGATGGCCGTGTGCCCGGGCTTGAGGTACGGCGCGAGGACCTTGAAGCGCGCCTCCTTGACGGCGGCCATCATCATGTCCGACCCGATCACCATGAGATGGTCGATGTCCTGCATGGGTACGGGCGTCTCGCCGAGATCCCCCTTGGCGTAGGCGACCATGGCGTCGACGATGTTGCCGACGAAGGTCTTGTCCTGGGGGCGCCGGGTGGGGAGGGGGTGTACGCCCGGGCCCGGGTCCACCGCCCATACGGTGACGTCGGACGCCTCTTCGATCTCCCGGGCTTTGAACACGTCCTGGGGCTTGCGGTAGCCGGCGAAGTAGACGACGCGGTTGCCCGCGCGGCGCATGGCCTTGCCGATGGAGAACAGCACCGCGTTGCCGAGGCCGCCGCCCGCGAGCAGGATGTTGCTGTCGCGCGGGATCTCGGTGGGGGTGCCGGTCGGACCCATGACCACGATGGGCTCGCCCGGCTGCCACACCGCGCACAGCCGCGACGAGGTGCCCATCTCGAGCGCAATGAGCGATATCAGCCCTTTCTCCTTGTTGACCCAGGCGCCGGTGAGGGCGAGTCCCTCGGCGGCGAGCACCGTATCCTCGACCGTCGGCGCCGACGTCTCCAGATTCTGGATGCGGTAGAACTGCCCCGGGTGGAACTTGCGCGCCTGCATGGGCGCGTGGGCCACCACCTCCACGATGGTCGGGGTCAGCCGCTTGACGTCGACCACGGTGGCCACCAGCTCGCCGTCGAGGCGCGCCTTGAGCGCCTCGAAGGCGGCGTCGCGCCGGTGCTGGCCCCCGGCATCGAGGGCGGCCAGCTCGCGCTCGAACAGGCGCACGATGTAGGGATACCCGTCCCGGGCGCTGGCCATGGCCTTGACCACGTTGCCCGCGTACACGGGATGGTTGTCGCCGAAGAAGGTGATGTGCTTGCCGTCCTTGTGGTAGGAGGTGAACGGCGAGGGCCTGGCGAGCTTGGGAACGGCCGCATCGTGCATCGGCTCGAGCTTCGGCTCCCCGTTCCACGCCGGCTCGTAGCGCTGAAAGAACTTGTTCTCGAGCTCGAAGGTGCCCGGGTGCTCGTTCTCGTAGATGACGTTCGGAGAGGTGCCGGCGGCGATGAACAGGCTGCGCGCCGGCACCACGGGCTGCTCGCTGGTGCTCACCCAACGCCCGTCGCGCTCCTCCAGACGTTCGAACTTCACGGCTGCGAGATGCCCGTACTCGTCCGCAACGGCCTCGAGGGGATTCATCCCGGGCACGTAAACCACGCCCTCCTCGAGGGATTTCTCGACCTCCTCGTGGTTCTGGCGGTAGGCCGGCGAATCGTTCAGACCTTTGCGGTAGTAAAGCCTCACGCCGCCCCACTTGGCCACCAGCCCCTGAATGTCCGGTGCACGCCCCTCGGCCGCTGCGCGCTCGCGCTCGGCCCGCAGCTCGCGCCCGTGGCGCAGGAGCTCGTCGAGGATGGCCTGCTCCTCCTCGTCGTAGCGCGCGCGCACGGCCGCCGCGCCGAAGCGCTCGCTCAACCGTTCGTAGCGGGCGAGGGTCTTCTGCACCTGCAACGGGTAGTAGGCTGCGACCTCGGTGGCGGTGTCGATGGCGGTGAGGCCGCCGCCGATGACCGCGGCCGGCAGGCGCACCTGGAGGTTGGCCATGGATGAGCGCTTGGCTGCACCCGTGAGCTGCAGCGCCATCAGAAAATCCGAGGCCTTGCGCACGCCGCGGATGAGATTGTTCTCCAGGTCGATGACTGTGGGCTTGCCGGCGCCGGAGGCGATGGCGATGTGGTGGAAGCCGAGCTTCCACGCGTCGTCGACGGTCAGCGTGCCGCCGAAGCGCACGCCGCCGTAGAAGGCGAAGGTTTGCCGGCGCGCCAGGGTCAGGTAGATCACCTTCAGGAAATTCTTGTCCCAGCGCACGGTGATCCCGTACTCGGCGACGCCGCCGAAGCCGGCCATGACGCGCTGATCCAGATCCTCGTAGAGCTCGTTGAAGTCGCGCACGGGCTGCGGCACCCCGCCGCCCTTGCCGGTCAGCTCGGCGGGCAGCGGCTCGATCTTGAACGCGTCGATGCCGACCACGCCGAAGCCCTCGTTCAGCAGGTAGTGGGCGAGCGTGTAGCCGGCGGGGCCGAGGCCCACCACGAGCACGTTGTTGCCGTTGTAGGGCAGTGCATGCGGGCGCTCGACGTTCAGCGGGTTCCAGCGCGTGAGCAGGCTGTAGATCTCGAAGCCCCACGGCATGAACAGGATGTCGGTGAGGACGTTGGTCTCGACCTGGGGGATGTTGACCGGCTCGACCTTCTGGTAGATGCACCCCTTCATGCAGTCGTTGCAGATGCGGTGACCGGTGCCCGGAACCATGGGGTTGTCGATCATGATCACCGAGAGCGCGGCCAGGTTGTCGCCGTCGCGCTTGAGCACGTGCGCCTCGGAGATCTTCTCCTCGAGCGGGCAGCCGGTGAGCGTCACGCCCAGGGGATTGGCGCGCAGGCCGCCGTCCTTCTTGCGCATGCCCTTGGAGCAGGAATCCGTGTCGCGCTCGTGGCAGTAGATGCAGTGATCGATCTCGAACAGGGTCTCGCGCTCGCTGAAGCGCCTGTCGGTGAGCGCGAATCCGTCGCGCTGGCGGCGCCGCTCCTCGGGGCCTTCCAGGTGCGCGAGGCCCGCGTTCAAACGCCGGTCGAACTCCACCAGCCGGCTGAAGTCCGTGCGCTTGAGCTGGCGCAGGGAGACCCAGCCCCGGACCTTGGCCTGGAGCTCGGGACGATGCAGCGCGGCGAACGTCCAGCGGCGAACGTGCTCGAGCAGCCCGTCGACCCGCTCCGAGGGGGTGTCCGCGGCCAGCGCGAACCCAAACACCTGCGCCGCGTCCGGGTGCCCCGAGAGCCGCTCGACGATGGCGGCGAGGCGCGCGTCGGCTTCGGGATCGGCGTCGGCCTTGCCTTTGGCTGTCCGCTCATGGTGCTCGGCGAGCGCGAGGAGCTCGCTGGCCACGCGGCTCACGGCGCGTTCCGGGTCGGGATCGTGCGCGGCGTCGGGAAGGGCGACATGCCGCAGCAGATCCACCGCGCGCTCCAGGGCGGCCACGTCCCACTCCTGCACCGGCTCGGAGCGGTATCGGGCCTCGACGCGGGCGACGACGCCCCGGCGGTAGGTGAAGATGGGATCGAAGTCGCGCCGGATGGCGTCGGCCTGCGCCTCGCGCTCGTCCTCGACGCCGAACAGGCGCGCGAGGAAGCGGCTCACGTGGGGCGCCGTGCGCACCAGCACGTCGGACACGGCCTGCGCCGCCATGCCCTCGCCACGGCACGTTCGGTAGGCGTCGAACTCCTCGAACAGGCGCGGATCGCGCTCGCGCAGAAACCCATCGAACGCCTCGAGGAGATCGCGAAGCCGCGACGGATCGTACAGATCCCCGTAGGTGAAGCCGGGGATGCCGAGCTCGAGGCGCTGCGGGTCCATGTCCATCGGCGACGAATCCGGGCTGAGCGTCAGATCTTACCGTTACACGCCACCGCGCCAGGCGAATGGCGTGAGAGGCGGCTATCAGGTCGGCTGCGCGGGCGGCGTACGAGCCGCAGGCGCCCAAAAACTCTACATGTTACGGCATTGCGCCCGATAAGCGGAACAACGCCGCTCTGGCCAGCCGCCGGGCGCCCCGATATCATCGGCGCGCTCCGACCGTCCTCCCGGGCGGGCGCTCGCCGCCGGAAGAGGCCGAGGCTCGCGGGGCATCACGGAGGGAGCTTCTTGGCCCACATGGCGCCCGCCCCATGTTGACCGACGCGCAGAAGTGGCTGCTCGTGGCCGGTACGCTCG
>CAZPFD010000245.1:0-1849 GCA_964585725.1 uncultured Ectothiorhodospiraceae bacterium | reverse complement strand
GCTCGTGGCCGGTACGCTCGCGGCCGGCTGGCTCGTCTATCTGCTGGCGCCCATCCTGACGCCGTTCCTGCTGGCCGCCGTGCTCGGGTATCTGGGCGACCCGCTGGTCGAGGCTCTCACGCGGCGCAAGGTGCCTCGTACCGCGGCTGCCGCCCTGGTGCTGGCGGCGCTGATCGTGATCCTGCTGACCTTGCCCCTGCTCGTGCTGCCGCTCGTGCAGATGCAGATCCGCGCCCTGGCCGGCATGGTGCCCGCCGTCGTGGACTGGATCGAGCTCACCGTGCTGCCGTGGCTGCAGTCGACTCTGGGCGTGGACCCGTCGCTGCTGGAGATGGAGACCATCAAGGAGCTGATTGCGGAGCACTGGCGGCAGGCGGGGGGCGTGGCGGTGAGCGTGCTGCAGTACGCGACCCGCTCGGGGGCCGCCCTCATCGGATTCTTGCTGAGCCTGCTCATCGTGCCCGTCGTCACCTTCTACCTGCTGCGGGACTGGGGCCGGCTCATCGAGGCCATCCGCGGGCTGCTGCCCCGCTCGGTCGAGCCGACGGTGAGCGAGCTGGCGCGCGACGCCGACGAGCGGTTGGGCGCGTTCCTCAGAGGCCAGCTCCTGGTGATGCTCGCGCTGGGGCTCATCTACTGGGTGGGGCTCTGGCTCGCGGGCCTGGAGCTCGCGTTCATCGTCGGCATGCTGGCGGGACTGGTCAGCTTCGTGCCGTACCTGGGCGTGGTCGTGGGGGTGGTGCTCGCCGGCGTGGCGATCGTGTT
Source organism: uncultured Ectothiorhodospiraceae bacterium (assembly GCA_964585725.1). Classification (GTDB taxonomy): domain Bacteria; phylum Pseudomonadota; class Gammaproteobacteria; order HK1; family HK1; genus CAZPFD01. Next base: position 1,084 of record CAZPFD010000245.1, on the reverse strand, counting down.
TCAGACCCAGGAGCTGCTCCCGCTCGTGCCGGTGCTGGCCGTGTTCGCCGTGGGCCAGGTGCTGGAGGGCACCGTGCTGACCCCGCTGCTGGTGGGGGACCGCATCGGGCTGCACCCCGTGGCGGTGATCTTCGCGGTGCTGGCGGGCGGGCAGCTCTTCGGTTTCCTCGGGGTGCTGCTCGCGCTGCCAGTGGCCGCGGTGCTGGCCGTGCTGGTACGGCGCGCGCACCGGAGCTACAAGGCGAGCGCGGTGTACCAGCGAGGGGGCCCGGCGCCGCCTCGGTGACGTGACGGGGAGTACGGGCGGCGGGACGCCGGGCGGAGGTGAGGCGCGGATACGCGGCGTTACGCCGCCGGGCAGGAGAGTGAAGCGGCGGGGCGGTTCAGCGCCGCGCGTCGTGCAGGCGTTTCTCGGCGGCTTCGACCTGCGCCTCGGCCGCCTGCACGCGCTGGTGGTAGCTCGGCTTGAGGCGCCGCCCGCCGCCGGCCAGGCCCTGCCAATCGTCCTCGCGCTGGATTCTGGCCTTCTCCAGGCGCTCCCGCGCGCGCCGCAAGGCCTCCTCGGCAGCCAGGATCTCGTCGTGCCTGTCCGCGGCCTGTTCCCGGCGCGCATCCTCCGCCCGCTGCGCCGCGCGTTGCAGAGCTTGGGCGCGCGATTTCGCCTCCTGTCTTCGCTCGCGGCCGGGGCCCGGCTGCACCTGGATCGGCTCGACCTCCTCGGCCTCGGCCGGCGGGCGCTGCGAATAGGTGACGTTGCCGTGCTCGTCCACCGAGCGGTAGAGGGTGTCGGCCGCAAGCAGCCCCTCGGGCGGCGCGGGAAAGCCGTTCTGCTCCTGGGCCGCGGCCCAGGATGCGCCCATGCACACCAGGAGAGCTGCGAGGGGGCCGAAGGAGCGCCGGAGAAGGGTCGAATGGTGCACGTGACGGACCGTCGTTGCCTCGGGTACCGAATGGCTAGCGTCACCCTCGCCGAGGGCTTGAGCGGCGCGTCCGATGCGCGGGATCCCTGCGCCCGCCCCGGGCGAAGCCGGGCCACGGGGAACCCGCTTCTCCCGTCGCGGGCCGTGCCCGCTGGACCGCTCGA
>CAZPFD010000244.1:0-5986 GCA_964585725.1 uncultured Ectothiorhodospiraceae bacterium | reverse complement strand
AATCCCTCCCTCTCCGCCAAATGCCAAAGAGCCGGCGTCCCTGATGAATCAGACTGAGTTCGAACGCCGCGTGCTCGCGTCGAGCGAACAGCGCGGGAGCAGCCGATAGCCGTCCCTGTCGCGCTGCCTGCCCGTTCAAGATTGCCGTACCGCCTGCGCCGGCTCCAACCGGCTCTGCTCTTCGGCGTCCACGCCCCCCTGCACGCCCACTCCGATGCTCAGCGCGAACAGAAACCAGGCCGCGACGATCACCGCCTTCGCTACGAGCGCCTCCGTGTCTTTCGCCGTCATGTCTTTACCTCCTTCATGAACCGGGGTTTCTCCGAAGCCACTGCTTACGGGAGCGAACATAGGTGCTGACGGCGTGGCCGACAAACGATGGTTTCTCAGGCCGTGGATGAAGCGATTTCACGTACGCGCCTTTGAGCGCCAGCCGGGTGCCCCCGCGCCTGTGCGGGTCTCCGGTGCACAATGTGGTGAGCCCCGGCGCCTCTGGCGGGGGCTCCGGCATCGGGGACCGGGGGCCAATGGCCGAATGACAGCACCACATTGCATGGTTGGACCGAACGGTCGATTCGCCCCAAATGCAGCCAAGCGGCGGCGTGGCGGGCGTGGGGGCGGGCCTGCACACGGCTCGCCGCGTTGACGGGCCCGCCCTCGGGGGGCACACTTCCCCCGGACCAGCGTGGGTCGGAAGGACGCGACCTGGCGTGGGCCCGCGGCACGATTGCCGGGGCGCCGCGCACGATAACTCGAAAACAACCCGAGGAGGCGACGATGAAAAGACGTTCATTCCTGAAGAAGGGCGCGGCCGGCGCGGGCGCCGCAGCGGCAGCCAGCACGGTAGCGTTCCCCGCCATCGCGCAGGAGCGTATCGAGCCCGTGATGGTCACCACCTGGCCGCGCGACTTCCCCGGCCTGGGGACCGGCGCGCAGCGCGTGGCCAAGCGCATCTCGGACATGACCAACGGCCGGATCCAGGTGCAGTACTTCGCCGGCGGCGAGCGCGTCAAAGCGTTCGACTCATTCGACGAGGTCGCTTCCGGCAACGCCCAGATGTACCACGCGGCCGACTACTACTGGAAAGGCAAGCACCCCGCGTGGGCGTACTTCACCGCCGTCCCCTTCGGTCTCACCTACACCGAGATCAACGGCTGGATCCGGTTCGGCGGGGGCCAGGAGCTGTGGGACGAGCTCGGTGCCGAGTTCGGGCTGAAGTGCGTGCTGTGCGGCAACACCGGCGTGCAGATGGGCGGCTGGTTCCGCAAGGAGATCAATTCTCCCGCTGACCTCAAGGGGCTGAAGATGCGCATACCGGGCCTCGGCGGCGACGTGATGGCCAAGCTCGGCGCATCGCCGGTCTCACTGCCCGGCAGCCAGATCTACGAGAACCTGATCTCCGGCGCCGTCGACGCCACCGAGTGGGTCGGTCCGTGGAACGACAACTTCATGAAGTTCTTCGAGGCGGCCAAGTTCTACTACTATCCGGGCTTTCACGAGCCGGGCTCGGCGCTCTCGCTCGGCATCAACAAGCGGTTCTGGGACGGGCTGTCGAAGTCCGATCAGCTCATCATCGAGGCGGCGGCGGCGATGGAGAACGACGTCATGATGGCCGAGTACAACGCCAAGAACGGCGAGTGGCTGCGGCGCCTCATCAACGAGCAGGGCGTGAAGCTGCGCCGCTTCAACGACGACATCTACGATGCCTTCGGCGAGGGGGCCGCGGAGGTGTACGAGGAAGTCGTCGCCCACAGCGACTTGGCGAGACGTACACACGAGAGCTTCGTCAGGGCGCGCCGCGAGATCGGCGAGTGGACGAACATCGCGGACCAGGCGTACGTCGCCCAGCGCAACCGCGTGCTCGGCTTCTCACAGGGCTGACGCATTGCCCACCGCGAAAGGCGGAGCCGTCCGGCTCCGCTTTTTGCGTGGGCGCAGCCGACGCATACCACGATGCCCCTCGCAGGCGAGGCCCGGGCGCTGCGGTCCCAGGCGGTGCTGGCGCGCGCCGCTGACGCCCGCGCCTCTCGCGCCGCCGTCGATGGCCGGCGGCCTTACCGGTCATGACCTCGACCGAGGCCATTGCGTCTCCGGCAGCGACGCCCGATGAGCCGGCGCACGCGCGCGGCTCGAGGCCCTATACGTCCACCGACCTGCTCCTGCGTATGTTTGCGGGTGCGATGGTCGCGCTCACCCTGCTGTTTCTGGTCAACAACTACCTCATTTTCTGGCGGGGCTGGCCGGGGGCCGTCACCCTGTTCTCCCATCTCGGCTGGTTCGGCCTCGGGCCCCTGAACACTCCGCTCGAGGGCGGCGCCGTCGCGCTCGGCTGGCTCCAGGTCCTCGCGTACGCGGGCTCGATCGCGATCCCCGTCGTCTGGGTGCTCCTGAGCCGCCGCCGCACCCTCTACCAGGACGCAGACCTGTGGTCGGCGCTGGCGGCGTATCTCGTGCGCAGCGCGTTCTGGGCCATCCTGCTGGTGGGGATCGCGGATATGGTGATCTCCTTCCTGCGGGTGGAGGGGCTGCTTGCGGCAATGGTCGGCGACCCGCTCGCGACGGAGCTGGGGCGCTCGATCTACCGCGGCTCGCACGTCCACTACCCTCTCGTGCTGGCCGCGTTCGTCATCGCCTTCACCTCGCGCGGGCTCGGCTTCATCTGGCTCGCGCTGCTGGTCGTGGTCGCGGAGTTTCAGATCGTGATCTCGCGCTTCGTGTTCTCGTACGAGCAGGCTTTCATGGGCGATCTGGTGCGCTTCTGGTACGCGGCGCTGTTCCTCTTCGCGAGCGCCCATACGCTGGTCGAGGACGGGCACGTCCGGGTCGACGTCTTCTACGCCCGCTTCAGCGATCGGAGAAAGGCCTGGACCAACGCGCTGGGCTCGATATTGCTCGGGTTGCCGCTGTGCTGGGTGATCCTCACCACCGGCATGTGGACCAAGGGGAGCAGCATCATCAACCCGCTGCGCAACTACGAGATCTCGCAGAGCGGGTACGGCATGTACGTGAAGTACCTCATGGCGGCGTTTCTCGTCGTCTTCGCGGTGACCATGATCGTGCAGTTCGCGAGCTACTTCCTGAGCAACGCCGCCGTGCTGCGGGGTGATCCGCCGCGCCGCCGGGAAGGCGAGGGTGTCGTCTACTAGGGCGGCCGGCGTCGAACCGCGAATCGTGCAGCCATGGAACTCGTCTTTCTCGCGGTCCTGATCCTCTTCATGGTGCTCGCGCTCACCGCGGGCTTCCCGGTGTCGTTCGCGCTGCCCGGCTCCGCGATCCTCTCCATCGCGCTCGCGGCGCTCTGCGGATGGCTGTTCGCGAACGACGTCAGCGCGTATTTCGCCCACGGCGGCCCGGTGGAATGGCTGAGCGCGGGGGTCACGAACTTTCGAAGCCTGTACTGGGACGTCGAGCGCGACACGCTCATCGCCATTCCGCTGTTCGTGTTCATGGGTATCATGCTCCAGCGCTCGAGGATTGCCGAGGACCTGCTGGTCAGCATGGCGCAGCTCTTCGGCCCGATTCCGGGCGGGCTCGGCATCTCGGTCGTCTTCGTGGGCACCTTGCTCGCCGCCACCACCGGCATCGTCGGCGCCACGGTCATCGCCATGGGGCTCATCTCCCTGCCCGCGATGCTGCGCAACAACTACTCCAAACCGCTTGCGACCGGAACCATCTGCGCCTCGGGCACGCTCGGGCAGATCATTCCGCCCTCCATCGTTCTCATCATCCTCGCCGATCAGCTCGCCGCCGCCGCAGACCAGGCCAGCACCGCCCGCAAGGCGCTTTACAAAGAGAATACGGGCGAGTTCGTGATGCCTTCGGAGTTCGACGTGACGTCGGCGAGCGCCGGCGACATGTTCATGGGCGCGTTCGTACCGGGGCTGGTGCTGGTGGCGTTGTACATGGCCTACATCCTGGTGCGGGCGCTCATCCAGCCGAAGACGGCGCCGCCCGTGCCCTACGAGGGCCGGTTCGATCGGCGCTTCGCGCTGAAGGTGTTGCTCGCCCTCGTGCCGCCGCTGACCCTCATATTCGCGGTGCTCGGCTCCATCATCCTGGGCGTGGCGACCGTGAATCAGGCCGGATCCATCGGCGCCGTGGGTGCGACGTTGATGGCCGGCTACCGCCTCACCGCAGGCCGGCGCAACGCCTTTTACCCCGCCATCCTGGCCATCGCCTCGCTCCTGGGACTGGTCATCGTTCTGAGCTTCTTCTCCATCAACATCAAGAACATCGAGGGGCGAGCGGACGTGGTGGGCATCGTGCTCGCCGGCATCGCCGTGAGCGGGCTGCTGGTCGCAATCCTGTGGAGCGCCTGGCGGACCTACGTGATCGAGGACACCCTGCGCGGCGTGATGCTGGAGACCGCCAAGACGACGTCGATGGTTTTCATCATTCTCATCGGCGCCGCGATGCTGACCTCCGCCTTCCGGGGCTTCGGCGGAGAGGACCTGGTCCGCGAGTTCCTCACCGGCTTGCCGGGCGGGTTCTGGGGCCAGTTCATCACGGTCATGGCGGTGATCTTCCTGCTCGGCTTCTTCCTCGACTTCATCGAGATTGCAGTCGTGGTCGTGCCCATCGTGGCCCCCATCCTGCTCGCCGAACCGTCCGCCAACATCACTGCGGTGTGGTTCGGGGTGATGGTCGGCCTCAACATCCAGACATCCTTCCTCACGCCGCCGTTCGGCTTTGCGCTCTTCTACCTGCGCGGAGTCGCGCCGCCCTCGGTGCGCACGCTCCAGATCTATCGCGGCGCGGCCGTCTTCATCGCGCTCCAGCTCGCCGGGCTCGGTATCGCCGGCGCGTTCCCGAGCCTCGTGAACTACCTGCCCTTCCGAACCTATCTGACGTCCGATGTGGCGCCGCCGCCGATGAACCCGCGGTTGCAGGAGTGCCTCGAGGAGTACGTCTTCGCGTACTACGACGAGAACGAGGAGAAGCTGCGCGCGAGCATCGAGAAGATGCGCGCCCTTGACCTCAGCGCCCTGCCCGAGGAGCAGCGTGAACGGCTCGAGGAGAGCTTCGAGAAGGCGCTGGCCACCTTCGAGCTGGTGGAGGAGGTGCGCGCCGCCGACGCGGCCGTGGCCGCCTACGTCCCGGAGTACAAGCCCCTGCATCATCGGGTGCGGCGCCTGCAGAGGGAGGTCCGCGACCTGGAGGCGGAGCTGGAGGACCTCCGGCAGACTCGAACGCGGCTGTCGCGCAGCGACGCGGAGGTGGACGACCGCCTCGCGCGCGTGGAGGAGGAGATCGCGGCGGTGACCGCGGAGAAGGCTAAGCTCGAGCAGAGCATTCCAGAGAGCTGGGAGGAGGCGCGCAAGCGCTACAAGGAGCTTGCCAGCGCGGCCAAGCGAGCCCGCGGCGCTTACCGGAGCAACGTCGACCGGGCCTACGAGGTGCTGAACGAGATCCGCACCCAGATCGAGCAGGCGGATGCCCTGGCGGCGCTCGAGGACCGGTTGGCGGGGCTGGAGCCGGTGGTGGCCGAGACGGCCCCCGAGGAGGCCATGGAGACCATCCAGGACGTCCAGCGTGCGTTCGATGGGCTCGACGGCACCCGGGACATCAGCTCGAACCTGCGCAAAGCGCGGCGCGCCCTGCGCGGGGACGCGCCGGACCGCGAGGAGGCGGCCGCCCGCCTGGCCGAGGCCCGGGAGCTGTACGCGGCCGAGGTCGCCTGGCGCGAGCGGGCCGCCCGGGAGCTCGGGCCCGAGCTGGCGGCCTACGACAAGGCCATCCGCAGCTCCATCGGCCTGCGCCTACAGGAGCGCCTTACCACCGCGCAGGCGGAGGAGGTCGCGGCCTGCCAGGCCGAGCACCGCGACATCTCGCTGCACTTCTGACCGGGCACAGAAGACACGGGAACGCGTCCTGAAGGAGGGCATCCGCCCCTGCGGAAGAGCCTCGACGTCGCGGTGGTGTTCGGTAAGACCGAGGGCCGTGCACGGAGTCCGGCCTTCCGAAGCTCGGTTGACGCTCGAGCACG
>CAZPFD010000243.1:0-6006 GCA_964585725.1 uncultured Ectothiorhodospiraceae bacterium | reverse complement strand
CACGAAGATCACGAAGGGCACCAAGCGGAGCCGCCGCGCCCTATCTCACAGCCTGGACGCGGGAAGCTTACGGCTCGGTCGAGGTGCCTGCGCGCGCCGCCTTGCGATCGATGTCCACCACCAGCCAGTAGACCGCGCCCAGGGCGAGGATGGCGAGCGCGAGGCCCATGAGGAAGAGCGGGGCGGTGGTCTCGATCTCGATGAGGATGAACTTGCGCACGACCACCAGGATGCCGATGAGAACCACCGCCTTCACCTGAATCAGACCGCCCCGGCCGGTCACTATCTCGGTCAGCGTATGATTGAACTCGAGGGCGATGAGCGCGGTCAGCACCATTTCGAAGAAGTGCTGAAATACGGCGTAGTCGAAGCGCGCCGGCCCCTGCGTCAACGTCTCCCAGAGCCCCTGGAACAGGTAGTAGAGGGAGAAGATCATGATGATCGAGACGGCAACGCTCAGAATGAAACCCACCGAGCGCGCGAAATAATGGTAGACCTCGATACCCGTCCCTTGCTCGCTGAACACCTCGCGCACGAAAACCTTCATCCACCGGCCGGCTCGTTTCACGGTTCCTCCCCTCTGCACAAAGCGCTTTTGTTCACCCCCACCTTATAACACGAAGTCCCCATGCGGGGCCTATCGCGGGCGATTTCGTGCACGCCGCGCTGACGAGCGTCACGCGACATGCGGTCCGGGCGGGCATGTGCCGCGCAGCCGGTAGGGCGGAATGGAGCGCAGCGCAACCCCGCCGTGAAAGCCGTCGAAGCGCCTGTCACACCAGCGACGGCACGTCGGAGCTGAACGTCGGAAACGCGTACACGCCGCCGGCGACGTCGTCGGCGTTCACCCCGTGCCGGATGGCGAACGAGAAGAGATGAACCAGCTCCTCGGCGCGCTTGCCGATGAGGTGTGCGCCGAGGATGCGGCGGCTTCCCTCCTCGACCAGGACTTTGGCGTAGGCGGTGGAGCTCCCGTACAGGCTCGCGGACAGCCATTCGCGCATGTCCGTCGCCTTCACCTCGAAGGCGAGACCGCGCTCGCGCGCTTGCGCTTCCGTCCAGCCGACGCTGGCGAGCGACGGCACCGTGAACACCACCGACGGCACCGAATGATACTCCGGTGCGAGCGTGGGTCCGCGCACGATGTTGGTGCCGACCAGGCGGCCCTCGTACGTGGCCAGGGGCGAGAGCTGCGCGGAGCCGCTCAAGGCGTCACCGGCCACGTATACGCGCGGATTGGACACGCTGCGCAGGTGATTGTCGACCGCGATGCGCGGTCCGTCGTGCTCCACTTGTGCTTCCTCGAGGTCGAGCTGCTCCACGGCGGGCACGCGCCCTGCGCCGTTGGCAACGCACGCGGCGAACAACTCGTGCTCGGACCCTTCGTGCTCGAAGCGCAGACGAAACGTCCCTTCCATCGCAGCGATCTCCTGCACATCGACACCGCTCAGTATGTCGATTCCGATGCTGCGGCTCGCGGCATGCAGCTTGTCGACGGCGTCGGCATCGAGGTTCGGAAGAATCCGCGACGCGGCTTCGAGAATGGTGACCTTGCACCCCGCGCGCGCCAGCACGTGGGAGAACTCCAGCGCGATCACCCCGCCGCCGATGAAAACGAGCGATTCGGGCAGCCGGCGCAGGGTCAGCAGATCGTCGCTGGTGATGAGGTGCTCGGCGCCGGCTATCGGGAGGCTCCGGGGCCTCGAGCCCGTGGCGATGACGATGTTGCCGGCTTCGAATGTCTCGTCCCCCACTCGCACCCGGTCGGGACCTGCGAAGCGCGCGCTCTCCGTGAGCAGATCGATGCCCCGTTTGCGGAGACTCTTGGTGAAGGCTTCCGATTTTCCGTGGGTGAAGGACTGCTCGCGGTCGATGAGTGCGGGCCAGTCCAGACGCGGCTTGCCGGTTTCAATGTGATGAACAGCCGCGTTCTCGAGCGTGTCGAGTGTCTCCGCGGCTGCCACCAGCACCTTCTTCGGCACGCACCCCCGCAAAGGGCACGTGCCGCCTACACCGTTCGACTCGACGACGGCGACCGACTTTCCATGCTCGCGGGTTACTCCCGCGGCGCCGAGGCCGGCGTTACCCGCACCCAGGATGATGACATCGTAGCGTCGCGCCATGGGGTCCTCCTTCGATGCTTCCGTGATTGCCGGGAGCGATCGCGTTCTTGCTGCGTGATGCGAAGCTCATTGCTTCGGTTGACCGTGGCACGTCGAGGCGAACCCGATTAAAGTATGCGGACATGCTTCGACTCGAATCTGCATGACGACGGGTATGCCACGAAAGCGTTCTCCTGCCATACGTGAGGGCGAATGACCTGCGTGACCTCTGCGAGCGTTCGCGCAAGCCCGCCAAAGCATGCGCGGACCGCGTGTTCGAGGCAAGCGTCGCGCATCCGCCCACCTGTCAACGACCGGCCGAATCCCGAGAAGTTCCCCGCGGCGGGGTCCACTTGCGCCGTTTGCCGTCGGGCGGCTGAGCGTGGAGACGCCCGGACATGACGCGAGGCCGCGCATTCGGCGAGATCCTGCTTGCGCTGGGGTTGCTCGCGATGAGCAGCCTCGCGGCGGCGCTTCTGGTCGAGGTCTTTCCGCGGAGCATGCGCTTCCCGGTGTTGATGCTGGTGCAAGGGATCGTGGTTCTTCTCGGGCTGCGTGCGCTGCTGGCATTGCGGGCTCAACGATGGTCGGACATCGGTTTGCATCCATTGCGCGGGAGAGACGCAGGGCGCGGGCTTCTGGCTTTCGGCGTGTGTATGGCTTCCAATTTGCTGCTGACGTCGCTTCTCTTCGTGCTCGCGCCGGAAACGGTCCAGTCGCATCTGGACGGGCTGGGGACGCTGGCAATGCGGTTCAGCGAAGGTGTTCCCGCCATCTTGCTCGTTGCTCTGCTTTGCTTCGTTGGAGTTTACGAGGAATTGTTTGCGAGGGGGTTTCTGTTGAGCAGATGCCGGGAGGCCATCGGCGGTGTATGGGGACCGGTGCTGCTTTCGGCGTCCCTGTTCGGACTCGGCCATGCCTATCAAGGTTGGATAGGAATCGCGCAGACATCCTTGGTGGGCGCAGTGCTCGCGGCGTTTACGGTGCGCTGGCGCACGTTGTGGCCCGCAATTATCGCTCACGCGGCGTTGGATATCACTTCGATCGCGCTTCTCGGCGCTTCCGCAGACACGCTCTGAGGCGGCCCGCGAGGAGAAATATGCAGGAACCGGAGCGCTGTACGTATGACGAGTGCTATGCTTAGCCTATGCAGGTCGGACCGCTCAAGTTTCGGGACCATGAAGCCGCTACAAACGAAGGTGCGCAGAGCCGCGCTCCGCCGCCAAGCGCGTTCGAATATCTCCTTGATAGACAAGTGGATCACGCCGACCAGAACACATGTGCGGATGATGGCATGTGCTTTGTGACGCAGTGAGACGCATTCTGCCGTGTCCATGCAACAGGTCGAACGTCACACTTCCGTAAGGAAACCGGACGGCGCTCACAGCGAGCAGCGTTGGAGCGGCAAGGAGCAGGCCGAGAGCTTGTTCTGCGCCGAGGAGCATACGGAGAGCCGAATTGTCTCTCCGGTTGGAGAGGTGGTCGTCTACTCTGCGCGTGCGCCGGGAAAGGAAAGCGGCAATGAGGATGCCGCGGCCGTCGTTTACGTGAAAGACGTCTGCACCCTGCTCGCCGTGGCGGACGGTGTGGGCAGTCTACCGAGCGGAGCCAAAGCTGCATGCGTCGCGTTGGAAACGTTGTGCGAGGTCGTGCGCATCAATCGGCCTGACGCCGAGTCCGCGCGAACGGCGATCCTCACCGCCTTCGACGAAGCGAATCGAGCGGTCATGGCGCTGGGCAACGGGGCGGCGACGACGCTGGCCATCGTGGAGGTTCGAGGCAGCGAGGTGCGCACGTATCACGCGGGAGATTCGGGCGTCCTGATCTTCGGCGGACGAGGCAAGGTGAGACTGCAGACCATCGCTCACTCCCCGGTGGGGTACGCGCTCGAAGCCGGGCTGCTGGACGAGTCGGCTGCGATGGAGCACGAGGATCGGCACATCGTCTCCAACGTCGTCGGGGACCCGCAGCTGCACGTGGGCGTGAGCTCGCCCGTGGAGCTGCGCCCGCGCGACACCATCGTGGTGGCCTCCGACGGGCTTTTCGACAATCTGTATCAGGACGAAGTCATCGGGTTTCTACGCCGGGGCAGCCTGCGCAAGTCGGTGCTCGCCGCGGTGGAGGAGTCTCACGTGCGCATGACGGTGCCCGTGGAAGGGCGGCCGTGCAAGCCGGATGATCTGACTCTGGTCGCCTACCGCCCCTCGGCACGCCGCTAGGAGCGTGCAGGGCATTGGACGCTCTCCCACTCCCTCGCTACGCCCGCCAATGCCCCGCACGCTCCTAGGCCGTATTTCCCACCGGTCCTCCCGGCGGGATCTCATCCCGCCCTACCGACCGAGGGGCGCATGCCCCGGGACCAGCCTCGCCCCGCGAAGCACCCATCTGCCGGAAATCCACGGGGAACCGATTTTCATGCGGTGTGAAAAACTTACACCGGTGAAGAGCGTCCGCTGAGCGCCCGGATTGCCCTCGCGCCCCCATGCGGCGTCGTTGCGCAGTGGTGAGCGGCTGCGCGCCTGGCACGAGGATTGCCTTCGTGTGCGTGTATAGGCGAAGAGGAGGATTCACTGATGCGTGCATGGATGAACACGGATCGGGCGGCGCGCGTGCCGGCGTTTGCGGGTGCGGGCGCCGGTGCGCCGCGGCGCGGTATTGTGCGCATGGCCTGTATGGCGGTGCTGCTCGCCGCGGCGTCGAACGTAGCGGCCGGGTCCGACCCGGGAGGAGAACGGGCGGCGGAAGGATTGCCGCCGCTGGACGGTTCCCTGCGCGACGAGCGCAACACCATGGCCATCGTGGACCGCTATGGGCCAAGCGTGGTGGCGGTCAACGTGGTGGTGCGCGGGCAGCGCGTGGGTCCCTTCGAGAACGTGCCGGAGGAGCTGATCCCGCCGCAGTTTCGCCGCTTCCTCCCCGAGGAGCGGTCGCGCCCGCGCCACGGCACCGGCAGCGGGTTCGTGGTCGACGAGGAGGGGCACATCGTCACCAACTACCACGTCGTGCGAGGGGCCCTCGAGGAGGGCACCGTGCAGCTCCTGCCCAAGGCCAGCGTGAGCGTGGTCTTCTCCGGCCGGGAGAAGGAGCTGCCGGCGCAGGTCCTGGGGGCCAGCGCCCTCTACGATCTCGCGCTCCTCGAGCTCGAGCAACCCGGTGCCTTGCCCGAGGACGTTCGGCCGATTCCGCTCAGCGACTCGGAGCAGATCCGGGTCGGGCAGAAGGCCGTGGCCATCGGCAATCCCTTCGGCCTGCAGTCCACGGTGACCACCGGGATCGTGTCCGGTCTCGGGCGCAGCCTGCCCGGCGTGGGGGAGGTCGAGGTGCCGATGGTGCAAACCGATGCTGCGATCAATCCCGGGAACTCGGGCGGACCTCTGCTCGATTCGCACGGGAAGCTGATCGGGGTGAATACCGCGATTCTCCCCGGCATGGGCGCCGGCGGGATGCGCGGGTTCATCGGCGTCGGCTTTGCGGTGCCGAGCAACCTCCTGCGCGAGAGCCTGGACGAGCTGGAGGCGGGCGGTCTCACCGACATCTCGTCGCGGGCCCGACTCGGCGTGAGCGTGCTGGATCTCGACGCCTACCCCGATGATGTCCGCCGCAGCCTGGGCCTGCCCGAGAAGGGGGTCATGATCGGTGCGGTCCAGGAGGGCAGCCCGGCAGCAGAGGCCGGTCTCCAAGGCGCGCGCTTCAGCGTCTCGGTGGAGGGTCAGCCGCTGCCCGCTGGAGGCGACGTGATCACGGCGGTCGATGGCGAGCCCATCGATGATGCCGGAAAGCTGCAACGTTTGATCCTCGGCAGGCAGAAGGGCGAAACGGTGGAGCTCACCGTCTGGCGTGACGGCGAGACGCGGACCGTGCGCGTGACGCTCGGCAAGGTCCCGGCGCCGCAAGCCTGAAGGCC
>CAZPFD010000242.1:0-6022 GCA_964585725.1 uncultured Ectothiorhodospiraceae bacterium | reverse complement strand
GACCTACGTATCCCTCTGAAATCTTTGATTAACCTGCCCAGAAAGGGCCCGATTTGGGCCTTAGCGGGGCGTTTTCGGGGGCAAAATGGAGGCTCTAAGCGTCAGTCGCTCAGAGCATTCCTTAGAACGCCCGTTTTGCCCCCGAAAACGCGGCTCTAAGCCCTGAAAACGGGTTCTCAGCACGAGAAAAGTTAGCTATTTCACTCTGTTGCGTTGGTCCGACCCCGAAACTGCTCGACCCACATGAGGGTGGCGCCGGCCACGGCCGCGGGGATGACCACGAACTGCAGCAGCGGCACCGCCAGGGCCAGCATCACCGAGGCGCCGAAGCCGACGCCGAGCAGGCGGCGCCCGGCCATCAGCCGGCGCTGGCGCGGGAACGCCAGCCCGTGGTTGCCCATGGGGAAATCCATGTACTCCAGCGCCAGCATCCAGGCGCCGAACACGAGCCAGAGCAGGGGGGCCGCCGCATTGACGCCCGGGATCACGAACAGCAGCAGCATCGGCAGCGCCCGCACCGCGAAGTACCCGAGCTTCCTCAGCTCGCCGTAGAGCGCGCTTGCCAGCTCCCGGGGCAGGCGGCGCCACCCGCCGCCCGCGCCGGCGGGCTCGGCGCCGGTGACGCGCCGCTCCACCGCCTCGGCCAGCAGGCCGTTGAAGGGGGCGGCGACGAGATTCGCGAGCAACGAGAATCCCCAAACCACGATGAGCACGGCGGCGACGGCGAACAGCGGCCACAGCAGCCAGCTCAGCCAGTCGAGCCAGCTCGGAAGCCAGGCCACCATGGCTTCGATGAGCCGCTGGAGCTGCTGCGCTCCGTAGTAGATGAGCGCGATCAGGCCGGCCACGTTGACGAGCAGGGGGAACACCACATAGCGCCGCAAGCCGGGCCGGGCGATGAGCGCCAGCCCGCGCGCGAAGTAGGCGGCGCCGCTCAGGGGGTTGTTGCGCTTCAGGGCAGGGTCACCGGCTCGGGTGCGCGCCATCCCGGAGCCCGGTGCTCGGCGATGACGGTGGTATAGATGCCGCCGCGCACGGCGAACTCCGCGGTGATGCGCATGAAGCGGGGTGCGCACGCGCGCACCAGGTCGTTCAGGATGCGGTTGGTGACCGCCTCGTGAAAGGCCCCCTCGTCACGGTACGACCACACGTAGAGCTTCAGGGATTTGAGCTCCACGCACAGCCGGTCCGGCACGTACTCGATGTGCAGGGTGGCGAAATCGGGCTGTCCGGTCTTCGGGCACAGGCAGGTGAACTCGGGCACCCGCATGCGGATGGTGTAGTCGCGCTGCGGATTCGGGTTGTCGAAGAGCTCGATGTCTCGGCTGGGTTGAGTCGGCATACGTTTGCAGGGTAATCTTTACCTTTGACGCATAGTGTAAGGTAATGCCGACACAATAATCACGAAGCCCGCCCGGTGACGCAAACGATGAACCACGCACCGAACCTGCCCTGTTGATGCGTCTGCGCAAGGTAAAGCTCGCGGGTTTCAAGTCCTTCGTCGACCCCACCACCATCACCTTTCCCGGCGACCTGGTCGGCGTCGTCGGGCCCAACGGCTGCGGCAAGTCGAACATCATCGATGCGGTGCGCTGGGTCATGGGCGAGATCTCCGCCAAGCACCTGCGCGGAGATTCCATGGCCGACGTCGTGTTTAACGGCTCGAGCGCGCGCAAGCCCGTGGGCCAAGCGTCCGTGGAGCTCGTCTTCGACAACTCCGAGGGGACGCTCGGGGGGCGCTACGCGAGCTACGGCGAGATCGCGGTCAGGCGCCAGGTCCCCCGCGACGGGCAGTCCGCCTATTTTTTGAACGGCGTCCGCTGCCGCCGGCGTGACATCACCGACATCTTCCTGGGGACCGGGCTCGGCCCGCGCAGCTACGCGATCATCGAGCAAGGTATGATCTCGCGCCTCATCGAGGCCAAGCCCGACGAGCTGCGCGAGTTTCTCGAGGAGGCGGCCGGGATCTCCAAGTACAAGGAGCGCCGGCGCGAGACCGAGAACCGCATCCGCCACACCCAGGAGAACCTGGACCGGCTGAACGACCTGCGCGAGGAGCTGGAGCGGCGCCTCGATCACCTGAAGCGCCAGGCGCGCATGGCGGAGAAGTACACCGTGCTCAAGCAGGAGGAGCGCCTGCTGCGTGCCCAGCTCCTGGCGTTGCGCTGGCGCACGCTCGATGCGGAGGTGCGCGCGCAGACGCAGCGCATCGGTGAGCAGGAGACGTCGCTCGAGGGGGCGCTGGCGCAGCAGCGCAAGGTGGAGGCGGAGCTCGAGACCCAGCGCAGCGAGCAGCACGCATCCCAGGATACGTTCAACGAGGTGTATCGCCAGGTGCTCGACGCCGGCGCCGAGATCGCGCGCGTCGAGGAAACGATCCAGAACCTGCACGAGCGCCGCGACGGATTGCGCGAGAGCCTGGGGCGCGAGGAGAACGCGCTGACCGAGGCCCGGACGCGGTTGGAGTCCGATGCCGCCAAGCTGCGAGAGCTCGAGCAGAGCCTGAGCGAGGAGGAGCCGGAGCTCGAGCGCCTGGAGGAGGCGGTCGCCGCCTCGCGCGCCGAGTTCGAGCGCGAGGAGGGTGAATCCCACGCCCTTCAGGCGCAGTGGGAGGACTTCAGCGAACGCGCCACCGAGCCTGCGCGGGACGCACACGCCGAGCGCGCCCGCATCCAGCACCTCGAGCACCATGTGGGGCAGGTTCGCGAGCGCCTGCGGCGCCTGGAGCAGGAGCACGAAACGCTCACCGGCGAGGATTCGCAGCGCGAGGCCGATGCGTTGCAGGAGGAGCTCGCGCGCGAGGAGCGACGCCAAGCCGAGCTCGATGCGGCGCTCGGCGCCAAGCAGGAAGCCATTCGCGAGACGCGGGAGCGAATCAACACGCTGTCCACGCGCCTGGACGAGCGGCGCCGGCGCCACCAGGAGATGCTGGGTCGTCTGGCCTCCTTGCGCGCGCTTCAGGAGGAGGCCTTGGGCAAGCGCTCGGAGGCGGCGATGGAATGGCTGCGCGGCCACGAGCTCGATTCGCTGCCCCGCCTGGCCGAGGAGATCCAGGTCGAGGCCGGCTGGGAGCGGGCGGTGGAGATGGCGCTCGGCTTCCATCTGGAGGCGGTATGCGTGTCCGGTGCGCGCGCGCTGGCGGAACGGCTGGCACAGCTCGACGAGGGCGCGGTGGGCCTGGTGGAGGCGTCGGCGACTGCGCGCGGGGCCGTCGCGGCGGCGCCCGCGATGTGGCTGCGCGACCGGGTGAGAGGGCCGGATGCCGTGGGCGCCCTGCTCGACGGTGTGCGCACCGCCGAGGACGTGGCAACGGCGCTCGCGCTGGCGCCCGGGCTGGGTCCCGGGGAGTCGGTGATGACGCGCGACGGCGTGTGGCTGGGATCCGCCTGGGTGCGCGCGGGGCGCGACGGCGCCAACGGCACGGGCGTGCTGGCCCGCGAGGGGGAGATCAAGAGCCTGGGTGACGCCCTGGGCGGCATGAACGCCGAGATCACCCGCGACGAGCAGGGGCTTGCCGAGGCGCGCGCACGCTTGCGCGAGCTCGAGGACGAGCATGCGGCGATGCAATCTCAGGTCTCCGAGGCGCATCGGCAGTACGCGGGCGTGAAGGCGCGGCTGGGGGCGGCGCAGGCGCAGCTCGAGCAGACGCGCGCCCGGATCGATGCGCTCAGCGCCGAGATCGTGGAGCTGCGCGCGCAGGTCGAGGCGGACGACGAGCAGCTCGCGACGGCCCGCCGGCGCCTGGAGCATTCCACGGGTGAGATGCAGCGCCTGAGCGGGGAGCGCGGGCAGTGGGAGACGCGCCGCCGCGAGCAGCGCGACCGGCTGGAGACGGCCCGGCACCGCTGGCAGAGCCTGCGCGACGAGGCTTACGAGGTGGGCCTGCGGGTGCAGTCGCTGCGCACCCAGATCGCCTCGCTCCAGGAGGCGGCCGCACGCAACCGCGAGCAGGTGAGCCAGCTCGAGACCCGCTGCGCCGAGCTGCGCGAGAGCTTGTCGGGCACGGACGCACCGCTGCACGAGGCGCGCGAGGCGCTCGAGCAGAAGCTCGCGGTGCGCCAGACCCACGAGGAGGCGCTGAAGCGCGCCCGGGAACGGGTCGAGACCGCGGAAGCGGCGTTGCGCGAGCTCGAGCAGGAGCGGCACAAGGCCGAGGCCGTGGTCCAGTCCCAGCGCGACGCGCTACAGGAGCTGCGCATGCAGAGCCGCGAGACCGAGGTCCGGCGCCAGACCCAGGAGGAGCAGCTCCAGGGCACGGGCCATGCGCTGTCCGAGCTGCTCGAGGGGTTGGCGCAGGAGGCGCAGACCTCCGAATGGGAGGAGAAGCTGGAGCGCCAGGAGCGGCGCATCGCGCGGCTGGGGCCGATCAACCTCGCGGCCATCGACGAGTTCGAGCAGCAGTCCGAGCGCAAGCGTTACCTGGACGAGCAGCATGCCGACCTGACGGAGGCGTTGACGACGCTGCAGGAGGCCATCCAGAAGATCGATCGCGAGACCCGCACGCGCTTTCGCGACACCTACGAGAAGGTGAACGCGACGCTCTCGGCGACCTTCCCGCGCCTTTTCGGTGGCGGTCGCGCGTATCTGCAGATGACGGGCGACGATCTGCTCAGCACCGGCATCGCGGTCATGGCGCAGCCGCCGGGCAAGCGCAACAGCACCATTCATCTGCTCTCCGGCGGCGAGAAAGCGCTCACGGCGGTGGCTCTCGTGTTCGCGATATTCGAGCTCAACCCCGCGCCGTTCTGCCTGCTCGACGAGGTGGATGCGCCGCTGGACGACGCCAACGTGGGGCGCTTCTGCGAGCTGGTCAAGGAAATGGCGGAGCGCGTGCAGTTCGTGATGGTGACCCACAACAAGACCACCATGGAGATGACGGAGCAGCTCATCGGTGTCACCATGAACGAGCCGGGCGTCTCGCGCCTGGTGGCGGTGGATGTGGATGAGGCAGTGGAAATGGCGGCCGTGTAATCCCGTCCGTCGCGCGGCGGACGGAGCGCCGGGCCGGGGGGCCGCGTGACGGGGTACCCGCGCCCGTGAGCCCGCCCGGCCGGGGAGCGCACCGATGGACCATCTGCGACTGATTCTGATCATCCTGGGCGTCCTCCTCATCGCCGGCATCTACCTGTGGGGGACGCTGCGGCGCCGGCGCTCTGCACGGGACGAGCGCGATCTGGACACCCTGGACGAGCCGTTCCTGGACCGCTTCGAGCTGCCGCATGGCGATCCCGACAGCGACGACGCCGATCCGCTCATGCAGCCCGGCGACGAGGTGCTCGGCGCCTCGGTCGAGGGCGAGCCGCCCGAGCTGCGCGATGAGGTCGGCCGCAGCGGGGCGGCAAGCGGCTCCGCAGCGCTGGGGGCGGAGGAGGAGGGGGTGCAGCCGGCGTTCACGGCGCCGCGCCAGGAGGAGGGTCCCGCCGCGCAGGCGTCAGAGCCCGCGTCCGAAAGCGCCCCGGGTCCGCCCGAGTACAGCGGGCACGAGTTGATCGTGTCGCTCACGGTCATGGCCAGGCCCGGACGGCGCCTGGGCGGCGGGGAGCTCAAGGATGCATTCGCCGCCGAAGGGCTGCGCTACGGCGAGATGGGGATCTTCCACCACTACGGCGAGGGCCACGAGCGCACGATCCGGCCGGTGTTCAGCGCGGCCAACGTGCTCAAGCCCGGCACCTTCGACCTCGAGCAGCTCGAAGCGTTCACCACGCCCGGTATCACCCTCTTCGCCCAGGTGCCCGGCGAGCTCGAGGGTCATACCACCTTCGAGACCATGCTCTCGGTGGGCAGGCGCCTCGCCAGGCGTCTGGACGCCATCCTGTGCGACGACGCGCGCAACATCCTCACCACCCAGACCATCAATCACCTGCGCGAGCGCATCGCCGACTTCGAACGCCGCCAGATGCTGCGCATGCACTAGCCCGCATTTCTCACCAGCGCGCGAAGCGAGGGCGTGGAGATGCCTGCAGATACAAGGCGCGCAGAGGAAAAGTGGTGTCAGACACTACTTTCCCTATGCACCCTGCCT
>CAZPFD010000241.1:0-6075 GCA_964585725.1 uncultured Ectothiorhodospiraceae bacterium | reverse complement strand
GTTGGCTCACCAGATGTGGCATTGCAAGACCTGACCCCCGCCTATGACCCCCGCCCCCTACCCGAGCACGTCGATGCCGGCGGCGCGCAGGAGCTCGGCGGTCTCGAACAGGGGCAGCCCCATGACCCCCGAGTAGCTGCCCTCCAGACGCCGCACGAACACCGCGCCCAGCCCCTGGATGGCGTACCCGCCGGCCTTGTCGAGGGGCTCTCCGCTGGCGCAGTAGGCCTCGCACTCGGCGGGGTCGAGCTCGCGGAACCACACCCGGCTGCGGCTGAGGGCGACGGCGGTGCCTGCCGAGGCCAGGGCCACCGCCGTGAGCACCTCGTGGGCGCGCCCCGAGAGCCGCTCCAGCATGCGCCGCGCCGCCTCCGCCGAGGCCGGCTTGCCCAGCACCTCGCCGTCCAAAACCACGGCCGTATCGGCGCCCAGGACCGGGGCGGCATCGGCGGCGGACAGACGGCCGCGCCCGGTCTCCGCCTTGAGCCGCGCCATGCGCCGCACGAAGGCGGCGGGCGACTCGTCTCTCCCGCGCAGCTCCTCCAGGTCGAGGGGCAGGGAGCGGTAGGCAACCCCTATCTGCTCGAGCAGGGCGCGGCGCCGCGGGGAGCGCGATGCCAGGTAGATCATGCGCGATGATAGGGATGGTGGTGCAGCAGCGACCATGCGCGATACATCTGCTCGGCGACGATGATCCGAACCAGGCCGTGGGGCAGGGTCAGCGGCGACAAGGACCAGCGGGCTTCCGCGCGCTCCTGACAGGCCCGGGCAAGACCGTCCGGTCCTCCGACGAGCAGCGCCAGGTCGCGGCCCTCGAGCATCCAGCGCGACAAGCGCCGGGCGACGTCGCGGGTGCGCCACCCCGCCCCGCCCTCGTCCAGCGCCACCACCCGCGCCCCGTCGGGGATGGCTCTCAGGAGGCGCTCGCCCTCGCGCTCCCGCGCGCGCCGGGGATCGCCCGTGCGGGTGCGCCGGACCAGGGGGATCTCCACCAGATGCAGCGAGCACTCCCGGGGCAGGCGCCGCGCGTAGTCTTCATAGCCTGCGTCCACCCATCGCGGCATGCGGCTGCCCACCGCCAGCAGGTGGATGCGCATGATCGAAACGCTAGTGCACCGGCGACGACCCGCTCAGATCCGCTCGGCGGACGCGGGGCGCATGAGCTCCCCGTCCCCCCAGAGCTTCTCCAGCTGGTAGAAATCGCGTACCTCGGGGAGCATCACGTGGACCACGACGTCGCACAGGTCCACGAGAATCCATTCTCCCTCGCGTTCTCCCTCCACACCCAGCGCAGGATGCTTCTGCTCCTTCGCCCTGCGCACAACGTTGTCGGCCAGGGCACGCACCTGGCGGTTCGAGCTTCCGCTGGCCAACACCATGAAATCCGTGATGGTGGTCAGCCCGCGCACATCGAGCACCAGTACGTGGGCCGCCTTCAGCTCCTCCAACGCCGAGACCACCATACGGCTGATCTTTTCGCTCTCAATCAATGTAGATACGGTCCTCCAGAATGATGTCGAGGGTTGCTTCGGGAACGAGATAGCGCACGCTGCGCCCGGCAGCGAGCAGGCTTCGAATGCGGGAGGCGGAAACGTCGAGTGCAGGCACTTCAGCCACGAATATGGACCCGGCCGGTGCCTGGTTCAAGCCCCGCTGCTCCAGCGGTGCGCGCCGCTCCTCGAGCAGCCGCGCCGCCTCCCCTCCCAGGGGCGCCCGGGCCCCGGGTCGCTGCGCGACCCCGATGTGCGCCAGCTCGAGCAGCTCGCGCCAGCGGTGCCAGGAGGCGAGTCCCGCGAACGCGTCCATGCCGAGCAGCAGGCACAGGGAATGCTCGGGGTAGTCCTCGCGCAGCGAGATCAGGGTATCCACCGTGTAGGACGGACCTTCGCGCCGCAGCTCCCGATCGTCGACCTGGAGCTCCGGCGCCCCGCGCACCGCGGCCTCGAGCATGCGCAGGCGCGAACGCGGATCCGCGTGCGGTGCGTCGCGGTGGGGCGGGACGCGGACGGGAATGAGGTGCACGCGCGAGAGTCCGAGACGCTCGCGCATCTCGATGGCGAGACGCAGATGACCGCAATGGACCGGATCGAATGTGCCGCCCAGGATGCCGAGTGCCTGCACCGAAGCTCCCTGCTCTAGCGGCAGCTCGGGCCGGCGGGTTTACGCATCCGCCCGAAGGTCATTCCCGAACGTGGCCGTCTCCGATGACCACGAACTTCTGCGTGGTCAGGCCTTCGAGACCCACCGGGCCGCGCACGTGCAGCTTGTCCGTGCTGATCCCGATCTCGGCGCCGAGCCCGTACTCGAAGCCGTCGGCGAATCGCGTGGAGGCGTTCACCATGACCGAGCTGGAGTCCACCTCGGCCAGGAAACGGCGGGCCCGCGTCACGTCCTCGGTCACGATGGCGTCGGTGTGGTGCGAGCCGTGGCGGTCGATGTGCTCGAGGGCCGCATCCAGGTCCGCCACCACCCGAACGGCCAGGATCGGCGCCAGGAACTCGGTGCCCCAGTCGTCCTCGGCGGCCGGGCGGGCGTCGGGGATCAGGGCGCGGGTCTCGGGGCAGCCGCGCATCTCCACGCCGGCGGCGCGATAGCGCTCGGCCAGGGGCGGAAGCACGCGCTCGGCGATGCCCCGGGCGACGAGCAGCGTCTCCATGGTGTTGCACGTGCCGAAGCGTTGGGTCTTGGCGTTGTCGGCCACCGCCACCGCCTTGTCGGGGTCGGCGCGGTCGTCGATGTAGACGTGACACACCCCGTCCAGGTGCTTGATCACCGGCACCGTGGCCTCACGCGCGATGCGCTCGATGAGGCTCCTGCCTCCGCGCGGCACGATCACGTCCACGAACCGATCCATGCGCACCAGCGCCCCGACCGCGGCCCGATCCGGCGTGGCCACCACCTGCACCCCGTCGGCGGGCAGGCCCGCCTCCTCCAGACCCCCGCGCACGCAGGCCGCGATGGCCTGGTTGGAGCGCATGGCCTCCGAGCCGCCGCGCAGGATCGCGGCGTTGCCGGCCTTGAGGCACAGGGCCGCCGCGTCCGCCGTCACGTTGGGACGAGACTCGTAGATGATCCCGATGACGCCCAGGGGCACGCGCATGCGCCCCACCTGGATGCCCGAAGGCCGGTAGCGCAGATCGGTGATCTCCCCCACCGGGTCGGGCAGCGCCGCCACCTGGCGCACGCCCTCGGCCATGGCTGCGATACGCGCGCCGGTGAGCTCGAGCCGATCGAGCAGCGCCGGTGCGAGCCCGCTCTCGCGCGCCGCCGCCACATCGGCGGCATTCGCCGCCCGGAGCTCCTCGCGGCGCGCGCTCAGCGCCTCGGCCACCGCCAGCAGCGCCCGATTCTTGGCCGCCGTCGGAGCCCGTGCCAGCGCCCGCGACGCGGCCCGGGCGCGCTCGCCGAGCCCCAGCATGTAGGCTTCCACGTCCGCGGCGGCATCCCCTGTGGGCTCGGGCCTTGCACCGCGGGTGACCGCCGTCGCCTCGTTCATGGACTCACCTCGTTCCGGGCCGAAACCGCATTATACGGGGTCGCCGGCAGGATCATCACGCCGGCCACGGCCAGGGCCAGCCGCTCGAGGGCGTCCCACGGGTCCCCGGCACCGCCCTTGATGACGCGGTCCACGCGGGCGGCCTCGCGCAGCAGCCGCCACCACAGCGTGCGCTCGTGGCGGCGCAGCGCCTGCTCCACCACCTGCCGGCGCCGGCGCCATGCCGGCCGCTTCTCGAAGAGTGCGTCGGGCGCGGCGCCGTTCGCCCGCGCCTCCGCCATCTCCGCCAGGCTGCGGATGGTCCAGGCCAGCGCCCCCAGCACGGGCAGCGGCTCGACGCCCTCTTCGTGCAGGGTGCGGGTGATGCGCACGGTGCGCGCGGGCTCTCCGCCGAGGGCGCTGTCGACCAGATCGAACACCTCGAAACGGGCGCTGTCGGCCACCGCGGCGTGCACATCGTCGGCATCCACCGCCCCCGCCCCGTGCAGGATGCGCAGCTTCGCGATCTCCTGCACGCACGCGAGCAGATTGCCCTCCACGCGCTCGGCGAGCGCTTCGACGGCCTCGGAGGTGGGCTGCAAACCCGCGGCCGCCATGCGCCGCCCGATCCAGGCGGGTAGCTGCGGCGCCGGGATGGGCCATACCGCAACGACCACGCCCGCGCGCTCCAGCGCACGGTACCAGCGGCTGCGCGTCGTCTCGCCGTCGAGCCGCCCGCTGCTGATCAGCAGCACGTTGTCCGGGTTCGGGCGCTCGGCGTAGCGCACCAGTGCCGCCGCACCCGCCGTCCCCGGCTTGCCGCCCGGCATGCGCAGCTCCAGGATCCGGCGCTCCCCGAACAGCGAGAGGCTGTCCGCGTGCTGCTCGAAGCTGCTCCAATCGAAGCCGGCTTCCACGTGCAGGACGACGCGATCGGCGAACCCCTGCGCGCGGGCGGCCGCCCGCAGGGCATCCAGCGCCTCGCCGCTCTGCAGCGGCTCGTCGCCGCTGACCACATAGATGGGTGCCAGGGCCCGCGCGCGATCACCACCGCGCGGGCGGGCGAGCCGGCGGACGAGTTGCTCCGGCGAGAGGCGCATGCGCTCAGCCCGCCACCGCGGTAGGCGTCAGCGCAGTGCCCAGAGTGCGCACGATCTGCTCGGCGGCGTCACGGCGCATCTCCTCCTCGAGCACGCCGCGCTCGCGGCTCTTGCCGATGACCGCATCGGGATCGAACACGTAATCGCGCACCAGATTGACTTCGCGCTGGGGGAGAAGCACGCGGCCACCGGGGCCGGTCATCTCGAACGAGACCGTGTAGGTGATCTCGAACTCGCGCGCCTTGCCGGTCTGCGAATCCACCGAGAGCACGCGCTCATCGAAGCGCTCGTTGCGCACCGCGAGGACGCTCTGCGCCTCCTCGGTCTCGTCGGCGATGCGCGCGCCGCCGCCGGTCAGAAACAGCGCCAGGCGCTGGCGCAGCGCCTCGCTCCCGCCGCGCAGGTGCACCGGTGACAGGCTCTCGGGGAGCTCGACCGCGCCGCGCAGGTGGTAGCCGCAGCCGGCCAGCAGCGCGCCGAGCAGCACCAGCGGCAGGAGGGACTTGAGCGTGCGCCGCGGATGCACGGCCTACACCACGATGTTCACCAGCTTGCCGGGCACCACGATGGCCTTGCGAACATCCTTGCCCTCGACGAAGCGCTGCACGTTGGGGTGCGCCAGCGCCGCGGCCTGGATCTCGTCTCGCGTCGCCTCGGTGCTGACCGACACGTGGGCGCGCAGCTTGCCGTTGACCTGCACCACGAGCTCGATCTCGTCGCGGACCATGGCGCTGCGATCGGGTTGCGGCCAGCGCTCGTCGACCACCGCCGTGTCGTGACCGAGCGCGCGCCACAGCGCGTGCGCCGCGTGCGGCGCGATGGGCGAGAGCAGCAGCACGACGTGGTCGAGCGCCTCCTGCACCACGGCCCGACCCTGGGGGGAGTCGTCCTCCCATTTACCCAGCGCGTTGACCAGCTCCATCACCGCCGCGATGGCGGTGTTGAAAGTGTAGCGCCGGCCGACGTCGTCGCTTACCTTCGCCACGGTCTCGTGGGTCTGGCGGCGCAGCGCGCGCTGCGCATCGCTCAGGCTATCCACGTCGAGCGCGGGAGCCGGTGCAGAGGCTGTGTGCGCAGCCACCAGCCGCCACAGCCGGCGCAAGAAGCGAAAAGAGCCCTCCACCGCCGCATCGGACCACTCGAGGGTCTGGTCCGGCGGCGCCGCGAACATCATGTAGAGGCGCACGGTGTCGGCTCCGTAGCGTTCGATGAGCTCCTCCGGGTCGACGCCGTTTCGCTTGGACTTGGACATGCTCTGCACGCCGCCGAGCTGAACCGGCTCGCCTCCGTCCTTCAGGCGCGCCTCGATCACCTTGCCCTTGTCGTCCTTGATCGTCTCGACATCGCTCGGCGGGATGTAGACGCGGCGCCCGTCCGCCTCACGGTAGAAGGTTTCGGCGAGCACCATGCCCTGGGTGAGCAGGTTGGTGAAGGGCTCGTCGGACTGCACCAAGCCTTCGTCGCGCATGAGCTTGTGGAAGAAGCGCGCGTACAGCAGGT
>CAZPFD010000240.1:0-6138 GCA_964585725.1 uncultured Ectothiorhodospiraceae bacterium | reverse complement strand
CTCTTCTGGGCGCTGCGCGGGGGCGGGGGCAACTTCGGCATCGTCACCTCCTTCGAGTTCCGCGCCGAGCCCCTCGGCCCCGAGGTGATGGCCGGCCTGGTGCTCCACCCCATGGAGCGGGCACGGGAGGTGGTGGCGCTCTACCGCGAGATGAGCGCCTCGGCCAGCGACGACCTGTGCTGTCTTCTGGTGCTGCGCAGGGCGCCGCCCGCGCCCTTCATCCCCGAGGAGCTCCACGGCGCGCCGGTGGCCGGCATCGCCGTGTGCCATGCCGGGACGGTGGAGGAGGGCGAGCGCGCACTGCGGCCCCTCGAAGCCCTGGGCAAGCCGGTGGCGAACGTGGTCGCGCGCAAGCCCTTCGCCGCGCACCAGCAGCTCTTCGACGCGAGCGCACCCTTCGGGCGCCAGTACTACTGGAAGTCCGATTACTTCGACGATCTGCCTCCCGCGGCCGACGATGCGTTGATCGGCCACGCGCAGGCGATGACATCGCCCCTGTCCTCGGTGCTGGTGATGCAGCAGGGCGGCGCCATCGCGCGGCCGCGCGAGGACACCGCCGCCGGCAACCGTGACGCGCGCCACATCCTCAACATCCAGGGCGCGTGGCAGGATCCGGCGGAATCCCCCACGCACACCCGCTGGGCGCGGGAGTACTGGGAGGCGATGCGCCCGCACTCCTCGGGCGGCGCCTACATCAACTTCCTCACCCGCGACGAGAGCGCGGAGCGCGTGCGTGCCGCCTACGGCGCCGAGCTCTACGACCGCCTGGTGCGGGCGAAGACGCGCTACGATCGCGACAACCTCTTCCGGTCGAACCAGAACATTCGCCCCGGCCGGGGACTGGACTAGAGGCCAGGGACCCGGCTCCGCCTCCTCCGTTTGCGGGATGGGGGCGCAGGTGCATTCCCGTAACATGCCGGTCGTGGGGGGGCGCGCGGTTCGTCCTCCAGGCGGTCTGGGTGGAAAAAGCAACCGTGCGTCCCCTCCGCCGCTCGTCTCCCGGCGCCGCCCGGCGCAAGCCGTCACCATCCGTCACACTCGCAAGTACGCGTTACACTTGCCTTTTCTTGAGAGATCACTTTAAGTGAGTGGTAACTTACAGGCGTTCGACCCCTTGGGCCCCGCGATTCGAGCCGTTTCTGAGCTCCGTCCGTGCAAAGCTTCTCACCGGGGCGCCGATATGGGTTGCCGGCCGGCGGCCCCGATCCAGCAACATGACCCTTAAGCAGCGCGCGCTGCTGACTGCGATCCCGGTGGCGGTGCTGGGCGCCGCCGCGGGCGCCGGCGTGCTCGTGCTGCCCGATCCCCAGGAGACCCACTTCCTCGGCCTGCTGCTGCTGGCGTTTCCCGCCGGGCGCTTCCTGGCCCTGGCGCCCGTCGCCTACGACGGTCTCGCGTTCTCGCCTTTCGCCGTCGCCGGCATCGTGCTCGTGGTCGAGACCTGCATCGCGCTCTTCGTGAGCGTGAACCTGGACGTGCTCCACGGGCTGCCGCGCATCGGCAACGGGCTGCGCGCCATGGAGCAGGGGGGCGAGGTCACGCTGGCCCGGCATCCGTGGATCCGGCGCACCACCTGGACCGGGATCGTGCTCTTCCTCAGCCTGCCGCTGCCCACCACCGGCCCCGTGGGCGGCACGGTCATCGCCCGCCTCATCGGCCTCGGCGCGGTGCCCAGCTTCGGCGCCGTGATCGCCGGCAACGCGCTCGGCGTCCTGGTGCTGGCGCTCGCGGCCCACGGCGTCATCGCCTGGTTGCCGCTGCGCCCCGACGGCGTCGTGGCCGGCGCCCTGCGCCTGGCGGTCATCGCTGCGCTGGTGGCGCTTCTCACCTGGCTCTGGTATCGACGTACGCGCCGCCCGCGGTCGTGATGCCGCTGTAAGTGATGGGCGCGGAATGCGCTATACTGCGCGTTCGCCCCGCTGGACGGCTGCGCCATGGATGAAGAGGAATCTCTGGAGCTCGAGAACCTCGAGGATCTCGAGGGTCTCGAGGAGCTGGTGCGCAGGGGCCGCGAGCAGGGCTTCCTCAACCGCCAGGATCTGGCGCAGCTGCTCTCCCGCGAAGACGACGACGAGCGCGTGGAGGCGTTGGCCGACGCCTTGAACGAGCGCGGCCTGCGCATCCTGGATCAACCCCCCGACGCGGACGCGATGCTCCTCGACGAGCAGGCGCCGGACGAGGACGCGATCGCGGCCGTGGTGGTTCCCGACACCGGGGACGCCGAGGACCCGGTGCGCCGCTACCTGCGCGAGATGAGCGTGCCCGAGCTGCTCACCCGCGAGCAGGAGGTGGCGCTCGCCCAGCGCATCGAATCCGGGCTGACCGAGACCGTCGAGACCCTCGCGGCCTGCCCGTATGCCACGCGGCTGCTGCTCGAGTGCGCGCAGCGGGTGCGCGCTGGAGAATTGCGCCTGCGCGACGTGGTGACCGGCGTGGCCGGGGAGCTGCCGGGCGCGGACTTGGAGGATGCCGAGGATCCCGAGCACGAGGCCCGGCGGCGCGAGCGCGAGGCCGTGTGGCAGCGCCTCGATGTCATCCGGCGCCTGCACGAGCAGCATGCGGCGGCGGTGGCCCGCCACGGCCTCGCCGCGGATCGAACGCGCCGTCTCCGGCGGCGCCTCGCGCGCGAGTTTCTCGCCCTGCGCTATCCGCCGGCGCGCCTGGCCGATCTCTCGCAGCAGGTGCGCGTGCTGGCGGCCGAGGCGGACAAGACGCAGCGCGAGCGCGCCGAGGCCCTGGAGGCCAGGGTGGGGCAGCCCCTCGCCGAGCTGGCCGCGGCCGCGCGCCGGCTCGCCGCCAGCGAGGTCGCCACCCGCCGCGCCAAGGGCGAGATGGTGGAGGCCAACCTGCGCTTGGTGGTCGCCGTGGCCAAGCGCTACCGCAACCGCGGGCTGCCGTTCCTGGACCTCATCCAGGAGGGCAACATCGGGCTCATGCGCGCGGTGGACAAGTTCGAGTACCGGCGCGGGTACAAGTTCTCCACCTACGCCACCTGGTGGATCCGCCAGGGCATCACCCGCTCGCTGGCGGAGCAGTCGCGCACCGTGCGCGTGCCGGTGCACATGGTCTCGCGCATCGGCAAGCTGCACAGCACCGCGCGGGCGATGGTGCAGGAGTCCGGGCGCGAGCCGAGCGCGGCGGAGCTGGCCGCGCGCATGCAGGAGCCCCTGGCCGAGGTGGAGCGCCTGCTGCGCATCGGGCGTTTCCCGGTGTCCACGGAGACTCCGCTCGGCTGGAGCGAGGAGCAGCGCCTCGGGGATCTGCTCCCCGATACCGAGACCGAGAGCCCCTTCGACGCCGCCGCGGACGCCGGGCGCCAGGCCGCGACCCACGCCGCCCTGGACGCCGATCTGACCCCGCGCGAGGCGGCGGTCATCGCCATGCGCTTCGGCATCGGCTACTCCGGCGAGCACACGCTGGAGGAGGTGGGGCGGCAGTTCCAGGTCACCCGCGAGCGCATCCGCCAGATCGAGTCCAAGGCCATCAAGAAGCTGCGCCACGCCGGGCGCGCCGCGCGCCTGCGCACCTTCCACGAGGACTGAGCCCGCCGTTCGCCAAACGCGCCGTTTTTCGGTAGGGTGGTGACATCGGGTGGGCGACTCCCGCAAGGCGGGATGAAATCCCGCCGTAGAGCCTGCTGAGCGAAGCCTGTGGGAGCGGACTGTTGTCCGCGACCATCGGTGTACCAGAACCAGAAGAATAAACCCGCCGTCGGAGGCGAAGGACCCGCGATGACCTGGCGCAAAAGAGCGCTGCTGACAGCCGTCCCGTTCGGCCTGCTCCTCGCCGCCGCGGGCGCGGCGGCCCTCGTGTTCCCCCGCGAGCACCTGGCCGCCCTCTACGGGCTCGGCGTGCTGATCTTCCCGGGCGGGCGCTTCGTGACCCTGCTCCCGGTCGCCGGCGAGGTGCTCCCGTTCTCGCCCCTGTTCATCGCCGGCATGGTCGCGGTGGTGGAGCTCTGCTTCGCCCTGTTCGTGAGCATCAACCTTGATCTCCTGTACCGGCTGCCGCGCATCGGCGAGGGCCTCTACGCCATGGAGCGCGAGGATCAGGCGACGCTCGCGCGCCGCCCGTGGGTGCGGCGCACCACCCTGGCCGGGGTGACCCTGTTTCTCAGCCTGCCGCTGCCCGCCATCGGCGTGGTGGCCGGCACGGTGATCGCGCGCCTCGCCGGCCTCGGCGTGGTGCGCAGCTTCCTCGCCGTGCTGGCCGGCAACGTCATCGGCGCCTACGCCCTGGCGCTGACCGCGGAGACCTTCATCGCCTGGGTTCCCGTGGGGGACGGCGGTGTGTTCTTCGCCCTGCGCCTCGGGGTCTTCGTGCTCCTCATCGTGGGACTGAGCTGGATGGCCCAGCGCTGGGCCCGCGCCCCCGCCACCCGGTGATCAATCGTCACGGCCTTGCCAACGCGGCCAATGTGGCCCATTATGTATTGACAATCGACGTTCTGGCCTGCCTTTCAGCTACCTGCCCGGTCCCGGGCGGGCGTTACGAGACACCCACGACGCTCAGGTTGTTCGCCACCGCGCCCGATTTGCGCGCGGACTTTATCGACATCTATGGAGGCCAGAATGGCTACTGGTACTGTTAAGTGGTTCAACCCGAGCAAGGGTTTCGGATTCATCCAGCCCGAGGACGGGTCGAAGGACGTGTTCGTGCACATCAGCGCGGTCGATCAGGCCGGGCTGGGCACGCTGACCGAGGGTCAGCGCGTGACCTACGAGGTCGTCACCGAGCGCGGCCGCCAGGCTGCCGGCAACCTCAAGGCGGCGTAACGACCCGCAGCGGACGCCTCACGGCGTTCCCTGCGATCCGAGAAAGGCGGCCCCCGGGCCGCCTTTTTCGTTGATATCCGCTGAGCGTCGGTCGGAAGCCTCCCTATAACGGTTGACGTTATGTAACGTGTAGCGTTATAGTCTTTCGGTGATTCGGAGCTTCCGCGACAAGGAAACCGAGAGGATCTGGAATGGTGAGGTCTCGCGGAGGCTTCCAAGGGACATCCAGCGGGTGGCTCGGCGCAAGTTACGTATGCTCAACAATGCGCAAACCTTGGAGGACTTACGTGTTCCACCAGGCAACCGCTTGGAAGCGCTCAAGGGTGCGCGCGCGGGGCAGCACAGCATACGCATCAACGAACAGTGGCGCGTGTGTTTCACATGGCGCCAGGGACATGCGCACGACGTGGAGATCGTGGACTACCATCGGTAAGGAGGGAACGGTGCCCAAGAAGCTTCCCAACGTGCATCCCGGAGAAGTGCTTCAGGAAGAATTCCTGAAGCCACTCGAGCTGAGCCAGAATCGGTTGGCCCGCGAGATCGGGGTACCTCCGCGGCGCATCAACGAGATCGTACAAGCCAAGCGGGCCATCACCGCCGACACGGCCTTGCGGCTTGCCCGGTACTTCGGCACATCGGAGGCTTTCTGGCTTGGTCTGCAAGCCGACTATGACCTCGAGCGCACCCGCGAGGAGATCGCCGGCGAGCTCACCCGCATCAAACCCCGCGCGGCCTGATCCGCGCCTCCGCACCAGGAGTCGGAGTCCGTTCCGCTTGCGCCGCCACAAGAGCTTCCTCGTCTCCTGACCGCAAGACGGAGGGGCGGGATGAAATCCCGCCGAGCACGGGCCGAACGCGCCCCCGCCGTGGCATCGACAACACGGGCCGGTTACCCTATCTTTTTCGCTCCGGCGACTATGACTGTGAGGAGGACCCTATGGCCACGACGGGAAGAAAAGTCGACAACGGCGTGAACGTGGAAGCGCTGCTCGCCGCCCGCGAGGCGCTGAGCGAGGCCCCCGAGGGCGCCCGGTTCAAGTGGCGCGCCACGTGCAAGTGGGTGAACGGCACCCACAGCAGCTCCAGCATCAAGACCTTCTACGGGCTGGGCGACGAGCAGAGCCACAAGACCGAGTTCACCTTCGACGCCGACCATCCCGAGATCTTCGCCTCCGAGGACCACGGCGCCACGCCGGTGGAGCTCGTGCTGGCGGGCCTGGCGAGCTGCCTCACCGCCGGCATCGCCTCGGTGGCCCAGATGCGCGAGATCCAGCTGCATTCGGTCAAGGCGACCCTCGAGGCCGGGATGGACATCCAGGGCATCCTCGGCATCGACATCGACGTGCGCAACGGCTTCGACGGC
>CAZPFD010000239.1:0-6182 GCA_964585725.1 uncultured Ectothiorhodospiraceae bacterium | reverse complement strand
CGCCGGGACCCATCTCCAAGGAAGCTCGTCGGCGAGGTTTCCCGGAAATCCGCGATGAACCAAAAAAAAGGGCGCTGGGTGCGCCCTTAATGAGGGAGGAGGAGGAGGACAAGATGATGTGGTTTTCTCTAATGCAAGCAACGGGCCAGATCTGTCACGGCCCCCGGTGGAGGTCGCTGCTGGATACATAACTCTATGAAAATAAAAAGAATACGGTCTTCTCTCGGGGGATTCCGGGGTGGGGTGCCGGGAACCGGCAGGGAACCTGGGAATGCGCCTGATGGTGTCGGGGTCATGACGCATCGCCGTCGGAGTCTTGACGGTGTCCGCGGGGTTAGGGCGCCCGCAGGGTGCGGTCCGGGGGCGCGTCGAGGACGCTGCGTGCGCCCAGGAGGCCGGCCAGCACGACGGCGGCGGCCCCGGCCGCGGGGCCCAGCACCGCGATCCAGGGGTCGAGGCGGTAGCTGAGCTCGAACACGTGGCGCGCCATGAGCGCGGCGGTGACCGCCGCAGCGGCCGCCCCCACGGCCCCGGCCAGTGCTCCCAGGGCACCGAACTCGGCCGTCAATCCACTCAGGATCCGCCGGCGCTCGGCTCCCAGGGTGCGCAGGATGGCGGTCTCCAGGCGGCGCTCGTCGAGCGTCGCCTGAATCGCGGCGTAGAGCACCACGAGCCCCGCCAGGAGGCTGAACATGAACACGTACTGCACGCCGAGTGCGGCCCGGTCCATGACCGAGCGCACGCGGCCGAGCAGCGCATCCACGTCGAGCACCGTCACGCTCGGGAACGTCCTGACCAGCTCCGTCAGCATCGCCGCGCGGGCATCGGGCAGGTGGAAGCTGGTGATGTACTCCGCGGGATAGCCGTCGAGCATGCCGGGCGGTGTGAGGACGAAGAAATTGGGCCGGAAGGAGTCCCAGGCGACGGCGCGCAGGCTGGTCACCGTGCCGCTGACGCGGCGCCCCGCCACCTCGAAGCTCAGGCGATCCCCCACCGCGATGCCCAGCGTCTCCGCCAGGTCCTGCTCCAGGGAGAACTCTCCGCGCCCGGGTGCGGCTCCATCGTCCCACCACCGGCCCGCCGCGATGCGGTTCTCGGGCAGGAGGCTCGCCGTCCAGGACATGTTGAAATCGTGCGCGGCCAGGTGCTTGGCTCGCCGCGAATCGTAGTCCTCGGGGGACACCGGGCGCCCGTCGATGGCGACGAGTCGGGCGCGCACGATGGGATAGAACCGCACGCCGTCGAGCCCGCGCTCGGCGAGAAAGCGCTCCACAGCGCCCACCTCTGCGGGCTGGACGTTGACCAGGAAGTAGTTGGGGGTGTCCGGGGGCAGCGTGCGCTGCCACTGCGCGAGGAGATCGCCGCGCACGAGGGTGAGCAGCAGCACCCCCATGATGCCGAGCCCGAAGGCCACGATCTGCGCCACGCTGCTCCCCGCGCGGCGCGAGATGTTGGCAAGCCCGAAGCGCCAGGTGACGCCGACCCGGGTGCGCAGGCGCCCGAGAGCGAGAACCAGAAGCCAGCTGCTCAGCCCCAGGGCCGCTACGGTGGCAGCCCCTGCACCCAGGGCGTAGAGGCCGAGCCGCAGGTCCTGCGCCTGGTGCAGCACGAGCGTCGCCAGGGCGCCCAGCGCCAGGCCATACACGACCCAGGCGGGCGTCGGTCCTGCGGGCAGCTCCCGGCGTAGAACCCGCGCCGGCGGGACGCGGCTCAGCGCCATGAGCGGCGGCAGGGCGAAGCCCACCAGCACCACCACCCCGGCGGCGAGCCCCACAAGTAGGGGGCGCCACGTGGGCGGAGGCAGATCCGTAAACGTCAGTGGCCGCGCGAGGGCGGCGAGCGCCTCGTGGACCCCGTATCCGAGCGCACAGCCCGCCAGACTTCCGATGAGCCCGATGACGGCGAGCTGGAGCGCGTACATGGCGCTCACCGTACGCGCGCGCATGCCCAGGCAGCGCAGCAGCGCCGCCGCATCCAGGTGGCGCGCCGTGTGCCGCCGGGCGGATACCGCCACCGCCGCGCCCGCGAGCAGAACGCTCACCAGCGCCGCCAGTCCCAGAAAGCGTTCCGCGCGCTCCAGCGCGACGCGCAGCCGGGGCCTGGCATCGCGCACGTCCCGGATCTGCGCGGCGGGCCCGAGATTCTCCTCGAGCCAGCTCCGAAAGCGCTGCAGGCGCTCGCGCGCACCCGCTATGAGGAGCCCGTAGGTCACGCGGCTGCCGGGCTGCACCAAGGCGGTGTCCGCCACGTCGGTGAGGTTCATCAGCACGCGCGGCGCGATGCTGAACAGGTCCCCGGCGCGGTCGGGCTCGTAGGTCAGGATCCGGGCCACGCGCAGGCGCGCCTCGCCGAGCTCGACCTCATCGCCCGGCGACAGCTCCAGGAGGGTGGCCAACCGCGGCTCGATCCACACCGCTCCCGCGTCCGGGACGCTATCCATCGGCTGCTCGGGGCCGAACGGCTCGGCGCTCGTGCGCAGGCGCCCGCGCAGCGGATATCCGCCATCCACCGCCTTGACCTCGACCAGCTGCAGCCGCTCGCCCGCCGCCAGCATGCTGCGAAAGGTGAGCGTGCGCGCCGTGTCCAGCCCCTGCGCGCGCGCCCGCTCGCGGATGGCATCGTCGATGGGCGTGCTCGCGCTCACCGCCAGGTCCGCGGCCAGCATCTCGTTGGCTTGCAGGCGCATGGCGCGCTCGACGCGCTCGGTCACGAAGCCCACGCTGCTGATACTGCCGACCGCGATGACCAGCGCTGCGACCAGCACGTGCAGCTCGCCCGCGCGCCAGTCGCGTCGCAGCAGGCGCAGTGCCAGCCCGATGGTGTGCCCGCGGCCGTGGGGCGCGGCGGGGCCGAAGGAGACGCTGGATTTCAAGCGGTGCTTCTGCTCTCTCGAAGACGACCGGCGTCCAGCTCGAACAGCCGATCGCAGGGATCCGCCAGGCGGGTGTCGTGGGTCACGAGCACGAGGGTGGTCTGGTGCTCGCGGTTCAGTGCGAACAGCAGCTCACCGATGCGCCGGCCGGTGTCGCGATCCAGATTCCCGGTCGGCTCGTCGGCGAACAGCAGCCGCGGGGCGGCGGCGAAGGCGCGCGCAATGGCCACGCGCTGCTGCTCGCCTCCCGAGAGCTGGCGCGGATAGTGATTCAGTCTGGCTGTAAGCCCGACGCGGTCGAGGGTGGCGCGAGCTCGCTCGCGCGCGTCCCCGGCGTCAGCCAGCTCCAGAGGCAGCATGACGTTCTCGAGGGCGGTCAGGCTGGGCAGCAGATGGAACGCCTGGAACACGAACCCCACCCGCCCGGCGCGCAGCACTGCGCGCTCGTCTTCGGTCAGCCGGCCGAGCTCGTGCCCGTCCAGCCACACCCGCCCGCGGGTGGGTGCATCCAGACCCGCGAGCAGCCCGAGCAGGGTGGACTTCCCCGACCCCGAAGCGCCGACAACGGCCACGCTCTCGCCGGGCCAGATGGCGAGGTTCACGTCACGGAGGATGTCGAGCTCTCCGTCGGGGCTTCGCACCCGCTTCCCGAGGTCGACGGCCCGCACGAGGGGGCCGCTCGCCTCGCGCTGCGACGGCGCGCCCGCATCGTGATGGGCGCCGCCCTCGTGCGCCAGCTCACCGGTGGCGATGTCCGTTTCGCGTCTCACCCACTTGCCTTTCCATTCGCGGCCCCGGGGGGCGGTATGCTTCCCGAAAAATCATTCGAATTAATTTGTTGCGACGGTAGTCTATACCGTGACATCGTACCCGAACGAAAGGGCCAGAATTGACGAAGACATCGAAGCCCCGCCTCCACCGGGGACCGCGCGCGGCGGCGGCGCGCTGGCTGTGCGCGCTGCTGGGCGCGATGCTTGCGGTCAGCGCGCATGCCCAGGAGCGCACGCTCATGGTGCTCGGCGACAGCCTGAGCACGGGCTACGGCTTCGAGCGCGAGCGCGGCTGGGTGAGCCTGCTCGCCGAGCGCCTCGAGCGCACCCACCCCGCCTACCGGGTGGTGAACGCCAGCATCAGCGGGGAGACGACCCACGGTGCGCGCGCGCGCCTCGCGGCCGCCCTTGACCGACACCAGCCCGACGTGGTCATCGTCGAGCTCGGGGGCAACGATGGCCTGCGCGGGATCCCGCTGGCCGAGACCCGGCGCCATCTCGCCGCCATTCTCGAAACGCTTCGAGACCGAGACATTGCCGCCCTGCTGGCAGGTATGCGCCTGCCGCCCAACTACGGGCCGCGCTACACGGAGACCTTCGCGAAGATGTATCGCGAGCTGGCCGAGGAGGCCGGCGTGGCGCTGGCGCCCTTCCTCCTCGAGGGCGTCGCCACCGATCCGGAGCTGATGCAGCCCGACGGCATCCACCCGCGCGCGGAAGCGCAGCCCCGCATCCTGGCCAATGTGTGGCCGCATCTGGAACCCCTGCTGTGAGAGCGCGTTGGTTGTTGGGCGTTGCATCCCTCGCGCTCCTCCAGAGCGCATGCTCCAACCTCGCCTACTATGCCCATTCGGTCAAAGGGCATCTGAGCTTGATGGCGGCGCGCCAGCCCATCGACGAGGTGCTGCGCGACCCGGACACTCCCCAGACCTTGAAGCATCGCCTGGAGACGGTGGCCGGCATCCGCGCCTTCGCCATCGGCGAGCTCGAGCTCCCCGACACCGGCAGCTATCGCAGCTACGTCGACGTGGATCGCCCTTATGTGGTGTGGACGGTGGTGGCCGCGCCCGAGTTCTCGCTCACGCCCAAGCAGTGGTGCTTCCCCATCGTGGGCTGCGTGAGCTATCGCGGCTTCTACGATCGCGGGCGCGCCGAGACCTACGCCGACGAGCTGAGCCGCTCGGGCCACGACGTCACGGTGAACGGCGTGCGCGCCTACTCCACCCTCGGCTGGTTCGACGATCCGATTCCGAATACGATCCTGATCTTGCCCGATTACGCCATCGCCGGGGTGATCTTCCACGAGCTCGCCCACGAACGGCTCTACGTGCCGGGAGACTCCGCATTCAACGAAGGCTTCGCCATGGCGGTGGAGCGCGAGGGCGTGAAGCGCTGGCTCGAATCGCAGGGCTCGGCTGGAGAGCGAACAGGCTTCGCCGCGGCCGAGGCGCGCGAGGCGGAGTTCCTCGACCTGGTGTCGCGTGCGCGCACACAGTTGGAGCGCCTGTACGAGAGCGACACGGACGACGCGCAAAAGCGCCGCCGGAAAGCGGAGATCTTCCAGGCGCTGCGCGCGGACTACGTGCAGCTGCGTTCCGGCTGGACGGGCGGGCCGAGCTACGACCGCTGGTTCGCCGAGGATCTCAACAACGCCAAGCTCGCCTCGGTGGCCACCTACCACGAGCTGGTCCCCGTCTTCGAGCGCCTGCTGGCCGACAACGGCGGCGAGCTCGGGCGCTTCTATCGGGCCTGCGAAGCCCTCGGGCAGCTTTCGTCCGAGGAGCGTGCACAGGCTCTCGAGAAGCTGATGAAGGCGAGCATGCAGGATCGCTGGGCCCCGAACACACAGATCATGTTGCACCTGGTACCTTTCCCTTGAGATCACGAGCCCGCAGGTGCCGCAAGCTGTCTGAGAAGGCCTTTGAACTCTCAAGATCACTGTTGTCGCCTGAGGACGCTGAGCGCATTAGAGCCGATATCTACGACCATAACGAGTGGGGATTAGCGATGGAGACACTCGTCGATGTACTTTTGGAGGAAGAGATAGCTGTGAGTTTGGACCAGAAGAGGGCAATTCTGGATGCTATGGGTCTGGATCGCGGCCAGTCCGAATTGGAGGTCACTGTATAGCCGCCAGATGGTTGATCAGGGTCCGCTGCTTGGGATTTTCATTACAGGGCCGCTGGGGTTTGTTCTAAATTAGGCGCTGCAGCCATGAAGCCGGTCGAATCGATCGAGGAAGCACAAGAACTCATTGCGTCGTACGCGTGAGACAATGGCTTCCGGTGGGTCGGACATGGAATTGGAGGAACCGCATGCCGCCCGAGAACGCGTTCCAGCCGGCCGCCCCCCAGCCCGAGGGGCTGCGCTTCCCTCGCGTGCAGCGTGCGGTGGACGCGACGGAGCCCGGGCGTTGGATGTATCGCGGACGAAGATGACCACTCGACTGGTGCAGGCGCAGTCCGAGGGCGACTGGGGCGAGGCGCCCTGGGGTTCAGGCCGACCGCGCCGTATCGGTTCAATCCCGTCCCGGGCACCGC
>CAZPFD010000238.1:0-6191 GCA_964585725.1 uncultured Ectothiorhodospiraceae bacterium | reverse complement strand
AGGAAGCCAATCTGGCCAAACTGCTGGCCGCCGACGCATCATGGGAGGCGGCCAATGCCTGCCTCCAGACCCACGGCGGCTACGGCTTCGCCGAGGAGTACGACGTGGAGCGCAAGTTCCGCGAGACGCGGCTCTACCGGATCGCGCCCGTGTCCACGAACCTGATCCTCTCCTACATCGCCGAGCACGTGCTCGGCCTGCCGCGCTCGTACTGAGAGCCGGGGAGGCGCGCGCGATGCCACCGCCACCCGATGATGCTCCGCTCACCCGCTGGATCGGGCGCATGGAGACCGCGGAGGAAGTGCTCGCCCCCCAGCCGGTGGCGGGCATCAGCGCGACCCTGGATCGGGACGACCCGCCGCCGGCCGCGGGCGATCCGCTTCCGCCCCTGTGGCACTGGGTGTATTTCACGCCCAAGGTGCGCGCCTCGCAGCTCGGCCCCGACGGCCACCCCCGGCGCGGCGGATTCCTGCCCCCGGTGACCTTGCCCCGGCGCACGTTCGCCGGCGCGCGCTGCACGTTCCACGCGCCGCTGCGCGTGGGCGAGCGCGTGCGCTGCACCTCGGAGATCACCGGCGTCGTCGAGAAGACGGGCCGCAGCGGTCCGCTGATCTTCGTCACCGTGCGCCGCGCCTATCACGGCGCGGCGGGCCTCGCGCTCGAGGAGGAGCAGGATCTGGCGTACGTAGGCGAGGGGGCCGCCATCGATGCCGCGCGCGCCGCCGGCGAGGTCGCGGCCGGCCCCTGGCGGCGGCGCATCGAGCCCGATCCGGCGATGCTGTTCCGCTACTCGGCGCTCACCTTCAACGGGCACCGCATCCACTACGACCGCACCTACGCCACCGAGGTGGAGGGCTATCCGGGGCTGGTGGTGCACGGGCCGCTGGTGGCGACCTGGCTGCTCGAGCTCGTTCGCGAGCATGCGGGCGACCGGGCCGTGGCCCAGTTTCATTTCCGCGCCCGGCGGCCCCTCTTCGATACCGCGCCCATCGAGCTGACCGGCGGGCCCGAGGCAAACGGCAACGGCTTCCGGCTGGCCGCGCTCACGCCCGAGGGAGCAGTGGCGGTGGAGGCCGGCGGCAGCTTCAAAGGGGACTGAGTGAGACGATGAAAAACAGGCTCCAGCGCTCGGAGCTGACGCTCCCGGGCTCGTTCCCGCGCTTCATGGAGAAGGCGGCGGCCTCGGCCGCCGACGTGGTGCTACTGGATCTGGAGGACGCGGTCGCCCCCGATCAGAAGGAGGCCGCGCGCCGCAACATCATCGAGGCGCTCAACGATCTCGACTGGGGCTCGAAGACGGTGAGCGTGCGCATCAACGGCCTCGACACCGAGTACATGTACCGGGACGTGGTCGAGGTGGTGGAGCGGTGCCCGCGCCTGGACATGCTGGTCATCCCCAAGGTGGGGGTGGCGGCGGACGTGTACGCCGTGGACGTGCTCGTGACTCAGATCGAGCGCGCCAAGCGCCGGGAGCGGCGCCTGGGCTTCGAGGTGCTCGTGGAAACCGCCCTCGGGCTCACCAATGTGGAAGCCATCGCGCAGTCGGGCGGGCGGCTCGAGGCCATTACCTTCGGGGCAGGGGACTACGCGGCGTCGCTCGCCGCGCGCGTGGACGTCATCGGCGGCGTCAACCCGGACTACCCCGGCGACATGTGGCACTACCCCCTGTCGCGCATCGCCGCGGCCTGCCGCGCGCAAGGGCTGCGGCCGGTGGACGGTCCCTTCGGCGACATCGACGACGCCGAAGGCTACGCGGCGGCCGCGCGGCGTGCGGCCGCCCTCGGCTACGAGGGCAAATGGGCCATCCATCCCTCGCAGGTCGAGATCGCGAACCGCATCTTCAGCCCCAGCGACAAGGAGATCGAGTGGGCGCGGCGGGTGACCGAGGCCCTGCGCCGGGCCGAGCGCGAAGGCCGCGGCGCCGTCACCCTGGAAGGGCGCATGATCGATGCCGCCTCCATCCGCATGGCGCAGCGCGTGCTCGAGAAGGCGGAGGGGACTCGCTAGGGGCAGCCCGGGCGGCGCTTGCCGGCGATGTACTCGTCGCACAGCTCGCGCAGGCGCTCGCCTCCGAAGCTCGGGAAATGTCCGCCGTGCACGGTGCGCGCCGGCAGGGCGCGCACGCGCTCCATGCTCGCCACGTAATCGTCGACCACCGAGTGGTAGGCGTCGTCGATGAGCTCGCCGTCGTAGACCACGTCCCCCGAGAACAGGATCCCGGTGGCCGCCTCCCACAGCGCGATGGAGCCCGGGGAGTGCCCGGGCAGGTGCAGCACCTCGAAGTGCCGATCGCCCAGATCCACCACGTCGCCGTCGTCGAGCACACGCGTCGCGGGCGCGGGGGTGACCGTGTACGTCTCCGAGCGGTATTCGCCGGGCGGCATCAGCGTGAAGATGTCGTCGCGCACGAACACGTCGGCGAGGGTCGCCTCGCGCGTCGGCGCCGCCATGATCCCGGTCTCCGCCCGATGCACCGCACGCTCCGCGAACTCGTGGTGGTTGCCGATGTGGTCGAAGTGCGTGTGGCTGGCGAGGGCGAGCAGCGGGCGTTCGCGCACCAGGGCGATGTGCTCGCGCAGGCTCACCACGCCCATCCCCGAGTCGATGAGGAGATCACCATCGCGCCCGCGCACGTGCCAGATGTTGCAGCGGTAGAACGGGTGGATGTGCGGCTCCGTGATGTGCGTCACCCCGTCCGCGAGCGGCTCCACGGTGTACCAGTCTTCCACGCGCGCGTGCACGGAGCTACGTCCAGTCGGGGATGGCGTCCAGGCGCTCGAGATCCTCCGCGTCGAGCTCGACGAAAAGGGTGCCGGCGCTGGCGCGGATGCTCTCGGGGCGGCTCGCGCCGGGGATGGGGATGACGTGCTCGCCCTGGGCGAGGAGCCACGCCAGGGCGACGCAGTATCCGGTGGTCTCGTGGCGGTCGGCGACCTCGTTCAGCGCTTCGATGTCGCCCAGGCGCACGTGCCCGCTGTGCCCGCCCACCGGCGAGTACGGGATGTAGGTGATGCCCTGGGCGGCGCAGAAATCCACGAACCCGCCGCTCACGTCGTGCTTCTCCAGGATGTTGCAGCGGTTCTGGACCGAGGCGATGGGCACGATGGCCTGGGCGCGGCGCACGTGATCCTCGCCCACGTTGGAGAGGCCGACGTGCTCGATCTTGCCCTCGTCCCTGAGCTTGGCCAGCTCGCCCACGGAGTCCTCGAAAGGCACGTCGGGGTCCGGGGCGTGGAACTGGTAGAGCCGGATCCGCTCGAGGCCCAGACGCTTCAGGCTGGCCTCGCACGCCGCGCGCAGGTGCGCGGGCCGGCCGTTGGTGACCCAGTCTCCCCGCGGGCGCGTGAGGCCGCCCTTGGTGGCCACGACCACGTCGTCGGTGCGGTCCCATTCGCGCAGCACCCCCGCGATGAGGCGCTCGTTGTGGCCGAAATCGTCGTCGTCGATGCAATAGCAGTCGGCGGTATCGATGAAGCTCACGCCCGCCTCGAGCGCGGCGGCCAGCACCTCGCGCGCCCGCGGCTCGTCGGGGCGATCGCTGATGGAGAGCGGCATGGCGCCGAGGCCGACGGCGAACACTTCCAGGTTCGTGCGGTCGATGGTACGTTTCATAAGTGCTCCTCCCTGCACCCCATGTTAACGGCAATCGGGTCCCGAGAGGACCGTATCGCCGGAGGGCGCTAGAATGATGCGCGAGCTCTTCGCCCGCTCGCGGGCCGCCCGGGAGAGCAGGCCGTGGACCCCGAACGACTGCCGCGCAAACTCGCCGCCATACTTCATGCCGACGTGGCCGGCTACAGCCGTCTCACGGGCCGGGACGAGGACCTCACGCACCTGACCCTGCGGGAACATCTCGATCGCCTCGCCGCCGTCGCTCACGGCCACGGCGGTCAAGTGGTGCATTACGCCGGCGACGCCGTCCTCGTGCGCTTCGCCGCCGCGGTCGATGCGGTCGTCTGCGCGGAGGCGGTGCAGCGCGAGCTGGCCGCGAGCAACGCGGCGCTACCTGAGGCGCGGCGGGTGCGCTTTCGCATCGGCGTGAATCTCGGTGACGTGATCGAGGACCGCGGGGACATCTACGGCGACGGCGTCAACGTGGCCGCACGCCTGGAGAGCCTCGCCGAGCCCGGCGGCATCTGTATCTCCGGCACTGTCTATGATGCCATCGGTGGTAGATTGCCGCTACCGTTCGAGTACACGGGAGAGCAGTGGGTCAAGAACATCGACCGACCGGTGCGGGTCTACCGGGCGCGGCTCGAGGCGCCGCACGACGCGATGCCGATACCGGGCTCGCCCCCGGCTCTGGAGGAGCGGCCCACCATCGCAGTGCTGCCCTTTCACAACACGAGCGGCGACCCGGCGCAGGAGTATTTCGCCGACGGTCTGACGGAGGATATCATCACGGCCCTTTGCCTGTGGCGCTCTTTTCCCGTCGTCGCGCGCAACTCTAGCTTTGCATACAAAGGGCGCTCGATGGACGTGCGCCAAGTGGCGGCAGAGCTCGGCTCACGCTACGTCCTCGAGGGCGGCGTGCGCAAGCGCGGCGACCGGCTCCGCATCACCGCGGAGCTCGTCGACGCCGGCCTCGGGCACCACGTCTGGGCGCAGCGCTTCGACCGGCGGCTCGAGGATGTCTTCGATATCCAGGACGAGATCGCCCAGCGCATCGCCACGACCTTGGTCCCTGAGCTCGAGCGTGCCGAATACGGGCGCAGCGTGAACAAGCGCACCGAGAGCCTCACGGCCTGGGATCTGTACCTTCAGGGCATGGTGGCGATAAACGAGCTCACGCCGCAGGGAACCGCCCGCGCGCGCGAGTGCTTCCAACGCGCCGTCGATCTGGACCCGCGCTACTGCCAGGCGTGGGCGGGGTTGGCGTTGAGCCACGAGCGGGATCTGCTCCTAGAGGTGGCGCAGGAACGGG
The DNA here is from genome assembly GCA_964585725.1 of uncultured Ectothiorhodospiraceae bacterium. Classification (GTDB taxonomy): domain Bacteria; phylum Pseudomonadota; class Gammaproteobacteria; order HK1; family HK1; genus CAZPFD01. Next base: position 1,267 of record CAZPFD010000238.1, on the reverse strand, counting down.
CGCCCGTGGTGGAGAAGGCCTTCGCTGCCGCCCGGCGCGCGGTGGCGCTAGATGAATCGTCGTATCTAGCGCACCTCGTCCTCGGCACCGCGTATCTTTGGGACAACCAGCACGAGGCGGCGATTGCGGAGACCGAGCACGCGCACCGCCTGAATCCCAACGACGCCTACGTGTGCCTCGCGCTCGGTAACAAGCTCGATGTCACGGGTCGCTCGCGGGAGGGCATTCCGCAGCTCGAGCGCGCGCTGGCGCTCAACCCCCAGGATCCGCACGTGCACATGTACATGTGCTTTCTCGCGCGCGCGTACGTGAACGCGAGGCGCTACGAGGAGGCGCTTTCGTGGGCGCGGCGCGCGGCGCAGCGTCATCCCGGGTATGCGCAGGCGCATTACATGATGGCGGTTTGTCTCGGCCACCTGGGCAGAAGGGAGGAGGCGAGGGCGGCGGTCGAGGCGTGCGAGCGCGCGCAGCCCGGTTTCGTGGCGAGGCGCGCGAGCTGGCAGCCGTACCGCGATACGGCCGCCAACGAGCACATCCGCGAGGGCTTGCGCAAGGCCGGCCTGTCAAGCTAGGGAGGAAGGCTGCATCCATGCGCTATCGGGAAGGCGCCGATCCGGACACCGCCGCGTCGGGCGTGACCGACGGCCTCACGACGATGTCCGCCGCCTACACCCTGGTCGTAGGCCTGGGGCTGATGGCCGCGGGCGTGCGCACGCGCCTCAAGTGGCTGCTTTTCCTCGGCATCGGGCTGACCGCCACCAGTGGGGGCTACCTGGGGGCGATCTTCATGGGCGTCTTCTGAAGTGGAGAAACCCGATGGGCAGAACTCATCCGTTCGGAACTTGCGCTCTTGCAGCGTCGGCACTGCTGCTCGCCGCGTGCGCCGGCTGGTTCGAAGGCCCGCTCGCCGACACGCTGGCGAGCGGGCGCTTCTGGCTGGACGGCGGGAGCTGAGCGCCGGAAAGCTCGTCTCTTCAGAGCGGATATAGCCGGATGTTGATGTTGTAGGCACCCGTGCTCGCGATGGGCCACAAGGTGCCCACGAAATCACCGATATTGAAGATCCACTCGCTCGAGAAGGTGCGGCAGGAGGCCGTCACGAGTATGGCCGGATCCGTGCACATTTCGTCCACCGACGTCATGCAGTTTTCGTAGACGCCGTCGCCGTCGGCATCCTCGCAGCAGAGGGATCTCTGCTCGCAAAGAGACATCCCCGAATCGTCGAGACAGTACTCGTCGGTGTCGGACTGCAGATAGCAGATCTCGC
>CAZPFD010000237.1:0-6207 GCA_964585725.1 uncultured Ectothiorhodospiraceae bacterium | reverse complement strand
CGAGCACGGGCACGCCGTAGTGCAGAGCCGGCAGCAGCCCGTCGAGCAGCCCGCCGGTCCAGGCCCAGTCGGCGGGCGTCCACATGAGATCGCCCTCGCGCGGAAAGAAGTTCTGCGAGAGCTCGAAGCCCGGAAGGTTGCCGAGCAGGCAGCGGTGCGGGTTGAGTGCGCCCTTGGGCGGGCCCGTGGTGCCGGAGGTGTAGATGAGCAGCGCCGGGTCGTCGGCCCGCGTGCGCACCGGCTCGAGCCGGGCCGAGCCCCCCTCGACGAGCTCCCGGAAGCGCGCATCGCCTCCTTCGTCGCCGCATACGACGACGTGGGCGAGCGCTTCGCAGCGCTCGCGTATCCCGCCGATGCGCGGCGCCCGCTCGCCGTCCGTGATCACCACCTTGGCCCCGCTGTCGCGCAGTCGGTACTCGAGGGCGTCGGACCCGAACAGCACCGACAGCGGGAGAGCGACGGCGCCGAGCTTGTAGGTGGCGATGTGGGCGATGGCGGTCTCAGGACGCTGCGCCAGCACGATGCCCACGCGGTCTCCGCGCTCGACCCCGAGGTGTCGCAGGGCGTTCGCGAACCGATCGGAGAGCTCCTTGAGCTGACCGAAGGTGAGGGTTCGGCGTTCGCCCGCGGCGTTCTCCCAGTAGAGCGCGACCTGCTCCGCCACGCGGGTGTGGCGATCGCACACGTCGACGCCGATGTTGTAGTGCTCCGGGATGTTCCAGTCGAACTGCCGGTAGATCGCGTCGAAATCGCGGTGCTCGTCGGCGATCATGCGCATGGGACACCTCCTCGCCGAGATCGGCGCATCGGTTCCGATGTCGCCTGGTACCGGAACCGGCTGAGGCGGATAACGTAACCTGAATTACCCCTGAAACGCAGCTATCGGCCGGCGGGTCAGCCCGCCCCGCTCGGCAGGACTGAGGTTCGCAGGGACCAGGTAACGTAAAATGGCCCGAAACCGCCAGGAGGAGGAGACGATCATGGCAGCCTTTCGCGCCTATCGGGTCCACGAGGAAGACGGCAAGGCCCAGGGACGCATCGAGGAGGTGGAGCTCGAAGCCCTCGACGCGGGTGAGGTCGTCATCCGCGCCGCGTACTCCGACGTCAACTACAAGGACGCCCTGGCTGCCACCGGCAAGGCCAAGATCATGCGCCGCATGCCGATGGTCGGCGGCATCGACGTCGCCGGCCGCGTCCACTCGTCCGAGGACCCGCGCTACAAGGAAGGCGACCCGGTGCTGGTCACGGGCTACGGCATGAGCGAGGACCACGACGGCGGCTACGCCGAGTACGTGCGCGTGCCGGGCGACTGGATCGTGCCTCTGCCCGAGGGCCTGAGCCTGTACGAGGCCATGGCCCTCGGCACCGCGGGCTTCACGGCCGCGCTGGCGGTGCAGCGCATGGAGGAGAACGGGCAGACGCCCGACCTGGGTCCGATCATGATCACCGGGGCCACCGGTGGGGTCGGCAGCCTGGCCATCGACATGTACGCGGCGCTGGGGTTCCACGTGGCCGCTCTGACCGGCAAGCAGGAGGCCGAAGGCTACCTGAAGGAGCTCGGCGCCGCGGAGATCGTGCTGCGCGACGGTCTGGAGATGGGCGAGCGCCCCTTGGAGAAGGGCCGCTGGGGAGGCGCGGTGGACAACGTGGGGGGCAAGATGCTCGGGTGGCTGACCCGCACGGTAGTGCCCAACGGCAACATCGCCGCCATCGGGAACGCCGGCGGCATCGAGCTCAACACCACCGTGCTGCCCTTCATCCTGCGCGGCGTCAGCCTGCTCGGCATCAACTCCGTGTACGTGCCCCACGAGCGGCGCATACGCGTGTGGAATCGGCTGGCGAGCGATCTGAAGCCGCGGCACCTGGACCGGATCGTGACGCAAACGGTGCATCTGGACGAGCTGCCCGAGGTCTTCGGAGATCTCATCGGAGGCAAGGCCACGGGACGCACGGTGGTGGAGATAGCCGGCGACGCATGAACGCAACCGTGCTGCCTCTCATCGTGGAGCCGGAGCAGCTTCGCGAGCGCCTGGGGGCGCGCGAGCTGCTCGTGGTGGATCTGTGTCGTCCGGAGGTGTACGCGGCCGTGCACGTGCCGGGCGCGGTTCATCTCGACTACAGCGCCATCGTCGCCAGTCGTCCGCCCGTGGGTGGACTCCTGCCCGACGCCGAGGCGCTCGCGCGCGTCCTGTCCGGGATCGGGCTCACCCCCGAACGTCAGGTCGTCGCCTACGACGACGAGGGCGGCGGCAAGGCGGCGCGCCTGCTGTGGACCCTCGACGTGCTCGGGCATGGGGGGCACTCGTTGCTGAACGGAGGGCTGCACGCATGGGCCAACGAGGGACATCCGGTGAGCAACGAGCCGGCAATGCATGACGCCTCGGCGTACACCGTGCACATCGGCGCTGATCACCGGGCCGAAAAGGATTACATCCTCGCCCGGCTCGACGATGCCGACATGGTGCTGCTGGACACCCGTACGCCCCAGGAGTACCGGGGGGAAAGCATTCGCGCGCGGCGCGGCGGGCATATCCCGGGCGCGGTCAACCTGGACTGGGTGCTGGCCATGGACCAGAGCCGCAACCTGCGGCTCAGGCCGGAGGCGGAGCTGCGGGCGCTTCTCGACGAGCGCGGCGTCACTCCCGACAAGGAGGTCGTGACCTACTGCCAGACGCACCACCGCTCGTCGCATACGTACGTGGTGCTCAAGGCGCTCGGTTTCCCGAGGCTGCGCGGCTATCCCGGCGCCTGGTCGGAGTGGGGCAACCTGCCCGACACCCCCGTCGAAGTGTAGCCGCTACGTCAGACAGGCCGCTCTTTTAACACGAAGATCACGAAGGAGACACGAAGCACACGAAGAAAGCTTCATGTCTTCAAATCCCCGCGGCTTCGGTGGGCACACGAGATCCGTCCCCTCCCTGCCTCTGTGTCGCAACATTCCAGGCGAGACCGAGTATCACTGGGCGGATTCCGGATTCATTTCATGTGTTCTTCGTGATCTTCGTGTCCTTCGTGTTAAGAAGCGGCTTGGCCGGAGGGCAACGCGGCGTATCTACTCGGAGGACGCCGTCGTGGCTTCGTGCTCGCGCCGCACCAGCTCGTCGATCACCCGAATCATGTCCGGATACGAGCCCGCCAGGCTGCCGCTCACCCGATACTTGCCGTTCACGATCACCGTCGGCGTGCCCATCACGCCGTAGCGGTCCTGCATGGTGATCGCGCGCTGGACGTTCGAGTCCACGGCGAAGGAATCGAAGGTCTCCAGGAAATCCTCTTCACTGACGCCGAAGCGCGCGAAGAACGCCATCAAGTCCGCCTTGTTGTCCATGCGCCGGCCCTTCTCGTGGATCTCCTCGAACAGGGGCCGGTGAATCTTTTCCTCCACCCCGAGCAGCTTGGCCGTGTAGTAGGCCTTGGCGTGCACCGCCCAGCTCTGCCGGAACACGGCCGGCATGCGCCGCACGCCCGCGTACTCGGGCTTGTTCTCCTCCCAGCGCTCCATGTGCGGCAGGAAGTTGAAACAGTGCGGGCAGCCGTACCAGAAGACGTCCAGCACCTCCACATCCTGCTCCGTCTGCGTGGGCTGGGGCGGTTGCACGCGCTCGTATTTGCCGGCGATATCGAATTCGCCGTGCTGCGCGGCCATCGCCGGGCTGCCGAATGCGCTTCCCGCCAGGAACAAGGCGAGCCAAACAACGGAGCTTCTGAGGGTCATGGAGTGTGTCTCCCGTTGTACCGAATCACCGCGCGTGCCGGGCGGGACACGGAAGGGCTTGGAGTGCCGGCCTAATCGCTTCGAGTGCCGGCGCCCGGGCAAGTTCCGTATCGAGTCAGGGAGATCGGCGCGGAGCGGGCATATCTTGATGGTCTGCACGTACGCTGAGCGGCCGGAGCGGTGCCGGCCCGGCGCCTACTCGGGCCACTGCGCGTGCAGGCCGGCGATGTACTCCGAGACCGCCTTGATCTGCTCGTCCGTCATCAGCTTCGCGACATCGCGCATCATCGCGTTCGGGTCGTTGCGCCGCTCGCCCGAGCGGAAGGCGCGCAGCTGCATCGCCGTGTACTCTGCATGCTGTCCCCACAGGCTCGGGTACACTGCCATCGGATTGCCGCTGCCCGTGGGCCCGTGGCAGCCCATGCAGGCGGGGAGTCCGGACTCGGCGTCGCCCGCACGGTAGATTCTCTGGCCGAGCTCCACGTACGCCTTGTCCGCGTACGCACCCTGGCGCGCTTGCTGAGCGTAGTAGGCGCCCAGATCCTCCATGTCCTGGGGGCCGAGGTTGGCCACCATCCCGGCCATGACCTCGTTCGTTCGCTCTTCGCCGTCTTTGAAGTCCATGAGCTGCTTCACCGTGTAGCTGGCATGCTGCTCGGCCAGCTTCGGCCACTGGGCGTCGGTGCTGTTGCCATCCGGGCCGTGGCACGCGGCGCACACCTGCGATTTGGTCTTGCCCGCCTCCGCGTCACCGGCGGCGCGGGCGGCCGCCGGGATGAGTAGCAGAGTCAGGCAGAGCGCCACGGCGAAGTTCTTGATGGTGGTCAAAGCCGGCCTTCCTTCTGTGTCCTTGCAGCGGGAGGGGGAGCGGCGCGGTGCGAGAAACCGGTTGAGCGTATTGTTATGGATGCGCCCTGAACCGCTCGAACGCTCTCGGCGCGAGCGGCCCGTTTCTTACCACAGCGCTGTGTGAATGGTCAACTTGGCGCCCCGCGGCTGCGGTCGAGGTTCGGGAGAGTTCTCATCCGCGAGCTACGGTGACCACGCTCGCGCAAGACAAAAAAAACCCCGGCTTTGCAATCGGGGGGAAGGATAAAGCCGGGGTCAGACAGGTCCCGGCTGGGGAAGCCGGGAGGGGTTCCCGCCCAGGGAGGAGGAGCGGGGAGCGCCTCTCGGCGCTCACTGCCTATGACCGTCTCCACCGGCCGAAGTTCCCTTGCCGCCGAATGATTATGCACAAGCTCTGGCGCAGCGACAAGCGGTGTCCGAGAGCACGGCGGTGCACCCATCGCTGAATCGTAACGTTATGATTTTATTAATCAATATAAGCTTGTGGTGGTACCTGAAGCCTTCCCGCGCGGGGGCTGTTCCACAATCTATCCATAGCTTATCCACAGTATTATCCACAGGTCGGGCGCTCCTGGGGCAGGTAGCGGCTGAGCCAGCGGAAGGAACGGCAGGGGCGGGCACCGGCGCAGCGCCTGCGGTGGGTTACCGCGCGCCCTTCGCGAACTGCGAGAAACTGCGACCGGCTCAGCGCAGTCCGTACTTGCGCCGGAACTTGTCCACGCGCCCGGCGGTGTCCATGATTTTCTGCTGGCCGGTGTAGAACGGATGGCAGGCCGAGCACACCTCCACGTGCAGCTCGCCCGTGTGCGTGGAACGGGTCTTGAACGAGTTGCCGCACGTGCAGGTCACGGTGACGTCGCCGTATGGGGGGTGAATGTCCGCTTTCATCTCGTGTGCACCAGAAACGCCTGCCAAGAAACCAAATAGTATAAAGGTATCCGCAAGGCGCCGGAAGCGCCTTCAGGGCGGGCGCGGGGTCAGATCGAGCTCCGCCCAGATGGCGTCCACGCGGCGCTTGACCGCCTCGCTCATGGCGATGGGCCGGCCCCACGGCCGCTGCGTCTCCCCGGGCCATTTGTGGGTGGCGTCGATGCCCATCTTGGCCCCCAGCCCCGAGACCGGCGAGGCGAAGTCGAGGTAGTCGATGGGGGTGTGGTCGACGATGACGGTGTCGCGGCGCGGGTCGACCCGGGTGGTGAGGGCCCAGATCACGTCCCGCCAGTCGCGCACGTCGATGTCGTCGTCGGTGACGATGACGAGCTTGGTGTACATGAACTGGCGCAGAAACGACCACACGCCGAACATCACGCGCTTCGCGTGTCCCGGGTACTCCTTGCGCAGGGAGACCACGGCCAGGCGGTACGAGCAGCCCTCGGGCGGCAGGTAGAAGTCCGCGATCTCGGGGAACTGCTTCTGGAGGAGGGGCACGAAGATCTCGTTCAGCGCGAGCCCGAGCACCGCGGGCTCGTCCGGGGGGCGGCCGGTGTAGGTGCTGTGGTAGATGGGATCGCGGCGGTGGGTGATACGCGCGAGGGTGAAGACCGGAAAGCGCTCCACCTCGTTGTAATAGCCGGTGTGATCTCCGAAGGGCCCCTCCGGCGCCTCTTCCCGCCCAGGGTTCCCGGCGACACCGAGCGCACCTT
>CAZPFD010000236.1:0-6212 GCA_964585725.1 uncultured Ectothiorhodospiraceae bacterium | reverse complement strand
ACTGGCCCCGAACTGCATGCTCCCAGGGCGCGGCAAAAGGGCGCGCCCTCCGTTCCCTGCCTTTCTGGAGGAGTCCAGCGCGGCATGGTCGTCCTATAATTCAAGAACAAGCGGAGGAGACGACCATGGTTGAGAGAATACGCAGCCTGCTGGAGCGGTTTCCCGAGAACGAGGAAGCCGTCCAATCGCTGATCGCGGCGGACGAGGAGTTCAGCTCTCTGTGCCAGGAGTATGCCGGGCTCACCGAGGAACTTCGCCACCGGCAGCAAGAAAGTCCCGCGGAGGACGCGGCCGGCCTCAGAGCGCGGCGCAACGCCGTGGAAGAGAGACTCTTGAGGAAGATGGAGGGCTACGAGCCCGTGTAGTGGGCTGCTTTGAGCCGAAAGCGCGCGCGGCGCGGTCGCGGTCTCAAGATCGCTCCTTCTACGGCGAACGATTGTGCGCTTACGGCCGGCGCCCGCTCCTTCTACGGCGGCTCAGCAGGTGAGGTGCAGCGCGGCGACCACGTCCGCCGCCTCGCGCATGGTGTTGAAGAGGTCGACGGCCTCGGGCGTGCGCACGACGTGCAGCTCGATGCCGCGGGACTCGATGCTGCGCCGCGTCTCCTCGGGCACCTTCATGTTGCCATAGTAGCCGGTGCCTACGATCAGCACCCTCGGCCTGGCGGCAAACACCTCTTCGAGATCATGGGCATCGAGCCGGTGCCCCTCCTTGCGCCACCACGGCCCGTCCACGCGGTCCGAATAGATCACGACGTCCCGGTCGTAGGCGTCCTCGTCGACGCGGATGTGCCCGAAGCGGTAGTCGGTGATGGTTGTCATGGTCGGAATGACCCCGGGTTCGCTTCTTTGGTGGGCTTCGCTACGCTCAGCCCACCTACGGGTTCAACCTGCCCGGCGGGTGTCCGCCTTCTGCTCCGCGGCGGAGGTCTTCGCCTCTCCGTAGAGCTCGCGCAGCTCGCGGCGCAGGATCTTTCCGACGTTGCTCTTGGGCAGCTCCTCGGCGAACTCGACGTGCTTGGGCACCTTGTAGCCCGTGAGCTGCTTGCGGCAATGGGCGCGCAGCACCTCGGGGGTGAGCGTGGTGCTCTTGCGCACGACCACGACCTTGACCGCCTCGCCCGAGTCCTCGTCCACCACGCCGATGGCGCCCACCTCGAGCACGTCCGGATGGCCCGCGACCACGTCCTCGATCTCGTTGGGGTACACGTTGAAGCCGGAGACGTTGATCATGTCCTTCTTGCGGTCGACGATGCGCACGAAGCCCTGCTCGTCCATCGTCGCCATGTCGCCGGTGCGCAGCCAGCCCTCCGCCGAGATCATGCGCGCGGTCTCCTCGGGGCGGTTCCAGTAACCCTTCATCACCTGCGGGCCGCGCACGCACAGCTCGCCCACCTCGCCCACCGGCAGCAGGTTGCCCTCGTCGTCCTGTATCGAGCAATCGGTGGACGGCACCGGCAGCCCGATGCTGGCGTTGAACTCCTCCAGGTCGTAGGGGTTCGCGCACACGATGGGCGAGGCCTCGGTGAGGCCGTAGCCCTCGATGATGGGCTTGCCCGTCACTTCTTTCCAGCGCTCGGCGACCGAGCGCTGCAGCGCCATGCCCCCGGCCACCACCAGCCTGAGCCGTGAGAAGTCCAGGTCCGAGAACCCGGGCGCGTGGAGCAGCCCGTTGAACAGGGTGTTGACCCCCGTCATGGCGGTGAACGGATGCTTCTTGAGCTCGGCCACGAACGCCGGCATGTCGCGCGGGTTGGTGATGAGGTGGTTGCAGCCGCCGACCCTGACGAACACCAGGCAGTTCGCGGTGAGCGCGAAGATGTGATACAGGGGCAGCGCCGTGATCACGATCTCGCGGCCCTCCTCCAGCACCGGCGCGAGCATGCCGAGCGCCTGAAGGGTATTGGCCACCATGTTCCCGTGGGTGAGCATCGCACCCTTGGCCGTGCCCGTGGTGCCGCCCGTGTACTGGAGGAACGCCAGATCGTCGTGGCCGAGCTCCACCGGGTTGTACGTGTGCCGGGCGCCCTGGGCGAGAGCGCGCGGGAAGGGCATTGCTCCGTCGATGCGGTACGCCGGCACCATCTTTTTCACGCGGCGTACGACGAAGTTGACCAGGGCGGATTTCGGGAACGGCAGCAGATCGCCCACCCGGGTGACGATGACGGTCTCGATGGGGGTCTTCGGCAGCGCCTCGGCGAGCACGTGCGCGAGGTTCTCGAGCACGATGACGACCTTGGGGCCCGCGTCCCGGAGCTGGGCTTCGAGCTCGCGCGGCGTGTACAGCGGGTTGACGTTGACGACGATCATTCCGGCGCGCAGAACGCCGAACAAGGCGATGGGATAGGGGAGGAGGTTCGGGGTCATGATCGCCACCCGATCTCCCTTCTCGAGGCGCAGCTCGTGCTGGAGAAAGGCGGCGAAGTCGCGGCTCTTCTCGTCGAACTCGCGGTAGGTGAGCGTGCGGCCCATGTTGTAGAAGGCCGGCCGATCCGGATAGCGCGCGATGCTCGCCTCGAACAGATCGACGAGGGAGGAGAACTCGCTGGGGTCGATCTCCTCGGGCACCCCCGGTGGATAGCTCTTGGTCCAGTATCGTTCCATGGTTCTCACTCGCGTCAGGGCGCGCCGCACCCGTGATGATGCCGGCCGCCAAAGAGCGCGCGCTCGAGCGCCCGCGAGGCGGCGTTCTTCAAGAGCATAGCACCCCGCCGGACGCCGTCATCTTCCGGGCCCCGGCCCGCGGACGCCGCAGCCCCGGTGCGAAGCGCGGCCTGGTCTATGCGCGCACGCGGGCCCACTGGTGCTCGAGGCGTTTCACCGACACCGGGTGCGCGGTGCCGAGCTCCTGGGCGAAGAACGACACCCGCAGCTCCTCCAGCATCCAGCGGTACACCGCCAGCTCCGGGTCGCGGATGCCCCGCTCCGCGTGCGCGGCGCGCCGCGCCTGGTAACGGCGCCACATGGCAGCCACCGCCTCGGTCTTCGCGGCGTCGCGCGCGGGATCGCGCTCGAGCTTGCGCAGACGCAGCATCACGGCCTTGAGATAGCGCGGCAGCTCGGTCAGGTGCGCATAGGGTATATCGGCCACGAACCCCCGATACACGAGGTGCGCGAGCTGCGTGTCGATGTCGGCGAAGATCTCCTCGCGGCCACCGGCGGGGGCCTCCCGGCGCGCCGCACGCACCGTCCGGTACTCGCCCAGGATGCGCCCCACGAGCGCGCACAGCTCGTTCGCCACCGCGACCAGCTCGCCGCGCCCGGCCTCGAGGCGCGCCTCGAACGCCTCCGCGCTGCGCATCCCGGCGGCGCCGTTGTGCAGAAAGGCGCGCTCGAAGGCGGCCCCGAGCAGATCCTCGCGCAGCTCGGTGCAGGCGTCACCCGCGCGGCCCCCGTCCCGTGCCCGGGCCCCGCTGGTGGACGCGGGCACCAGGGCGTAGGCGAGGCACATGTGCTGCAGATCCGGCAGATTCTTGCGCAGGTAGCGGGTCTCGTCCGCGAGCCGGCGCATGAACAGCCGGCGCAGTCCCCGGCGGTGTGCGTGGCGGGCCCCTTCCAGCGTGTCGAGAACCCGCAGCGACACCGATTCGCCCTCCTCCACCAGGGCCGGAAACCCGGTGTAGCGGGCGCCGCCCGCCGCGAGCTCGACCGTCTCCGGCAGCTCGCCGAAGTCCCAACGCGTCACGTCCGCACGCTCGATGCCGCTCGCGGGCAGGCGCGCGAAGCTGCGCTCCGCCCGCGCGCCGAGGCGCCGCTGCAGCGCGACGAGATCGCGCCCCGCCGCGAGCACCGACCCGCCGCCGTCGACCACGCGGAAGTTCATGGACAGATGCTCGGGCAGACGCTCGGTGCGCCAGGCGTCGGCCGGGATCTCGACCCCGGCGCGGCGCTGAAGCACCCGTGCCAGCACCTCGGTCAGTGCACCCTCCCCGGCTCCCAGCTCGCTCAGGCACGCGTCGGCCACGTCGGGCACGGGCACCAGATGCCGGCGCAGGCTCTTGGGCAGGGTGCGGATGAGCGCGATGACTCTCTCGCGCAGCAGCCCCGGCACGAGCCGCTCGAAGCGCGCCGGATCGAGCTGGTTGAGCACCGCGACCGGCAGCGTCGCGGTGACCCCGTCCTCCTCGTGTCCCGGCTCGAAGCGGTAGGTCAGCGGCAGGCGCACGCCGTTCACCGCCAATGCCTCCGGAAAATCGGCCTCGCTCGGCAGCATCGCCGGATCGGTGAGCACGAGCTCCCGCTCGAGCCACAGACACTTCGGGTCGTGGCGCTCGGCCTGGGCCCGCCAGGCCTCGAAGTCCGCCCCGCTGCACACGCCGCGCGGGATGCGCGCGTCGTAGAACTCGAAGATGCACCGATCGTCGGCGAGCAGATCGGCGCGCCGGGCACGGTGCTCGAGGGCGCGGATCTCGGCGACCAGCGCCTGATTGTGGCGGGCGAAGGGTGCGTCGGTGTGGTAGCGGCCTTCGACCAGCGCCGACTGGATGAAGATCCTGCGGGCTTCGACGGCATCCACCGGCGCGAAGGGCACGCGCCGCCGGGGCACGAGGGTGAGCCCGTAGAGCGTCACCCGCTCGTGCGCCCACACCTCGGCGCGCCGTGCATCCCAGTACGGCTCGAAGTAGCTGCGGCGCACCAGGTGCGCCCCGGCCTGCGCGATCCACTCGGGGCGGATGCGCGCCGCGGTGAACGCATAGAGCTGGGTAGTCTCGATGAGCTCCGCCGCCACCACCCACTTGGCCCCGGCGTCGGCCAGCGCCGAGCTCGGCGAGATGCGAAAGCGGGCGTTGCGGGCCCCTGCGTACTCGCGCTCGCCGTCGCGAAAGCCGATGTGGCCGAGCAGACCGCTCAACAGGGCACGGTGGATGCGCGTGTAGGAGGCCGCCCGCTTGGGTGCGCGCAGCTTCATCTCGCGCGCGATGTCCGAGAGCTGGCGGTGGACGTCGACCCACTCGCGCATGCGCACCGGCGACAAGAAGTGGCTGCGGCACCACCGGCGCAGCGCGCTCTTCGAGCCCCGGCGCGCCTGCTCGTGGTACTCGCGCCACAGGTTGAGCAGCGCCATGAAGTCGGAACGCGCATCGCGGAAACGCGCCTGCGCCTGGTCCGCCGCCTCGCGCGCATCCAGGGGGCGCTGGCGGGGGTCGGGGATGCTCAGCGCCGCGGCGATGACGAGCACGTCGGCCAGGGCCCCCTCCTCCGACGCCGCCAGGATCATGCGCCCGATGCGCGGATCCACGGGCATGCGCCCGAGCCGCGCTCCCACCGCGGTGAGCTGATCCGCCTCGTCGAGGGCTCCCAGCTCGCGCAGCAATCGATAGCCGTCGGAGACGAAGCGGCGGTCGGGAGGATCGATGAAGGGAAACTCGGTGATGTCACCGAGCGCGAGCGTCTTCATCTGAAGGATGACCGCCGCCAGATCGGTGCGCAGGATCTCGGGATCGGTGAACTCGGGGCGCTCGCGCGCGTCGTCCTCGGAGTACAGCCGGATGCAGACGCCGGGCCCGGTGCGCCCGCACCGCCCCTTGCGCTGCTGCGCGGAGGCCTGGGATATCTTCTCCACGGGCAGACGCTGCACCTTGCTGCGGTAGCTGTAACGGCTGAGCCGGGCCAGCCCGGGATCGATCACGCCCCGGACGTTGGGCACCGTGAGCGAGGTCTCGGCGACGTTGGTCGCCAGCACGATGCGCCGGCCGGGGTGAGGCTCGAACACCCGATCCTGCTCGCTCGAGCTCAGGCGCGCGTACAGCGGCAGCAGCTCGGTGCTCTCGTAACGGCGCTTGCGCAACGCCTCGGCCGCGTCACGGATCTCGCGCTCGCCGGGCAGGAACACGAGGATGTCGCCGTCGACGGCGGGCAGAAGCTCATCGGCCGCCGCCGCGATGCCCTCCATCATGTCGCGCTCGCGCTCGTCGTCGTCATCGTGGGCCAGCGGGCGGTAGCGCACCTCCACCGGCCAGCTGCGTCCCGACACCTCCACCACCGGCGCATCGTCGAAGTGCCGCGAGAAGCGCTCGGGGTCGATGGTGGCGGAGGTGATGATGAGCTTGAGATCGGGGCGCTTGGGCAGCAGCCGCTTGAGATAGCCGAGGAGAAAATCGACGTTCAGGCTGCGCTCGTGCGCCTCGTCGATGATGATCGTGTCGTAGGCGTCGAGGAACCGGTCGCGCTGGATCTCGGCCAGCAGGATGCCGTCGGTCATGACCTGCAGGT
>CAZPFD010000235.1:2593-6248 GCA_964585725.1 uncultured Ectothiorhodospiraceae bacterium | reverse complement strand
CGCCGGGACCCATCTCCCAGGGAGCTCGTCGGCAAGGTTTCCCGGAAATCCGCGAAGAACCTTTATTTTCGGCGCTTTCGCTTGCGTTTCTGCTTTTTGCCTTGCGGGGCTTGCGCCGCAGCCTGCTCGCGGCGGCGCAGGCGCTTGGAGCGCCGGCGCAGCCTCTGCGCCACCACGACGCCGGCGCTTGCCACCACCAGCCCGCCCGCGGCGTAGCTCCAGCCCGGCACGCCGTCCCGGTCGAGCTCGCGCTCGACCAGCTCGCCGCCCACCAGGTTGACCGGGTGGATGCGCTCGCTGGCGACGTCTCCGGGCGTCCCCTGCATGCGGATCTCGGCCTGGTGCTCGCCGGCTCGAAGGATCAGCTTGCGTCCGAGATCGGTGTCGTGCAGATGCGCCCGGATGCTGTAGAAGCCGTCGGAGTCCGTGCGCGTGCTGCCCACCAGCTCCCCCCCCATGCGAAGAGACACCGGCGCGTCCGCGACGGGCCGTCGCTGCGCGTCGAGCACGTAGCCGCGCACGGTGTAGCGGTGGTTGGCTTCGTGCTCGGCGTGCAGCGCGAGGGGCGCGAGCGCGGGAACGACTAGAGCGGCCAGGAGGCTGCGGCGGTTCATGTTATCGGCGATCCGGGGCGTTCGTCCGTAGGTGCATCGACCGATCAGCGGCTTGCGGCGGCGTTTCGCAAATTCGCGAGCATCTCTGCGGGAGACAGGTAGCCGGTGATGCGCTCGCCGCTCTCGGTGATGGTCATCGGGGTTCCGGTGAGCCCCACCTCGTCGGCGAGGCGCATATGCTCTTCGACCGGATTGTCGCAGTTTCGCTTCGGCGGGTCCCAGCCCGTCTTGGCCCGCGTCAGCGCCGCGTTGCGATCCGCGGCGCACCATACCGAAACCGCCTTGTCGTAAGAGTGCGAGCCGACTCCGGCGCGAGGGTAGAGGAGGTACCGCACGCGTATGCCGGCGGCGTTGAGGTCGTCCATCTCGGCGTGCATGCGCCGGCAGTACGGGCAGTCGATGTCGGTGAACGTCGTGATCGTATGGCGGGTCTCGGCCTGCGGCTCGAAGATGATCATCCGGCTCTCCGGCACCTCGCTCAAGCTCTGCAGCCGCAGCTTCGCGAGGACGGGCTCGGTGAGATCCTTCCGCGCCTTCAGATCGAAGAGCTTGCCCGTGAGCAGGTGCCGCCCGTCGGCGGTCACGTACACGATCTCGCCACCCACGACCACCTCGTAGAGCCCCGGCACGGCGGAGGCCCCCACGTGCTGCGGCTCGATGCCCGGGAAGCTCTCGGTGACGGCCTTGGCCACCCGCTGCGCCGCGGCGTGCTCGGTGGCGGCGGCGACCGAGGTCGAGAGCGCGGCGCACAGGCCGAGGACGGTGACGAGAGCTTGGCGCATGGTTCAACTCCTCGCTGGTGCGCCCGAACGCGAAACGGGGCGATGAATGCAAACTTTATCCCATGTAGGCGCCGGCGCGTAGAGGCGGGAGGTTGCCGGCGGCCGCGCGGGTTCAGGCTGCCTCGCCGGAATCGCGGTCCGTGGGCGGGGGCGCGGCGCAGAATCCTTGCGGCTCCACCCCCAGGGCGGCGTTGAACTTGCTCGAGAGGTTCTGAAACGCGACGAGCGCGGTGAGCTCGATGACGGCGTCGTCATCGAACCACCGGCGAAGCCGCTCGAAGTGCTCTGCCGCGGGCTGCCGATCGCTGTAGGTGATCGCCTCCGCGTAGGCGAGGGCGGCCTTCTCGCGCTCGCTGAACAGCGCGCTCGACTCGAACTGCGCCAGCGCGGCGAGCTTCGCCTGGCCCACGCCGCGTTTGAGCACCGTGGCGGAGTTGATGTCCACGCAGAAGGTGCACCAGTTGATCTGCGACACGCGCACCGTGACCAGTGCGCGTAACGCCGGCTCGATGGGCGAGGAGCGCCGATCGAGCGCGCCGTACAGAAGCGCGAGCGCGGCGAACACCTTCGGCGTGCGGCCCCACAGCCGCGCGGGCTCCAACACCTGGCCGTAACGGCGGCGCTGATTCCAGAAGAACAGCCGCACGTACCAGGGAAAGCGGTGCTTGCGAGGCGTATCGATGAAGGGCATCAGTGACTGTGACCGTCCCCCTCGTCGTGATGTTCCGCGCCGCCGTGCGCCTCTTCTTCCATCATGGATCCATGCTCACCCGAATCTCCGTGGGTGTGCGCGCGCAGCGGCTCCGAGGCTGTGAGCTTGTGTGGATGCCGCATGCTGAGCTGCGAGACCGGATTCAACGTGACCTGGATGAAGGGGCTGCCCACCGCCTGATGACACGCATTGCAGTTCTCGATGGACTGCTCGAGCGCAGCACCGAAGGCGCCGTGATCGGTGTGCTCGATGGCCTTCTCCAGATCGGCGAAGGGCTGCTGCATGTACGCGTGCAGCAGCTCGCCCTGCTGCGGGTTGATGCGCCGGACGAGAGCGGCGATCTGCTGCATGCCGAGCAGCTCGTGGTTCGCCACCGCCCAGTCGCCAACGTCGCCCGCGCGGTGCATGACGTGGAAGCGCTCGGCGAAGTTCGGCATCAGCATCGTGAGGCTGGGCTGCAACGTTTGCACGGTCTGGCGCAGCGCCTCGAGCTCGCTCTTGAGGGCTTCAATTTCTTTGCGTAGCGTCTGCGCATCGGATGGGCGGGATTGGGTCTGCGAGTCGTGCCCATGGCCTTCGTCGGCCATCGCAGGTGCGAGCAGCGCCGCTGCCAATGCTGACGCCGCTATCAGCCTGAGCTTTCGTCCCATGTTCATAGGAGATTCCTCCGTGCTGAGCGCTTTACGCTACCCTAGCCGCCCGTATCCGGCTCGGTTTGATGCAGATCAAGAGGATAGACGAGAAGCTGATCATGTGCGACGACGACCGTGGTGTCGCCGCGTCGGCGCGGTCGTCAAAGCACGCACTTCGTTGATCTGCGTCAACGAGACGCTCACCCAGAGGGGGTGTGATGCGAAGTGGCAGGGTCTGGATCCGGACCCCCACCGAACCGATTCCGCTCGAACGGGCCAGGCGGCGCAGAGGCAAGCGACCAGGTCGGGGTAGGAGGTCCGGTGTCCCGGACAGCGGCCCGCGCCGCGTGCGCCGCCGTGGCCGATCTGCAACTCTCGCTCGTGCGGGGGAGGTGTGATCATGAACGTGCTGCGCGTTGTCTGTGTGCTGAGCGCCCTGCTCGCCTCGGCGCCCGCATGGGGCGCCGGCCACCCGATGCACAAGATGGTCCACGGCATTTCCGTGTACCTCGGGGTCGTCCCCGCCGCGATGGTCCAGGAGCGTTACGAGAACCGTGCTGAAGCGGTGATGCACGGCGGGGCTTCGGGCAAGCCCGGTCGCTACCACGTGATGGTGGCGCTGTTCGACGAGCACAGCGGGCGCCGCCTCACCGCCGCCGCGGTAGAGGCGACGGTCTCCGAGATCGGCCTGTCCGGTTCCAGAAAAATCCTCGAGCCCATGGAAGTCGGGGGTGTGATCACCTACGGGAATTACTTCGAGCTGTCGGGCGCCGGCTGGTATCGCATCGAGCTCGAGATCCGCCCCGCGGGCGCGGCCCGCCCGACCCGGGCGAGCTTTCAGTATCAGCTGTCCCGGGTCGAGTAGCTTTGTCTGCGGGGCTCCTCGTGCGGCGACCGGGCCGCGCCGCCTCACGA
>CAZPFD010000235.1:0-2493 GCA_964585725.1 uncultured Ectothiorhodospiraceae bacterium | reverse complement strand
CCAGATCAAGGCGCCGGCCTTGGCGTTGGTCCGCGCCGAGCCGGTGCCCCGGAGCTGCTCGTGTCGACGCGGTCGCAGGAAAGCGCTACGCGGCCATGTCCATGCGTGCGAGCGCCGCGCCGGCACGGCGGAGGATTTTCAGGGGGCTATCGGAGCGTGCTCAAGGAGTCGGGTTCGCGGTCGGTCCGCCCGCGGTTCGGACTTTTCGATCGGGAGCCGTCTCGTTCGCGTGTAAGCCGTTCTTCGAAATCGGCAACGGAATCCCCGTCATCGCCTCCGCGATCGCCTGGATCCGCTGCCAATCGACGCTCGTACCGGCGTCTCCTTTCGGAGTGGCGAGCACCACCGAGCGTACGGCGGGGGTCAGGTCCCGCAGCATACCCGGCGTCGGGTTGCCTTCGGGCGGATGCGCCTCGAAAAACAACACACCTTGGCGCCAGCCGGCCTTGTAGGGCTGATTGATGATGTGCACCGGAGTGTCCACGGGCACCCTCTTGAACAGGGTCTCGATGTCCTCTGGATACAGCCGGATGCAGCCGTAGGACACACGCATGCCGATACCATAGGGCTTGTTGGTGCCGTGGATCAGATACCCGGGCAGAGCCAGCCGCAGCGCGAAGCGTCCCAGCGGATTGTCGGGGCCAGGCGGAACCTTCGCAGGCAGCGGATCGCCCTTGGCGGCGTGGTCGGCGCGGATGGAGTCGGGCGGATACCAGGTGGGGTCCGTCGACTTCGTCACGATGCGGGTATCGGCCAAAGGGGTACCCCAACCAACCCGCCCGACGCTGATGGGATGCGTGATCACCCGGCGCCGCTCATTCGCAGTCGCTTTCGGATAGTAGTAGAGCCGCATCTCGGAGAGGTTGATGACAATGCCCTCTCGGGGTGCATCGGGCAGAATGTAACGGGATGGGATCAGAATGCCGGTTCCCTCCCCCGGCAGCCACACGTCGACGCCCGGATTGGCGAGCCGAATCTCGCGGTAGCCCACGTCGTAACGGCGCGCGATGTCGAGGAGGGTGTCCTCGTGGGAGGCGTCCACCCATTGCAGCCCTCCCACCACGCTGTCGCCGTTCGAGGGAAGCACGAACTCCTGGGCGTGGGCTGGGCTGCTCGCGCTGACTGCACCCAGAAGCGCCGCGAACGCACCCGCCAGCAATGAGGGCTTCGCCGGGCGCCAGGCCCGGGGCGGGTAACAGCTCCGCCGAGTCTCACGTTTCTCGCCGGAGCTCATCATCTTCAAAGTCGGCGAACGCATTTCGAATTGGAAAAAATCATTGCGGCGGAGCCGGTGTCTTCGAAACGCTGGCACGGCGGAACTCGATGGGGATCGATTTTTCGATGGGCGGATAGCAGAGGCCTGCATCTGCGCATCCCTGGTAAGTCACGTCGAGCGTCGCGGTGAAAGCTGGCGTGCCCGCGACCGGCAGTGCGGCTTCGACCTCGCCATAGAACACTTCCACGCGCCCGAAAAACTCGTCCGTCTGGAGCTCGCCGGGCGGAAACCGGGCGGGCCCGACCTCGATCGGGTGAGGGTCACGCACGGCGAAGCGGAACTTGTGGCGATACAGGTAGTAGCCGTCGGCTATGTCCCACTTGACGTGGAGCATGTTGTCGTCGCCGACCCTGACGCTGGGCACGAAGGCTACATCGGCTTGCAAAAATTCATCCTTCGGGTCCCCGCCACCCAACGCCCCGGTAAGGCGCTCGAGGAGAGACGAAAAAGACATCGAGCTGCTTGGGCCGGCGCCCGAGGAAAGGGAGCCGGAGGGCGATTCGGAGCCGGGCTGCTTTTCTGCCGTAAGGATGTGTTCCTCCCCGTGGTTCGCGCGGGCCGGCGCCACCACCATCAGGCAGGCTACCACCACGACGAGCCGGCATCTCATCGCCTGCCGTCCCTCCAGAGAGTGTCGACAGCGAAACGGCGCTTCATAGAGCTTACACGTATCGGCCCATTGGTTTGTTTTTTTAGTGCGGCTCGAGATCTGTCTCACTTCGCGCGCGCCGTGGCGGCCGCCTGGAGCCGCCTCCACCATGAGGCGGGGGCGCGTACCCCACTACCCTCTCGCCCGAATCGGCGACGGTCATGGGGGTCCCGGAGAGCCCGAGATGGGAACTCCTCGGCTTCCTGTATGTCTCACGTCGCAGGCGCCCTCAGGTGCCCTGGAAGACTATCCCGTTCGCCAGCGCGTTCCAACAAGCATCGCTAGAGCCGATGCCGCGCTCAGTAGTATCCGTCGCCACCCTGCTGTTGTTGCCGAGTCTGCTGTTGCTCGTCCTGCTCTGTCGTCGTCTGCTCCTTCGGTTGCTCTTCCTCTCCCGCTTCTGTTCCGTGCATGCAGGCCGATAGGACACATGTCGACCCCAGCAAGAGGGCGAGTGAAGTTCCGGCTCGGCGTCGCATCAGACTCTCCTCCCGGCGTTTGCCTCTCGGACCTGTCATTTTAGGACTCGAGACCGGCCGCCGGGGATTCGCGGCCGTCACATCGAGCG
>CAZPFD010000234.1:0-6259 GCA_964585725.1 uncultured Ectothiorhodospiraceae bacterium | reverse complement strand
GAAGCTGCCGAAACCGTCACTGCTCGCGCGTCATCAACGCGGGCAGGGGCTGGCGCCGCCGCCACCAGCGGCGCAGGGTCCCCCGGGTGCAGCGGTGGGCCACGCTGCGCCCGGTCAGGATGGTGAGACTCTCGAGCTCGCCGGCTTTCAAGGCGGCTCGCAGGGGCGCGAGCCAGTCGCGCTCCAACGTCGCCACCAGCGCGCGCCAGGTACCCACGTCGCCCACCCGCGCACACCGGTACGCGCGGTCGTCGGCGAGCAGGTGAGCGCCCGGGCCTGCACGGGACAACCACTCGCCGGCGTGCGCCGGCAACCCGCCGCCCGTGATGCCTGCGAGCCGGGCAAGGCCGAGGGCCAGCGCGTCGTCGCTCCACACGTGTGCCCAAGGCGCCGCCGGCGCTGCCGGCAAGGTCCCCGCACCCCACAGCCACACGCTGTTGACCGCCAGCTCGCCCCGCCGCTCGCGCTCTGCGTTCACGGGGCTCGCATGCAGCGCCATCTGCACCTCGTTCAGCAGGCGCCGCCAGCGATTGCCGTCCTCTGCGTAAGGCAGGAACTCGTCGAGGTTGGCGCCGACCACGGTGGACGGAGGGTGCGTGCGCACCGCGTGGCCCTCCGATGCGCGCAGGTACCAGCGCGCCGGGCGCGGCGTCTCGAGCCTGCATCCGGCCTCGTCCAGCTGGGCCGAGGCGGCAGCGGCCAGCTCGCGGGCTTCGGTCTGGTCGATGGCAAAGGCGCTGGCGTCGAACAGGATCACCTCGCGCATGCCGGCCCGAATGTGCACCGGATCGGCGCGCAGGTACCAGCCGGGCTTCGCCTCCCCGGCGTCGAGCAGATGAGTGACGGCGGCTGCGGGCCAGTCCGCCTCGCGGGCCCGGGTGTGACCGAAGAGCTCGAACAGCATCCCCTCCACGGCCTCGTCCCCGCGCGCACTGGGCTCGCGCGTGCTGCGCGAGAGTAAGACCTCGAGGGCGGGGAGGATCATGCCCTCGCAGATGCGCTCCGCCGCCTCCGGCATGCGCGGCCCGAGCAGCCCCGGCAGAAACAGAGTCACCTCACGCTTGGCGTCCGACATGGCGAGAAAGTCAAACCTTGGAAAAGATCAAACCACAGAGGACACGGAGAAAAGCACGGAGGACACAGAGAAAAAATCAAGGATACTTGAAGAAGTTACCTACGATACAAACATTTTCTTTCCTCTGTGCCCTCTGTGCGATCCTCTGTGTCCTCCGTGGTTCGTCTTTGGTGGGCCGCTACGGGAGGTGGTCGAGGATGGCGGCACGCACCGATTCGAGGGTCGCGTCCACCGGCACCACCGGCTCGCTCTGCCGGATGGCGGCGTCCGGATCCTTGAGCCCGTGTCCGGTAAGCGTGCACACCACGGTGCTCCCCGCCGGGATGCGACCGTTCTCGATGTCGCGCAAGGCACCTGCGACGGACACCGCGGAGGCGGGCTCGCAGAAGATCCCTTCGCGCTGACCCAGCCGCTTCTGCGCGGCAAGGATCTCGTCGTCGGTGAACTGATCGAACCACCCTCCCGACTCCCGGGACGCGGCCCAGGCCAGGTCCCACGACTGCGGCCGGCCGATGCGGATCGCGGTGGCCACGGTCTCGGGCGCCTCCACCGCGTGCCCGTGCACGAACGGCGCCGCACCGCTCGCCTGATAACCCAGCATGACGGGGCGGCGGCCGCGGGTCGCGTCCCGGGCGAAGCGGCAATGTCCGTCGCAGAAGTTGCACGCCTCGGTCAGCGCCTCGCCGCTCGCGCTGGCGCACTCGCTGTAGCCGATCCAGTGCGCGGTGATGTTGCCCGCGTTGCCCACCGGCAGGCAGTGATGGTCCGGCGCCCCCCCGAGCTGCTCGATGATCTCGAAAGCGATGGTCTTCTGGCCCTGGAGGCGGTAGGGATTGACCGAGTTGACGATGGTCACGGGCGCGTTGCCCGCCACGTCCTTGACCAGCTGCATGCCCTG
Organism: uncultured Ectothiorhodospiraceae bacterium; assembly: GCA_964585725.1. Classification (GTDB taxonomy): domain Bacteria; phylum Pseudomonadota; class Gammaproteobacteria; order HK1; family HK1; genus CAZPFD01. Next base: position 4,286 of record CAZPFD010000234.1, on the reverse strand, counting down.
GTCGAAGTTGCCCTTGATCTGGATGACGACCGCGCCGTGCATCATGGCCTGGGCCAGCTTGCCCAGGGCGATCTGGCCGTCCGGGATGATGACGAAGGCCGTGAGGCCGGCCCGCGCCGCATACGCGGCCGCGGACGCCGAGGTGTTGCCGGTGGAGGCGCAGATGATGGCGCGCGCCCCCTCGGCCACGGCCTGGGTCACCGCCACGGTCATCCCCCGATCCTTGAACGAGCCGGTGGGATTCAGGCCCTCGAGCTTGGCGTAGAGATGCACGCGGCCGCCGGCGTCGGCCTCCAGGTTCTCCAGGCGCACCAGCGGGGTGTTGCCCTCGCCGAGCGTGACGGCGCGCACCCCGGGTGCGAGCGGGAGACGCTCGCGGTATTTCTCGATGAGCCCGGGATAGCACTCCACGGCAGTCGGCCGGCGCGCGCCTTCCTCACTCATCAGTCGCCCTCCAGCGGCTCCACGCGGATGCGCATGATCCTGCCGCTCACGCTGCCCAGCGACTCGATGTGCGCCATCGCCTCGTTCATCTGCCCCTCGCGTACGCGGTGCGTGAGCATGATCAGGGGCACCTGCTCGACCCCGGGCGGGGGCTCCTTCTGCACCAGCGCCTCGATGCTGATGCCCCGCTCGCCCAGTATGGTGGCGATCTCCCCGAGCACGCCGGGCCGATCCACCACGGTCATGCGCAGGTAGAAGGCGCTCACCACGTCGTCCATGGACACGATGGGCACATCCGATATGGCCTCGGGCTGAAACGCGAGGTGCGGGACCCGGTTCTCGGGATCGGTGGTGAGCGTGCGCACCACCTCCACCAGGTCGGCCACCACCGAGGAGGCCGTGGGCTCGGCGCCCGCGCCCGCACCGTAGTACAGGGTCGGCCCCACGGCGTCGCCCTTCACCAGGATAGCGTTCATGACCCCATCGACGCTCGCGATGAGGCGCCGCCTCGGTATGAGCGTGGGATGCACGCGCAGCTGAACGCCCTCCTCGGTGCGCCGTGCGATGGCCAGCGGCTTGATGCGGTATCCGAGCTCCTCGGCGTACGCGATGTCTTCGGGGGTGATGTGGCTGATGCCCTCGGTGTAGACCTTGTCGAACTGAAGCGGCTTGCCGAACGCGATGGCCGCGAGGATGGTCAGCTTGTGCGCGGCGTCGATGCCGTCCACGTCGAAGCCCGGATCGGCCTCCGCATATCCGAGCTGCTGGGCCTCGGCGAGCACCTCGGCGAAGCTTCGCCCCTCTTCGCGCATCGCGGTCAGGATGAAGTTGCTGGTGCCGTTCACGATGCCGGCGATCCAGGCGATGCGGTTCCCGGCCAGACCCTCGCGGATGGCCTTGATGATCGGGATCCCCCCCGCCACGGCGGCCTCGAAGGCGACCATGACCCCGCGCCGGCGCGCCGCCTCGAAGACCTCGTTCCCGTGCAGCGCGATGAGCGCCTTGTTCGCGGTGACCACGTGCTTTCCGTTGTCGATGGCCCGAAGCACCAGCTCTCTCGCGAGGCCGGTGCCGCCCATCACCTCGACGACGACGTCGATCTCGGGGTCGTCCACCACGTCCAGCGGGCGCGTGGTCAACGACACGCCGGCGGTCGCGCATCCCCGCGGCTTGTCCATGTCGCGCACGCTCGCGCGCGCCACCTGGATGGCGCGCCCCGCCCGGCGTGCGATCTCCGCGCCGTTGCGCGCGAGGACGTTGACGGTTCCGGCGCCCACGGTGCCGAGACCGAGCAGCCCGATCCTGACCGGTTTCACCGCCCTCCTCCTGCCGCCAGCGTACCGCCTCCGTGCCGGCGCAGCATGGCGCGGATGCCGCGCAGCGCCTGCCGCGTACGGTGCTCGTTCTCGATGAGGGCGAAGCGCACGTGATCGTCCCCGTACTGTCCGAACCCGATCCCCGGCGAGACCGCGACGTGCGCCTCGGCGAGCAGATGCTTGGCGAATTCGAGCGAGCCGAGATCCCGATGAGGCTCCGGTATCGGGGCCCACACGAACATCGTGGCACGCGGCGCCTCGACCGGCCAGCCCGCGGCGCGCAGCCCCTCGCACAGCAGGTCGCGACGCCTGCGGTAGGTCTCGCGGATGTCGGCGACGCAGTCCTGTGGACCCTCCAGCGCCGCGATGGCCGCCACTTGAATGGGGGTGAACGTGCCGTAGTCCAGATAGGACTTGATGCGGGTGAGCGCGGCCACGAGATCGGGGTTGCCCACCATGAATCCCACCCGCCAGCCCGGCATATTGTAGCTCTTGGAGAGGGAGAAGAACTCGACCGCGATCTCCTTGGCGCCGGGCACCTCGAGGATCGACGGGGCGCGATACCCGTCGAAGCAGAGATCTGCGTAAGCAAAGTCGTGCACCACCCAGACCTCCTGCTCCCGGGCGATGGCAACCACCTTCTCGAAGAACTCGAGCTCCACGCACTGGGTCGTCGGGTTGCCCGGGAAGTTCAGCACGAGCATCTTCGGGCGCGGCCACGTCTCCCGGATCGCGCGCTTTAGCTCCGCGAAGAAGTCGATTCCGGGCACCAGGGGCACGTGGCGGATATCCGCCCCGGCGATGACGAAGCCGTACGGATGCACCGGGTAGGAGGGGTTCGGCACGAGCACGGTGTCCCCCGGCTCCACGGTGGCGAGGGCCAGATGCGCGAGCCCCTCCTTGGACCCGATGGTGACGATGGCCTCCTGGTCGGGGTGGAGGTCGACACCGTAGCGCTCCCCATACCAGTTGCAGATGGCCCGGCGCAGGCGCGGGATGCCGCGCGACGCGGAATAGCGGTGCGTGTCCCGGCGCCGGACGACCTCCACCAGCTTCTCGACGATATGCTCGGGCGTGGGACGCTCCGGATTGCCCATGCCGAAATCCACGATGTCGTCGCCTCGAGCCCGCGCCTGCATCTTGAGGTCGTTGACGATATTGAACACGTAAGGCGGAAGACGCCTGATTCTCGGGAATTCGGGTCTCAAGAGTTGACTCTCCGTCTGTGTTCAGTCATTCGATGCGGTCACCGGCCGGCCGGGAAAAGCGTTTAACCGTAATCAATGCTTTTCAATGCTGTCAACGACGCCGGCGGATCCCGCCCGAGGGGCCGACCCGGGCGCCTGCGGGTGCTCAGCATCGCCGGCAGGCGTTATCATTGGCATACGCGCAGCATCGGAGCCCAGGAGCAAGGGCTCGCCGTCCCGCGGAAGTAGCAACTGTGCTTCATAGGTAATCAGGCTAGCCGATATCAGCACCAGAGCAGCGAGAACCGCTCGCCTGGCTAGGGAATCGCCCATCTCGGCCATTCCTTGACCCGCCGGGCGCGCAGGGAAACGTCAACCCGGGAGCCGAAGCCGACCGCACATGAGCAACGCCCTCGACATCGCACGCCAGCACATTCTCACGCCCTCGGGGCTCACCGAAGACGAGCTTCAGGGCACCCTGGACCGGCTGCTTCAGCACAATATCGACACGGCGGATCTGTTCTTTCAGTCGACCCGCTTCGAGTCCTGGGTGCTCGAGGACGGCATCGTCAAGGACGGGAGCCACAACATCGAGCAGGGCGTGGGCGTGCGCGCGATCAGCGGAGAGAAGACGGGTTTCGCGTACTCCGACGAGATCGTGCTCCCGGCGCTGACCCAGGCCGCCACGGCGGCGCGCGCTATCGCCCGCAGCGGCGGACAGGGCCAGCTTCAGGCGTGGCGCGGGCAGAGCGTGCCGGAGCTGTACCGCCCGGACGACCCCCTCCTCAGTCTGTCCCAGCTCGAGCGGGTGAGGCTGCTGGAGATGCTCGACGCCGAGGCGCGGCGCCTGGATCCCCGGGTCAAGCAGGTCATCGTGACCCTCGCCGGCGAGTACAACACGGTGCTGATAGCGGGGAGCGACGGCACCTTTACCGGAGACGTCCGCCCCCTGGTCCGCCTGAACGTCTCGGTCATCGCCGAGCAGGGCCCCCGGCGCGAGCGCGGCGCAGCCGGCGGCGGCGGGCGCTTCGACTACTCGTACTTTCTGGACGGGGACCGGGGCCTGGGGTACGCGCGCGAGGCGGTACGACAGGCTCTCGTGAACCTGGAGGCGGAGGACGCACCGGCCGGAACCATGCCCGTGGTGCTCGGACCGGGCTGGCCGGGTGTGCTTCTGCACGAGGCGATCGGGCACGGGCTCGAAGGTGACTTCAACCGCAAGGGCAGCTCCGCCTTCGCGGGGCGGATGGGCGAGCGGGTGGCGAGCGAGCAGTGCACCGTGGTCGACGACGGCACCCTGCCCAGGCGCCGGGGCTCGCTCAACGTCGACGACGAAGGC
>CAZPFD010000233.1:4668-6287 GCA_964585725.1 uncultured Ectothiorhodospiraceae bacterium | reverse complement strand
CCTGCTCGCGTACTATCTGACCCGCGGCACGGAGGTCATATCGGGCGGGAGGTAGGGCGGGATGAAATCCCGCCGCACACGGGTGTGATGCAACCCCCGGAGATGCAATCCCCCTGCCGCACATGAACTCTACTGATTCTTTCTGCCGGGAGGACACACCATGCAGACCGAGATGCTGATAAACGGGAAGTTGGTCGCAGGCACGAGCGTCGAGGAGGATGTCTTGAACCCGGCGACGGGCGAGCTGATCCGGAAGCTGCCGGAGGCCTCCTCCGATCAGATCGCGCAGGCCACCGCCGCCGCCGACGCCGCCTTCGAAGGCTGGTCGCGGACATCGCCGGCGGAGCGCTCCGCCATGCTGCTCAAGCTGGCGGATGGCATCGAGGCCCGCTCCGAAGCGCTGGCGCGGCTGGAGTCGTTGAACTGCGGCAAGCCTTACAAGCGCGTGCTCGAGGACGAGATCCCCGGGGTCGCGGACGTGCTGCGCTTCTTCGCCGGCGCCTGCCGGTGCATGACCGGGAGCGCGGCGGGAGAATACCTCGCAGGGTTCACCAGCATGATCCGGCGCGACCCCGTCGGCGTGATCGCGTCCGTTGCGCCCTGGAACTACCCCCTCATGATGGCGGCCTGGAAGATCGCACCCGCCCTCGCCGCCGGCAACACGGTGGTGTTGAAACCCTCGGAGCAGACGCCGCTCACCACCCTCGAGCTGGCGGCCCTGGCCGCGGAGATCCTGCCGGCGGGCGTGCTCAACGTCGTCGTCGGGCGCGGAGAGAGCGTCGGCGCGACCCTGATTGCGGATCCCCGCGTGCGCATGGTCTCGCTCACCGGCGACGTCGCCACCGGCACCAAGGTGCTGGAGGCCGCGGCGGCGAGCGTGAAGCGCACGCACCTGGAGCTCGGCGGCAAGGCGCCGGTGATCGTCTTCGACGACGCGGACATCGAGGCGGCGGTCGAAGGCATCCGCACGTTCGGGTACTACAACGCGGGCCAGGACTGCACGGCCGCGTGCCGCGTCTACGCCGGGGCCAAGGTCTACGAGCGGTTCGTGGCTGACCTGGGAGACGCGGCCTCGAGCATCAAGTACGGACCCTCGGCCGGGGACGACGCCGAGATGGGATCGCTCATCAGCGAGCACCAGCGCCATCGGGTCTCCGGGTTCGTGGAGCGGGCGATGGATAGCGGTCACATGAAGCTCGTCACCGGCGGCGCGCGCGCCGCGGGCAACGGATTCTATTACCAGCCCACCGTGATCGCCGACGCCCGCCAGGACGACGAGATCGTGCGCAAGGAGGTGTTCGGCCCGGTCGTCTCGGTCACCCGCTTCGAGGATCCGGCGCAGGCCATCGCCTGGGCCAACGACTCGGACTACGGGCTCGCCTCGTCCGTGTGGACCCGCGACGTGGGCAAGGCAATGGAGGTCGCCGCCCGCCTTCAGTACGGCTGCACGTGGATCAACACCCACTTCATGCTCACCAACGAGATGCCCCACGGCGGCATGAAGCGCTCCGGCTACGGAAAGGATCTATCCGTGTACGCCCTCGAAGACTACACGGTGGTGCGCCACGTGATGGTGAAGCTGTCGACGTAGGGCGGGATGCAGCGCAGCGCAATCCCGC
>CAZPFD010000233.1:0-4568 GCA_964585725.1 uncultured Ectothiorhodospiraceae bacterium | reverse complement strand
ATCCCGCGCTACTGGCGGGTGACCTGGTAGCCGTTGCGCCGCAGGCGTGCGACGATGCCTTCGTCGCCGACCATGTGCCCGGCGCCCACGACGACGAAGTACTCCCCGCCGCCGTTCACCAGCTCCTCGATCTTGCGCACCATGGCGGCGTTGCGGTCGGTGAGCAGGCGTGCATGGAGCTCCTGGCTGTTGGTCAGCGAGCGGAAGCTGTCGTTCAGCAGGCTGTCGATGGCCTGCGCGTCGCCGCGACGCCACGCCGCGATGACGTCGCGGAAGTACCGGCCTTCGTCACCGAGATCGCGCAGCGTGGCCTCGAGGAACTCCTCCTGCTCGCGATCGGAGAGGTTCTGAAACAGCGCGAGCTGCTGGGCGACGGACTCGAGCTCGACCACGCGCTTGCCGCCGGCCCGGCTCAGAAAGTGCCGATCGATGCCGTAGTTTTCGGTGAGCCCCTGGCGGTTGAGCTCCAGCGTGGTGAGGGTGACCGCCACCAGCCAGGGCTTCTGCTTCTGGAAGACCTCGATCGGGAAGCCGTAACGCGCCACCATCTCCTCGAGGCGCCGCCAGGTCTCGGGCGCCAGGTTGCCCTTGAGGGTCTCGTCCCCGGAGTACGTGCCGCCGGTCACCACCGCCTCCACCGCCTGCCCGGTCTCGACGTCGAGGATGTTCGCCTCGACCACAAGGGCATCCGCGCTCTGGAAGGCGCGCTCGACTTTCGCCGGCAGCGGATACATGTCCTCGGTGCCGAAGTGGATCGATCCGAGCAGCCAGGCCGTTCCGGAGCCCGCATTCACCTTCCAGAACAGGGGCCTCTCGGCGGCGAGCGCCTGCGTGAACGGGCTCATCAGCATCTGCCCGAGCAGGAGCAGCGGGACGAGCCAGCGCCTGGGTTTTGCGAACATCGATGCGGTCCTCGCATGCGGAGTGGGTGGCAAGGCTGCCGGGCGCTCCGTGGCACGTCAAGCGCGGGCCTCGGATCGCGGCGCTCCGGCGAGCTGGTAGTATAAGCGCCCGCCGGCGATGCGCCGACCGAACACGCGTCGACACCGGCGCCGATTTCTTGAGAACGACGGAGCGACACCGTGCGAGAAACCTTGCAGAGCGGCCTGACCTTCGAGTTCCGGTTCGAGATACCGCGCGAGAAGACCGTACCCTATCTGTACCCCGAGTCGCAGATGTTCCAGGAGATGCCTGTGGTGCTCGCCACGGGCTACATGGTGGGGCTCGTGGAGTGGGCGTGCATCGAGGCCCTGCGCCCGCATCTCGACTGGCCTCGCGAGCAGTCGCTCGGCACCCACGTGAATCTCTCCCACGTGGCGGCGACGCCGCCGGGGCTCACGGTGACGGTGCAGGGAACCCTGGAGCGGGTCGAGGGGCGCCGGCTCGCGTTCTCGGTGCGCGCCGACGACGGCGTCGATCTCATCACCGAGGGCACCCACGAGCGGATGGTGGTCGACGTCGAGCGCTTCATCGCCCGCATGGCCGACAAGGTTGAGCGCGCGCGGGCGCGCACCCCGGCCGGAGACCGTTCGTGAGCGCCGGCAACGACGACGCCGCGCGGCCCGCCATGCCGCTCGATATGTCGCCGGAAGAATTTCGGGCCGCCGGCCACGCGCTGGTGGACGTCCTGGCCGACTTCATCGCCTCGGTGCCCGGGCGGCCTGCCGCCCCCGACGTCTCCCCGGGCGCCGTCCGCGCATTGCTCGGCGACGCCGCCTTGCCCGAACGAGGCACACCCGCGGAGCAGCTCTTCTCCGAGGCGGCGCGGCTTCTGTTCGCCAACACGCGGCTCAACGGCCACCCGCGCTACTGGGGGTTCATCATCGGCTCCCCCGCCCCCATCGGCGCTCTCGCGGATCTCATGGCCTCGGTGGTCAACGCCAACGTCGTCGCCTGGAACGGTGCGCCCATGCCCACCGAGATCGAGCGCCAGGCGGTGCGCTGGATCGCCGAGCTGCTGGGGTACCCCACGGACTGCGGAGGCCTGTTCGTGAGCGGCGGCAACATGGCCAACTTCGTGGGTTTTCTGGCGGCGCGCCGCGCCAAGGCCGGCTGGGCGGTGCGCTCCCAGGGCATGGCCGCGCCGGGCGCGCCGCCGCTGCGGGTCTACGTCTCGGACCAGACCCACACCTGGATCCAGAAGGCCGCGGACCTCTTCGGGCTCGGCACCGACGCCATCCGCTGGATCCCGAGCGACGCCCGCTGCCGCATGGACGTCGCCGCGCTGGAGCAGCGCATCCGCGAAGACGCCGCCCGCGGCGAGCGCCCGTTTCTGGTGGTCGGGAGCGCCGGCACGGTCAGCACCGGGGCGGTGGACCCGCTGCCCGAGATGGCCGCCCTGGCCCGCGAGCACGATCTCTGGTTTCACGTGGACGGCGCCTACGGCGCCCCGGCCGTGGCCGTGCCCGACGCCCCCGCCGCGCTGCGCGGCCTGCGCGAGGCGGACTCGGTAGCGGTGGATGCCCACAAGTGGCTCTACGTGCCCCTCGAGGCGGGCTGCGTGCTGGTACGCGATGCCCGCAGCTTGCGCGAGACCTTCAGCTACACCCCGCCCTACTACCACTACTACGCCCACCCCGGCGAGGAGGTGGTCAACTTCCACGAGTACGGCCCGCAGAACTCGCGCGGGTTCCGCGCGCTCAAGGTGTGGCTCGCCCTGCGCCAGGCCGGGCGCGCCCGCTACGCGGAGGCCATCGCCCGCGACATGGCCCTCGCCGCCACCCTCTACGAGATCTTGCAGGGCGAGGCCGATTTCGAAGCCGCCACGCTGGGGCTCAGCATCGCCACATTCCGCTACGTCCCCGCGGACCTGGCGGCGCGCCCCGAGGCGGAGGGCTATCTGAACGAGCTGAACGCGGAGCTGATGGCGCGTGTGCAGAGGGGCGGCGAAGCCTATCTGTCCAACGCAGTCGTCGACGGGCGATTCCTGCTGCGCGCGTGCATCACCAACTTCCACAGCACCGCCGAGGATGTGCGCGCGCTCCCCGGCATCGTGCGCCGCCACGCGGAAGCGCTGGATCGCGATCTGCGCCCGGCGGAGCTGCGTTGATCGCGATTCAGATCAGTCGGTCGTGGAAGCGCGCCCGGTGCTTGCGCAGCAGGTGGCTCATCCACATTGCGGCGGCGATGACCGCCGCGCGCGCGAAGGCGGCCGCCGGTGCGAGGACGGCCGGATCCGGCGCGCGCACGAAGGCGTTGATGAGGCTCAGCCCGGCCACAGCGGCGCCGAGCCACAGCATGAGCACGGTGACCAGACGCGCCCAGGCGAGCAGGCGCCAAAGCCCGAGCGCGGCCGCGAACGAGAGGATCCCCATGGCGAGCCACAACACCGAGTGCGGATGCCGCACCCAGGTTGCGAAGAACACCACCGCCGCGACGGCGTGCCCCGCGGTGGCCAGCGTGACGGCGATACCCAGTGCGCGGGATCGGGAGCCGAGCACCAGACCCCAGGCGGAATCGCTCCTGCCCTCCGTGGACATCGCCATCGCCGCTTTTTAGCACGAAGCCCATGGAGACCGCACGCGGCTCCGTAATAGATTTAGATAATGGTTGAAGTTTATTTGAGAACTTATTGATAATTAAGTGTTTGTAGATCGCTTTTCCGCCTGTCGGGCGAACGCGAAGCCACTTGACACCCTTTCCGGAGCGCCGTATGCTGCGTTGCACAATAGCTGCTCGCGAGACCTTGCGAACGGAGAGGAGCGGGAAATGTACAAGGAAATGACCAAAGCCTACGTGGAGCTCCTGGGCCTGTACGGCTCGACTCTGGAGTACGCGTTGCGCATGAACCGCCTGCTGGCGGCGGGCACGGAGCGCGCCGTGAAGGCCCACGTGGATCTGGCGGACGCCGCGGCGGAGCGCCTGGTCGCGTTCAGCCACGCTCGCGATCCCCAAGCGCTGGCGCAGGCTCAGGCCACCCTGATGAAGGAGCTCGGCGAAGAGGTCGTGACCACCACCCGAAGCCTGCTCAGCATCCAGCAGGAGACCCAGGCGGATTTGCGGGCGCTGGCGCAGGAGGGGATGAACACGCTGTCCCCGGCCCCGGCGAAGCCGCGTATGCCGAAGATGCCCGAGGCGGCGTAGGGCTCTCAGCGGGTCGCCGCGGGCGCGAGCGTCGACGGCGCCCGCGCGCAGGCCGTGACACGTGCACCATGAGCGAAGAGCGCAAACCCGAAGATCTCACACCCATGGAGGAGCTGGCCGTGGCCACCCTCCTCGGACAGCACTACGGAGACGGGCTTCTCTATCTGTACAACCGCTACGACCGGCTCCTGTTCAAGAAGGCCTTGCGCATGGGGCTGGTCGACGCGGAGGGCTATCTGACCCCGGCGGGGTACCGCTTCTGGAACACGCGCACTCACCGGCGCCCGACCTCCCCCGAGCCACCGGCCCCCCTGCCCCACGACGAGCAGCCTCCCGAGCCTCACACCGAGGCGGAGACCTGAGGAAGGGGTCGAGGAAGGGGTCAGGTCTTGCAATGCCACATTCGAGCCGAATCGGATCACCAAGTCCGGTTGGCTCACCAGATGTGGCATTGCAAGACCTGACCCCCGCCTATGACCCCCGCC
>CAZPFD010000232.1:0-6289 GCA_964585725.1 uncultured Ectothiorhodospiraceae bacterium | reverse complement strand
GCGTAGCCGCCCGAGGTCACGAAGCCCACGACCTTGCCGTCGCGCCAGATCGGCTCGTCGCCCCAGGCGTCGGCATCCTGCGCCTCGACCACGAAGGTGGCGAGCCCGCGCTCGGGCGGACGTTCGCGCTCCGCCATCGCCGCGCCGCGGCCGATGAAGCCGCTCTTGGCGAAGTCGATGAACCGATCGAGCCCGGTCTCGGCGGGGGTGTAGTCGGGACGGTACTCGCGCATCCAGGCGCCGAAGGATTTCTCGAGCCGCAGCGACATCATCGCGCGCATGCCGAAGGGTCGCAGTCCGAGATCCCGCCCCGCCGCGGACAGCGCTTCGTAGAGCGCGAGCTGGTGGTCGCGGTGCACGTAGATCTCGTAGCCGAGATCGCCGGTATAGGTCACCCGGCAAACCAGGGCAGGCACCAGGCCCACCTCCATCTCCCGCGCGCGCAGGAAGGACAGCGCGGCGCCGGACACGTCCTCGTCGGTCACCCGCGCGAGCAGCTCCCGGGCCCGGGGCCCCGCGATCTGGAAGCCGATGCGCTCGAGGGAGACGTTGCGCAAGGCGACGCCCGCAGCGGGCAGATGGGCGAGAAACCAGCGCACATGGAAGGCCTGGGCCGCGTAGGAGGCGGTGAGCTGGAAGCGCTCGCTCGCGATGCGGGTGATGGTGAAATCACCGATGAGCCGGCCCTTGGGGCTGAGCATGGGGCTGAGCACCATGCGGCCCTCGCGCGGGATGCGTCCCGCCATGAGCCCATCGAGCCAGGCTGCGGCCTCGGGCCCGGTGACCTCGTACTTGCCGAAGTTGTGGATCTCGTTGATGCCCACGGCGGTGCGCACCGCACGGCACTCCTCGGCGACCACCGGGAAGGCGTTGGAGCGGCGAAAGCTCGGTACCTCGTAAGGCTCTTCCCCGGGCGGTGCGAAGTAGTTCACGTGCTCGAGCCCGTAGCCGGTTCCGAACACGGCGTTGTGCGCCTGCCACACTGCGTAGGCTGGGGTGGTGACGAGGGGGCGGCCCGCCGGCAGCTCTTCGTTGGGGTAGGAGATGGCGAAGCGCCGCTGGTAGTTCTCGCGCACCTTGGCGCGCGTGTACGGGCGCGTGCAGTAATCGCCGAAGCGGGCGACGTCCATGGCGAACACGTCGCGCGAGGGCTCGCCTTCCACCATCCACTCGGCGAGGGCGAGCCCCACGCCGCCGCCCTGGCTGAAGCCGGCCATCACCGCGGCCGCGCACCAGTAGTTGCGCAGCCCCGGCACCGGTCCTACCAGGGGGTTGCCGTCCGGGGCGAAGGTGAAAGGCCCGCTGATGATGCGCTTGATGCCGGCGCTCTCCAGACACGGGTAGCGCCGGTAGGCGGCTTCCAGCGGCTCGGCGATGCGATCGAGGTTCTCGGGCAGCAGGTCGTGGCCGAAGTCCCACGGCGTGCCCTGCACCGCCCACAGCTCGCAGGGCTGCTCGTAGATCCCGAGCACGAGGCCGCGGCCTTCCTGGCGCAGGTAGGTCTCGCCCCCCGGGTCCATCACGTGGGGCAGCTCGCGGCCGTGCTCGTAGACCTCCGGGATGTCGTCGGTGACCAGATACTGGTGCTCCATCGGGTGGCAGGGAACGTAGACGCCCGCCATCTCGCCCACCTCGCGCGCCCACAGCCCCGCCGCGTTCACCACGTGCTCGGCGTGAAGGGTGCCCTGCTCGGTCACCACGTCCCACCCGCCGTCCGGCTGCGGCGCCAGCTCGAGCACGCGATTGCGCAGGTAGATCTCGGCGCCCTGGGCGCGCGCCGCCCGCGCATAGGCGTGGGTGGTGCCGTAGGGGTCGAGGTGGCCGTCCAGGGGGTCGTAGAGCGCGCCGATGATGCCGTCGACGTTGGTGATGGGGCTCAGGCGCCGGATCTCCTCGGGTCCCACGATCTCGGTCTCGAGGCCCATGTAGCGGTGCTTGGCCCGCTCGGCCTTGAGGAAATCCATGCGCTCCTCGCTGGTGGCGATGGTCAGCCCGCCTACGTGATGCAATCCACAGGACCGGCCGCTGATGCGCTCGAGCTCGTCGTAGAGCTGGATGGTGTAGCCCTGGAGCGCCGCCATGTTCGTATCGGCGTTGAGGGTGTGGAAGCCGCCGGCCGCGTGCCAGGTGGAGCCGGAGGTGAGCTCCGAGCGCTCGATGAGCGCCACCTCGCGCCAACCGAGCTTGGTGAGGTGGTAGAGCACGCTGCAACCGACCACACCGCCGCCGATGACTGCCACCTGGACGTGGGATTTCACGCGTCGCCCTCCCGGGTTGCGGTCGCCGCGGCCCCTCAAACCGCGCTGCGCGATGGCCGAGACTCTCGCACAGGGCTCCCGGTGGCGCAACGCTGCGGGTCGGGGCGCCCTGCGCCGGAGGTCGCGGTCATGACTTCACGGGCCTTTCTCCTCGCTCCGCCGCGTGGCGAATAGCGGGCTGCCTGCGCGGGAGGCTAGAATGGCGTCGTTGTCCCCCCCGGGGCGCCGGTGACAATAAATAAGGAGTGGTCCATGTCCGGGACCTTGCAGGGCATCGAGGCCGAGTGGATCTGGCACGACGGCGAGTTCGTTCCCTGGCACGAGGCGCGCGTTCACATCATGAGCCTGGCGGTGCAGTTCGGATCCTCGGTATTCGAGGGCATCCGCTGCTACGCCACGGACGACGGGCCCGCCATCTTCCGTCTCCCCGAGCACATCCGCCGCCTCCTCGATTCCTGCCGGGTGTACCGCATGGACCCGGGACGCAGCAGCGACGAGCTGGTGCGGGCCTGCGTGGAGACCGTGGCCCGCAACGGGCTCGAAGCGTGCTACGTCCGGCCCATGGTGCTCTGGGGCTACGGCGCCGCCGGCATGCTGCCGGTGGGCAGCCCCCTCGAGACCTACATCGTGACCTTTCCCTGGGGTGCTTACCTCGGCCCCGAAGCTCTGGAGCAGGGTGTCGACGTGTGCGTGTCGAGCTGGCAGCGCGCCGAGCCCAATACCTATCCGGCGATGGTGAAGTCCGCCGGGCACTACAACAACGCCCAGCTCATGAAGATGGAAGCGCAGGCCAACGGCTACGTCGAGGCCATCGCGCTCACGCCCGGCGGCACGGTGAGCGAGGGCAGTGGGCAGAACATCTTCGCCGTTCGCGGCGGGGTGCTCCATACACCCTTCATCGACGGCACGTCGCTCTGCGGCATCACGCGCGACAGCGTGATCCAGCTCGCGGGGGATCTCGGTATCCCGGTGCGCGTGGAGCCCATGCCGCGCGAAGCGCTGTACACGGCGGATGAGCTGTTCTTCACCGGCACCGCCTCGGAGGTGACCCCCATCCGCAGCGTGGACAAGATCCCCGTCGGCGCGGGGCGCATGGGCCCCGTCACGCGGGCGCTCCAGCAGCGTTTCCTCGACGCCGCCCACGGGCGCCTCCCGGAGCGCCGCGAGTGGCTCACACCGGTGCACCCTGCGGCCGGCACCGCCTCCGCCGCCACGACGGGGTCGCGGGCCCGCTGATCTGCAGTCTACCTCCGGGGTTGCATCACGCCCGTGTCCGGCGGGATTTCATCCCGCCCTGCGCGGCTCGGATGAACGCCGCCGATCGGCGGCAACAGCGGTGTTCTCTCGGCGCTCTCAGTTCGGCGTTTGCATGATCCGCGCGGTGAGCTCGAGGAGCTGCACGTCCGCGCCGCGCGCCCCGATGATCGACAGACCGAGCGGCATGTGCTCGAGGGTGGCGAGGGGCAGGCTGATCTGGGGCAGGCCCCCGAGGCCGGCGATGCACAGCAGGCACATGGCCTGGTGGCGGTACTCGACCTCGATCTTGTCGGTGGCGGTGTGCTTGAACGGCGCGATGCGCGGTGAGGTCGGCAGGCACAGCACGTCTCCCGGTCGCAGCAGCGCGTCGAGCTCGCGACGGATGGCGGCGCGCCGCCGCTGATGGGCGGCGACGGCCTCGGCGCCGACGCTCGATGCCCACTCGAAACGCTCCTTCACCCCCGGACCCAGCTCCGGCTTGACCTCGGACACCCACGCACCGTGGTTGGACCACACCTCCGCGGCCTGCAAGACCCGGAAAACCTCGAACCACGAACGCAGCCCCTCGCGGCTGACCACCGTGCGCTCGACAGTGTGGAACGGGGCCGCGACCCGCTCGAGAGCCGGCTGCAACGCCTCGACCACCGCGCCGTCCACCAGCTCGAAGCCGTCTGCGGCCACCACCAGCCGCACGGGCGCGGGCGGACGGCTCTCGTCGCGCAGCAGCACCCGGCCCACGCGCTCGAACACGGCGGGATCGCGGGCGAACCAGCCGGCCACGTCGAAGCTGGGCCCGAACGGAATGGCGCCGCGCAGGGACACGCGCCCGTGGCTCGGGCGCATGCCCAGAACGCCGCAGTAGCTCGCCGGCAGGCGAACGGAGCCGCCGCAGTCCGAGCCCAGCGCGAAATCGACCAGGCCTCCGGCCACCGCCGACACCGAGCCATTGGACGAACCGCCCGGAATGCGCCGGGCATCGTGGGGATTGATGGGTGTCCCGTAATGGACGTTCTCTCCGGTGAGGCTGTAGGCGAGCTCGTCGGTGTGAGTCTTGCCCACCATGTCGGCGCCGGCGTCGAGGAGCTGCTGAACCGCCTCCGCCGTCTCCGTGGCCGGCGCATGCGTCCTCAGCCAGTCCGGATGCCCGAACCCCGTGCGCGCGCCTTTGACATGGAACAGGTCCTTGACGCCGAAGGTCAGCCCGGCGAGCGGTCCTTTACCGGAACCCCGAAGGGCGATGTGGTTGTGCCGGCAGAAGGCGCCCAGCGGGTCATCCGGCAACGGGTACGACGTCCGAGAGCCCGCGGCTTCCAAGGTCCGAGCGCTCCGCGCTTCAGCCCGGCCGATGCAGAACCGCGGGCTCGCGCGTGAGCGTGCGCCGCCCCCGCTTGAAGGCGTAGAGCACCGCTGGGAGCTCGGCGACCGCGGCCTCCGGGCTCTCGCAGTCGAGCACGACGAGATCCGCCGACTTGCCCACCGCCAGTCCGTAATCCTCGAGGTTCATGAGCGCGGCGGAGCGCGTGGTCACCATGTTGAAGCACTCCACCACGTCGCTGCGCGCCCCGACCTGGCAGATGTTGGCGTACAGATTCGCCATGCGAATCAGCGAGCAGTCGCCGAACGGGGTGAATGGATTGAGCACGTTGTTGGTGGAGAGCGAGCAGTTCACGCCCTGGTGAATCAGCTTGTGGGTCGAGGTCACGCCGCGCATCACGCTGTGATCCATGTGCCGGCCCATGAGATAGAGATCCGTCGACGGCAGCACCGTCAGCGCGACCCCTGCATCCCGCATGCGCTTTGCGGCCTGCTCGAATCTCTCCGGGGGCGCAGCCGAGAGCTTCGTCACGTGCCCGATGGCCACGCGCCCGCCGTACTTGTACTTGTCGGTGAGATCGCACACGTACAGCAGATCCAGGTCGTCCGGGTCCGGGCCGAAGTCGAGGTGCATGTCGATGTCGATGTCGAACTCGCGCGCCATCTCGAAGATGCGGTCGATCTGGCCGTGCGGGTCGCTGTCGGTGTACGGCGCCGCGCCGACCACGCGGCCGCCCTTGCGCAGGGCTTCGACCATGAGCTCGTCGGTGCCCGGATTGTTGAGCAGGCCCTCCTGCGGGAAGATGCAGACCTCGATGTCTATCGCCCAGCGGTACTCGTCGATCAGCGGCAGCACGCCTTCGAGTCCGCGCAAAGCGACCGTGGGGTCGACCTCGAGCTGCGTGCGCATGTGCGTGGTGCCGTTCGAGATGCATTTCTCGAGGGTACGCTTTGCGCGCTCGTACACGTCCTCGGGCGTGAACTCTTTCTTCGCCTTGGCGACCTCCTGGATGGCTTCGTCGAGATCGCCGCGCTCCGCCTTGCAGCGATCCAGGATGCAGGATTTGTCGAGGTGGATGTGAGTCTCGATGAAACCGGGCGAGGCCAGGCGGCCCGCTACATCGAGCTCTTCCCCTTCGGCCGCCAAGCTCGGTTGGATGGCGGCGATCCTTCCCTTCTCGATTCCGATGTCCACCAGTGTCCCGTCGCCGTCGGACACTCGAGTATTTCTGAGGATCAGATCCATCGCACTACCCTCCGCCTCGTGTGTGAAAGAGGGGCATTCTGATTTCCCACGAGACACAGCTACGGTCGGCGAGTCCTTGCTCAGGGTTCCGAGGCTCCGCGTTTCTCGGCGCGCGGTTCGGGCCTCGCGATTCGACATCCTGTCTCAACGCTCCCTTCGGGAAAAGTGGTGTCAGACACTACTTTCCCGGCCGCTGGCGGAAAGTAGTGTCTGA
>CAZPFD010000231.1:0-6331 GCA_964585725.1 uncultured Ectothiorhodospiraceae bacterium | reverse complement strand
CCTCAAGGACAGACGAGCGGAAGGGAAAGTAGTGTCTGACACCACTTTTCCCACCCTTGCCGAGCGCAACACGGTAGATGCGGGCAGATCCGCGCCCGCAGCCGTGGGCTGGGGAGAAATGCGGGCTAGGGCCGAGCGTAGACGCATCGCCCACCCACGAAGGTTTGTTGCGGCTGAAGCTCGGCGTTCAGCAAGGTGATGTCAGCGTCATAGCCGGCGCTCAACCGACCCTTGCAATGATGCAGGCCGAGCACGCGAGAGACGCTGCCCGATATCAGACCGAGCGCCTGCTCGAGGGGCAACACCCCTTCGCGCACCAGACGCTGCCAATCCGCGATCAGAGCCGTATTGCGCGCCACGCGCATATCCAGATAGCGGCCCTTGTCATCGAACTCCGGAAGGCTGCCGTTGCAATCGGAGCTCATGGTGATCTGCTCCGGCGCCACGCCGCGGTCCAACAATTCGCGGACCGCGTCGAACCCGGACAGCCCGTCCTCCCCCGCGCAATCGAAAGCGGTCACGTCCACGCTTGCGCCGAAGCTCTTGGCGTAGTCCGCGGCGTCCGCCAGCAGCGCCCGCCGGCGGTTCACATGCGTTGGGATCACCTGATCGGCCGGAATCTCGGTCTCGGAAAGAAGCCGGCGCAGCGGCGTCAATCCGCGCTCGCCGTCGCCCACGTGGAAGTGGCAGATACCACGCTTGCCCGCCAGCATCGCGCCGACGCGCGCCTCGCTGACCAGCCGCTCGATCTCGTCCTGGCGCGGCTGACTGGAGCGATGATCGGAGATCGCCAGCTCCCCCAGCCCGATGACCTCAGGGATCCAGGCCAGGTCGCGCTGGACGTCGCCGGTGAGCGTCGGCGGCGGCACCCGGTAGGCGCCGGTGTACATATAGGCCGCTACCCCCTCCGCGCGCAGTCCCCGGACCTTCGCGAGCAGGTCCGCCGGCGAGCGGCTGATGCCGTCGGTGCCGAGCACGCCGACGACGGTGCCGATGCCCATGCTCACGACGTCGGCCGCGGTGATCTCCGGGCAGCGGGTCGCGAATCCGCCTTCCCCGCCGCCCCCGGTGACGTGGACATGCTGATCGATGAAGGCGGGCACGGCGATCAGATCGCACGCGTCGACGGTCTGCACAGGCCAGTCGTCCGGGACCTTCAGGTTACGCCCCAACGCCGCTATTCTGGCGTCCGCGATGAGAATCTCGTTCTCGTCGAGAGGCTCCGGCGCGAAAACGCGCTCAACGCGCAGTAGCGTCAGCATCGGGCTATCCTGTTTCAACCCGGCGGCGTGCGGCCGCCTCTCGCGCACGTCAGACGACGGCGGCCTTGAAGCGGCGCTCCTTGAGACGGGCGATGGCGCTTTCGATGTCGTCGACCAGGAGCACCAACAAGTCCCCCTCCGAGGCCTCCTCGAACGCCCGTTCGACGGCCTCGTACTCGTCCATGACGATCTCCACATTGCACGGGTCGGCGGTCGCCGCCTCCACGCCGCGACGCAGCAGCCCGGCCGCCTCGCCCTGGGGGCGCCCGCGCGGGTCGGGCTCGCAGATGAACAGCGCGTCATGCATCTTGGAGAGTTGCGCGCCCAGCGCGAGGAGATCCTCGTCCCGCCGGTTGCCGGGGGCGCTGGCGACGGCGATACGCCGGTTCGCCGCGAGACTGCGGACGAGCTCGTCGAGCGCCTCGAGCGCCGGCACGTTGTGCCCGTAGTCGATCAACGCTCGCACGCCCTCGGCCTCGATGAGGTTGGTGCGCCCGGGATTCTGTCCCGGGGTGGGATGGAAGGTCTGCAACCCCATCTGGATGTCGGCGATGCTCAGCCCGAGGGCATAGCCTGCGGCGCTGGCGGCCAGAGCGTTGGCGATGTTGAAGCCCGCATGTCCGTCGAAGGCGATGGGGACGTCGGCCACGGGTATCACCTCGGCCTCGACGTGGCCCTGACGCATCACGATCCGGTCCTTGTCCACGGTGAAGGCAACGCCCTGATCTCTCACGTGCCGGCGCACGGCCCGGGACTCGGGGTCCATCGTGAAGAAGATGACGTTGCCGCGCGCCCATTCCTGAGCCTGCAACGTCCTCGGATCGTCGGCATTGAGCACGGCCGTGCCCCCCTCGCGCACGGCGTCGATCACCACTGTCTTGCAGCGCGCCAGATCATCGAGCGTGTGGATGTCGCTCTCACCCAGGTGATCGTTGGCGATGTTGAGGAGGACGCCTACGTCGCAGGCATCGAACCCGAGGCCGCGACGCATGATGGCGCCCCGCGCCACTTCCAGGACCGCCTGCTCGACGGTGGGCTCGCGCAGCACGATGTTGGCGCCTTGCGGCCCGCTGTAATCGCCCCGCATGATCACATGATTGTCTATTTCGATCGTGCCGGTGCATGCCATGCCCACTTGGCGCCCTGCGTGGCGGAGCAGGTGCGAGATGAGACGAACCGTGGTCGTCTTGCCGTTCGTGCCGGTCACGGCCGTGATGGGGATGCGGCCGTTGCCGGGTTCCGGAAACAGCATGTCCACGACCGCGCTGCCGACGTTCCGTCCCTGCCCCTCGGTGGGCGCCAAATGCATGCGAAAGCCCGGGCCCGCGTTCACCTCCACCACGCCTGCGGACTGCTCCTCCAGCGGCCGCGTCAAGGTCTCGGCCAGCAGGTCGATGCCGATGATGTCGAGCCCGATGAGGCGGGCGATACGTTCCGCCGCGTAGCGGACCTCCGGGTGAAGGTCGTCCGTCACGTCCGTGGCCGTGCCCCCGGTGCTCAGGTTCGCCGTGGCCTTCAGGTACACGACTTCGCCGCTCGGGATCCGGCTCTCCAGGGTGTAGCCCTGCTGGCCGATCAGCCGGTGCGTCTGCTCGTCGACGTGGATTCTCGTGAGCAGGTTCTCGTGGCCGACGCCCCGACGTGGATCCCTGTTGGCCTTGTCCACGAGCTGCTGCAAGGTCGAGTGTCCGTCGCCCTTCACATGCGCAGGCCGGCGCCGCGCCGCGGCTGCCAGCTTGCCGTCGATGACGAGCAGACGGTAGTCGTCGCCCCTGATGTACTGCTCGACCACGACTGTCGAATGGCGCGCGCAGGCAACGTCGTAGGCGTCGCGCAGCGCGTGGTCGTCGCCGATGTCCGTGCTCACGCCGCGACCGTGGTTGCCCACGAGCGGCTTGGCCACCACCGGGTAGCCCAGGTAATGCGCCGCCTCGAGCGCCTCCTCGAGCGATCCACAGACCCGTCCGTGGGGAACCGGGATCCCCGCGTCGCCGAGTATCTGCTTGGTCCAGTCCTTGTCGTCGGCGATGCCGCTGGCGATGAGGTTCGTGCGCCACGTCACCGTCGCCTGGAAACGCTGCTGGCGATGCCCCTGACCGAGCTGCACGTAGCTCGTCTCTTCGCTCAGGCGCGCGTATGGAATGTCACGGTGCGTGGCGGCGTCGACGATCGATGCCGTCGACGGACCGAGCATGTGCGCCTCGCGCACGGTCTTCAGCCGATCGATCACGGCCGGCATGTCGATCTCGCGACCGTCGAAAAGCCGCTCCACGATGTCGACAGCCTCCACGCCGGCCGCCAGCCCGCACGCTTCGTCGCGGTAGCGGTAGACGACGACGTAAACGCCGGACTCGTAGGTGTCCAAGGTCTTACCGAACCCGACCGAGAAGCCGATCAGGTTCTGGAGCTCGATGGCGACGTGCTCGACGATATGGCCCGCCCACGTGCCGCGCTGGAGACGCTCCAGGAAACCGCCGGGTCGCCCCACCGTGCACCGGTGCTCGCCGAGTGTGGGAATGACTTCAGTGGCACGCTCCACGATACCCTCGACCGTGTCGCTCGGCCGGTCCTCGAGCTCTCCGATGTCGAGACGCATGAAGATTGTCAGGTAGCGGCTGTAGTAGTTCGGTCCGCGCAGAGCTCGATGTTCCAGTATTCTCAATTTGTTTTCCTCAGGCACTCTTCGAGTGCATTCCGGTCGAGGTAGCGCCGTTGATCGATGTCGTAACCATGACCGCTGATCAGCGCGTGCATGATCACGTGTTCAACCGCAACCGGCTCGCCCGTGTCGACCTCGGCGACGTTCGAGCTCACCAGCTTGCCGCTGTCGACGATGATCACGTGGCCCGGTCCCACGGCCTCGAGAATGCGGTGCGGATGAATGATCACGCCCGCATCTTCACCGAGGCCGACTCCGAGCTTCTCCGGGTTGGTCGCCCCCGCCTCCATCAAGCGGGTGAACCGCCCCCGCTCGAGAAAGTGGCTGTCGATGACGATTCCGTCGACGAATCCCAACCCACTGGTCATTTTGACAGCGCCTTTGTGCAGCGCGTCGGCCGCGGCGCCGTCGTAGATCATCGTCGCTGACAAGGCTACTGCGCCCGCGCTGGTGCCCGCAACCATCGCCCCGGACATGTAACGTTCGCGAATGAGCTTCAGCATGGGCGAGCCGCCGAAGACATGCGTCAATCGCAGCTGGTCGCCGCCGGTGAAGAAAACGATGCCGGATTGCTGAATGGCACGTAGATTGTCGGGGTCGGCCGCTTGCTTGCGATCACGGACGCCGAGCGCATGTACTCGAGCGGCGCCCAGGCGCTCGAAGGCCGCTTGATAGAGGGGCAGCACCTCGTCGGGGTATCCGCTGGCCGTGGCGATCACCGCAACCTCGTTGTCGTCCTTGGGCGCCAGGCCAAAGAGCCGAGTCAGGATTTCGAGCTCGGATGTCTTGTCCTCGGCACCTCCGATGGCAACGAGGTGTCCGTGCGCGGGGGATGCACTGGATACCATGTATGGTTCCTCACGCGAATGTGGGGTAGGAGCAAGTCTCTGCAGCCATCATCCGGTCTGCGGGTTCACGCAAGATAGAAGAAATCCGTTCCCGTCCTGAGCGCCGAGGGCGTATGTGCCGTAGCGCACGCCCAGTCGCTGAAAAGACGCCCTGCCAGCTTCATTTTTTTCGGGAGACCAATCTCTGGGTGGGAACGCGAGCAGGACGTTGCCGGCGACTACTCGGAGGGGCAGGAAACTGCGTTTAGCATAGCACCTCGATCGACGCTCCACGAGGTCGCGCAAGCTCTTGAACGCCCCGAGTCGGTCTGTAAACCTTCGGGCCGATGGCGGCACCGGCCGGGATCAGCTCCTGGCCATCGCTCCCTGGCGCGCGATCAAAACACCGGCCAGCACCACCGCCATCCCGAACGCCTGCCACCCCCCCAGGGCTTCCTCGAACACCATCCAGGCGAAGAGCGTCGCCAGCACCGGCTGGAGCAGCAGCGACACGGCGCCGAAGGCCGCGGGCAGGTGCGCGAAGGCGTAGGCGATGAGCCCCTGGCCCAGGCTCTGCGAGACGACGGCGACGCCGAGCAGCACGCTCCAGCCGTACGCGCTCTCCGGCAGGTACGGACCCCCGGCGAAGAGGGTCGGCAGGATCAGGAACAAGGCGGTAAAGGGCGTGGCCAGCGCCATGACCGTGGCGGCGGCGTACTGCGCGCGCAGCCGCGCGATGGCGATGAAGTACGCGCCGTAGAACATCGCGGTCACCAGGCCCAGCACGTCGCCCAGAAGGTGCTGCGGATCGATGCTGAAGCTCTCCCCCATGAGCAGGACCGCGCCCACGAGAGCGAGCGCCATCCCCGACAGAAACACCCCGGTGAAGCGGGTTCCGTAGAGCAGAAAGGAGAACACGCTGACGAAGATGGGCGCCATGTTGGCGAAGAGCGTGGCGTTGGCCACGGTGGTGTAGACGATGGACAGATGCCAGAAGCCCAGGTCGCCCGCGAACATCAGACCGGCGACGGCGAAGCCGATGAGATGGCTCGGCCGGTGCGGCCAGCGCGCCTTCCCGGGCTCTGCGGGCAGCACCGGGATGAGGGCCGTCAGGAACGGCACCGCCAGCGCCGCGCGCCAGAAGGCGGTGGGGACCGGACCGACCAGCGAGAGACGCACGAAGATCGGCGCGAGGGAGATGCAGACCGCACCCGCGAGCAGCACCACGAAGGCGATGCGCGCCTTGCGGTCGTTCACCACGACGGCAAGCTGATAGGTGGCCGGGTTGGACATGAGCCGGGGTCGGACCTGCGCAAGCCGCTGAAACTAGACGAATGTATCCTCCGAAAGCAAGGCGAGAGCGGCTTAGACGCCCGGTTTCGGTACCGAAAAGGACCGTCTAAGCGATCTGCGCGAGGGGATGGCCTTCTTAGAGGGTCTATTTCGCCGGCAAAAACACGCCTCTAAGCCCCGATCGACGGGTGCCCGTCACGGCTTTCTTGATTGGATTCAGCTTCTTGCGCTGGTCCGACCCCCTTGCAATGGTGCAAAGGCGGGTTGCGTTTTTTGCGAATTGTCCGGGT
>CAZPFD010000230.1:0-6378 GCA_964585725.1 uncultured Ectothiorhodospiraceae bacterium | reverse complement strand
GACGAGGAGGCGCATACCCCGGGACCCAGCCTCGGCCCGACGAACCGCCCATCTCCCGGAAATCCGCGAAGAACCAAATAAAAGGGGAGCAGGGTCTCGCCGACCCGCAAGAGAATGGCTGGGTTTCCTGGGTAATCAGGTTCAGCCGCCGATGTAGGACATCTCCACCTTCGGCAGCTCCACGGTCTGCGAGGTGCGCAGCTCCGAGTAGCGGTCCTCGCGCGCGGACCACACCGCAGCCAGGAACTGCGCGATGTACTCGTCGGAGGCGCCGCCGCGCAGCAGCCGCCGCAGGTCGTGGCCCTCGCCGGCGAACAGACAGGTGAAGAGCGACCCTTCGGCCGAGAGGCGGGCGCGCGTGCACGTCCCGCAGAAGGGCTGGGTGACCGAGGCGATGACGCCGATCTCCCCCGGGCCGTCCCGGTAGCGCCAGCGGTTGGCGACCTCCCCCCGGTAGTTGGGCGTGGCCGGCTCGAGCGGCAGCTCGGCATCGATGCGCTCGACGATCTCGGCCGCAGACACCACGTCGTCCAGCCGCCAGCCGTTGGTCGTGCCCACGTCCATGTACTCGATGAAGCGCACGATATGGCCGGTGCCCCGGAAGTGGCGCGCCATCGGCAGGATGCTGTCGTCGTTCACCCCGCGCTTGACCACCATGTTGATCTTGATGGGTGCGAGCCCGACGCTCTCCGCGTGCTCGATGGCCTCGAGCACTCGCGCAACCGGAAAATCGACGTCGTTGACGGCTCTGAACGTGGCCTCGTCGAGGGAGTCGAGGCTGACCGTGATGCGCCTCAGACCCGCATCCTTGAGTCTCCGCGCGCGCTCGCGGGTGAGCGTCGAGCCGTTCGTGGTCATGCTCAAGTCCTCGAGCCCTTCCACGCCCGCCAGCATCTCCACCAGCTTCTCGATCTCGCGCCGGATGAGCGGCTCTCCGCCGGTCAGACGGATCTTGCGCACGCCGCCCGCGACGAACAGGCGCGCAAGGCGGGTCACCTCCTCGAAGCTCAGAAGCTCCTTGCGATCCAGAAACTCGTAGTGCGCCCCGAAGATCTCCTTGGGCATGCAGTACCGGCACCGGAAGTTGCAGCGATCAGTGACCGAGATACGCAGGTCGCGGATAGGGCGCCCGAAGGCGTCGGTGAGCTTGCTGGCGTCGGCGCTCATGCGGGTCATTATATGGTCGTTGGCGGATTTCTGGGAAATACGTCCTCCCGCGGCGCGCGTCTCGGGTCCGCCTCGGGACGCCGCGATCCGCGAGAGCCTCTGCAGGCCGGAAACGGCGGGGCGGCGCCGCCACGCCCCGCCCGCAGGAGCCGAGACGACGCTCGTCGCGTTCGGCTACCAGCCCTCGAAGGGATCCTGCGACAGCATCGCCTCCAGCGCGTCGGTCCGGCGGCGCAGCGAACGAACCTCGTCGAGCAGCTCCAGCGCGAGCGCCGCGCCCGCCAGATTGACCCCGAGGTGTCGTTGCAGGCGCAACGCCGCCTGGAGGCGGGTCAGGGCGCTCGCCGGAAACAGCCACCCCGCCGGATCGTGACCGCGCGGCTCCAGCACGCCTTCCTCGACCATCTCGATGACGAGCCCGCTCTGCACGTCGGTGACCAGACACAGCTCGCGCAGCGTCAGCGTCTGCTCGTCGTCCAGTAGAACGCCGCTCAACGGCCGGATCAGGTGCTCGTCGCTCATCTCTCGGCCCCTCCTTCTCAGCGCTCCATGTGCGCCCGGGGGTTGAACGACAGCTCGCGCGCCATGCGCCGGTAGAGCTCGCGCGCGGAATCGGTGTCCGCGCTCGGCGTCACGATCTGGAGCACCACGTACTGGTCTCCGGGGTTCTTGCCCCCGAGGCCGCGTCCCTTGAGCCGCAGCTTGCGGCCCGATTGCGAGCCGCGCGGTATCTTCAGGTCCACCTTGCCGCCCAGGGTGGGCACCTGCACGGTGGCGCCGAGCGCGGCCTCCCAGGGCGTGATCGGAAGATTGAGGTAGACGTCCTTGCCCTCCACCTTGAACAGACGGTGGGGGAGCAGCTCCACCTCGAGATACAGATCGCCCGCAGGCCCGCCTCCGAGTCCCGCGCCCCCCTGTCCGCTCAAGCGGACCTGCTGCCCGTCGGTGATCCCGGGCGGAATCCGCACGCGCAGGGTCTGGGTTCTGGTGCCCATCCGCCCCGGCGCGCCCGCCTCAGGGCGCTCGAGATGAATGGTCCGCTCGCCGCCCCGGTATGCGTCCTCGAGCGGGATCTGCACGCGCACCCGCTCGTCGCCGCCGCGGCCCCGGGCGGTGCCCGCGCTCCAGCGTCCCGCGGCCCGGCGCCCCTCGCCGCCGCCGAAGAGGGTCTCGAAGAAGTCGCTGAAGTCGAAAGCGCCGCCCGCGCCGGCGCCGGGACCGGCACGGCCGAAGTCGCCGAAGTCGAAGCTGAATCCGCCTTGCTCCCAGCCGGGCGGCGGCCGGAACTCCTGGCCCTCGCGCCAGCCGCTGCCGAGCTGGTCGTAGGCCTTGCGCTTCTCGGGATCCCTCAGCACCTCATAGGCTTCCGCCACCTCCTTGAAGCGCTCCTCGGCGTTCGTCTCCTTGCTGACGTCGGGGTGATACTTGCGCGCGAGGCGCCGGTAGGCGCGCTTGATGTCGTCATGGCTCGCATCCCGCGAGACCCCGAGAACCTGATAGTAGTCCTTGTACTTCATACGTCGGGCCTGCAGGCAAAGGGTCCGTCGCCGAACGCCGGGCGCACCGGCCGTGGCGCCTTGGGGCTGGTCCCGGGCCATGGGCCTCGCCCGGCGCCGGGTGCGTCGAAGGGCGCCGCACCGAGGGCGAAGACCACCCTCTCGGCGGGCTTCGCTCGGTGCACGCCCGGTATCCCGCCGGCTCGGGAGCCGGCCCCGTCTCTCCCGAATGTCCGCGAGGAGCGGAGCGTCCAGGCCCGCCTCGCGGCGGCGCTCAGGAGACCGTTATGCGCCGCGGCTGGGCCTGCTCCCGCTTGGGGATGGTGACCTCGAGCACGCCGTTCTTGCTCTTGGCCGAGATCTTGTCGGGATCGGCGATGTCGGG
This sequence comes from uncultured Ectothiorhodospiraceae bacterium, assembly GCA_964585725.1. Taxonomy (GTDB): domain Bacteria; phylum Pseudomonadota; class Gammaproteobacteria; order HK1; family HK1; genus CAZPFD01. The sequence continues at coordinate 3,330 of CAZPFD010000230.1, read as the reverse complement.
CAGGCTGAAGCGGCGGTAGAAAGTGCCGTGGATGCGCTCGCGCCGCCGGTAGCCTTCGCGCTCTTCGGTCTCCTCGTGCTTTCGCTCGCCGCGGATGGTGAGGACCCCGCCCTCCATCGTGATGTCGATGTTCTTGGGATCCACGCCGGGAATGTCGGCGACCAGCACGTAGCTGTCCGGGTTCTCCTTGATGTCCACGGCGGGCGTCCAGGCGCTGGTCACCACGCTGGAGGCGTCGGCTTCAGCCGGCCAGCGCGTGCCGCCCTCGTCGAACAGCCGGTTCATCTCGTCGCGGAACTGCGACAGCACGTTCCACGGATCGTAACGGGTCACAGCCATCTCTCGCCTCCTTTCTGGGCTTGGGGTGGAACCGAGGCCTCGGCCCGGTTGTCATCGATATGTGGGCGCCCGGGCGCTTTTCAAGCGCCCCCCGCGCTCTGCGCCGGGAGGCCCGCCACGCTATAATCAGCGGTTCCTGCCGGGCACCAGACGGGGCGTCATGGCCGAGAAGCGCATCTACAAGGTGGTCTTCCTCAACCAGGGCAAGATCTACGAGCTCTACGCCTCCCACGTGGGGCAGGGCGAGCTGTTCGGCTTCGTGGAGGTGGGGGGCATCATCTTCGGCGAGCGGACCAACGTGGTCGTGGATCCGTCAGAGGAGCGTCTCAAAGCGGAGTTCGCGGGCGTGCGCCGCACCTACATCCCGATGCACGCCGTGATCCGCGTCGACGAGGTTCAGAAGGAAGGGGTGAACAAGATCGTCTCGAGCGAGGCCGGCAGCAACGTGACCCCCTTCCCGGTGCCCTTCTACAGCCCCGGCGGCGACTCGGGCTCGAAGTCCTGAGGGCCCGCCGCCCGGCTCGACGTCATTCCTCCGGCCCGGACAGCCGCTCCAGCGCCCGGTGGTAATAGCGCGGCTCCAGGTGCAGGGGCGGCTCGCCGCCGCGGCGCGCCCCCAGCCTCGCGCGCAGCAGATTCAGGCGCCGCACCGCGCGCCGGTACTCCGCCCCGCCGCCGCTGCCGCGGTCGTCGACCGCCCGCAGCAGCCCCTCCAGGTGCGCGATCTCCTTGCGCAGCGCCACCTCCTCGGGCACGAACCCGGCGTTCTTCAGCACCCGGTACGCGAGGCGCAGCTCGCTCGGCACCTGCTCGAGCCCGTCCTCGGGCGGCAGCGGCTTGCCCCGGCCCTCGAGGCGATCGAACTCGCCCCGCCCGATGGCCTGCTCGATGCGCTGCTCCGCGATCTCATCGAAGTGCCACACGAGCTTGGAGCCCCTGCTCTACGAAGTGCACGCTAGCTCCGGCGGCGGCTCACACACCGCTCAACCGCCGCCCTTGCGTCGCTCCGCCATGTCCCTGAACGCGCTCAGCATATCCAGCGGCACCGGGAACAGGATGGTGGAGCTCTTCTCGGCGGAGATGTCGATCATCGACTGAAGCCAGCGCAGGGTGATGGCCTGCGGCTGCTGGGAGAGCACCCCGGCGGCCTGGGTCAGCTTCTCGGAGGCCTGGAGCTCGCCCTCGGCTGCGATCACCTTGGCGCGCCGGCTGCGCTCCGCCTCGGCCTGGCGGGCGATGGCCCGGATCATGGTCTCGTCCAGATCCACGTGCTTGATCTCCACGTTCGCCACCTTGATGCCCCACGCGTCGGTCTGGCGATCGATGATCTCCTGGATGTTCTGGTTGAGCTTGTCGCGCTCGGCGAGCATCTCGTCCAGCTCGTGCTGTCCCAGCACCGAGCGCAGGGTGGTCTGGGCGAGCTGGCTGGTCGCCATATGGTAGTTCTCCACAGCGATGATGGCTTTCTGCGGATCCACGACCCGGAAGTACAGCACCGCGTTGACCTTCACCGAGACGTTGTCGCGGGAGATCACGTCCTGCGAGGGCACGTCGAGCACGAGCACGCGCAGATCCACCCGCACCATCTGCTGGATGCCGGGGATGACGATGATGAGCCCCGGGCCCTTGACCTTGTAGAAGCGGCCCAGGAAGAAGATCACGCCGCGCTCGTACTCGCGAAGGATCTTGAAGATGAGAAACGCGACGACGATGATCGCGAGCAGCGCATACAATCCAGTGAACGCCATATCACTTCTCCTCCAGTGGTTCCACTTCCAGGGTCAATCCTTGCACCGAGCGCACGCGCACGCTCTGCCCGCGCGCGACCGGTGCCGACGTGCGCGCGTTCCACAGCTCGCCGTTCAACCAGACGCGACCCCGCTCTTCGAATGCATCCACGGCCTCGCCCTTGGCGCCGATCATGTACTCCTGGCCGGACACGACGCCCCGCCTGCGCTGGCGCAAGGCCATGGTCATGACGGTGACAAAGAAGCCGACGCTCACCAGCGCGAGCACCACGATGAGGGGCGTCGAGACCGTGTAGGCCTGCACGTCCGTCTCCATGAGGATCAGCGATCCCACCACGAAGGCGACGGCGCCCCCGATGCCCAAGGCCCCGAAGCTCGGCACGAACGCCTCCCCCACCATGAACGCGATGCCGAGCAGGATGAGGGCGACGCCGGCGTAGTTCACCGGCAGCACCTGAAAGGCGTAGAGGGCGAGCAGCAGGCTGATGGCGCCGAGAACGCCCGGGAAGACGCTCCCCGGGTTGGACAGCTCGAAGAAGAGGCCGTAAACGCCGAGCAGCATCAGGATGTAGGCGACGTTGGGGTTGGTGAGAATGGCCAGGAGCTTGGTGCGCCAGTCCGGCTCGATGACCTCCACCAGCAGCCCCTTGGTCTCGAGCACCTGCTCCCGACCCATCACCAGAACGGTCTTTCCGTGGGCCTGCTCGAGCAGCGATTCCACGTTCGGCGCGACCATGTCGATGACGTTCTGCTCGAGCGCCGCCTCCGCGGTGAGGCTCACCGCTTCGCGCACCGCCCGCTCCGCCCAATCGGCGTTGCGCCCGCGCATCTCCGCGAGGCCGCGGATGTAGGCGACCGCATCGTTGACCATCTTGCGCTCCATGGCGCTGCCACCCGGCGCCGGCTTCTCCTCTGCCTCGCCGCGGGCCTGGTCGCCCTCCTGATCCTCGGCCGCAGGCTCCCCATCCGCTTCCTTCTCCCCCTCTTGGCCCTCGGGGGAGGTCTTCGGCTCCTGCCGATCCTGGGGCTGCTCGTCCCCGCCCCCGGGCATTCCCGGCCCCCCGACCTGCACCGGCGTCGCCGCCCCCAGGTTGGTCGCCGGCGCCATGGCCGCCACGTGGCTCGCGTACAGAATGTAGGTGCCGGCGCTGGCCGCACGCGAGCCGCTCGGCGCCACGTAGGTGGCCACGGGCACGGCCGAGGCGATGATCTTCTGGATGATCTGGCGCATGGACGTGTCCAG
>CAZPFD010000229.1:4058-6379 GCA_964585725.1 uncultured Ectothiorhodospiraceae bacterium | reverse complement strand
GAGCCGGAATGTCCCCGCCAATCCGGTAAAATCACGCGCCTGACGATGCGAACCCCCGCGCTCGAATAACCTCATGTCCTCACAGCCCCGGCTGAGCCCGCTTCGGCCGCCCTTGCCTCGGCAGCGCGGCGATCGATTGCGCTGGGCGCGCCTGTACGGCAGCGCCCAGGGGCTGGCGCTCGCGCGCGCCGCCGAAGCCCACGCCGGCCCGGTGGTAGTGGTCGTGCCCGACACGCTCTCGGCCAACCGCCTGGAGGAACAGGTCCGCTTCTTCTCCGGGCAGGACAGCGCGGTTCCCCTGCTTCACTTCCCGGATTGGGAGACGCTGCCCTACGACGTCTTCTCGCCCCATCAGGACATCGTGTCCGAGCGGCTCGCGACGCTGTACCGCCTGCCGGCGCTCGAGCGCGGGATCCTGGTGCTGCCGGTCACGACGCTGATGCAGCGCCTGCCCCCCCGCGGCTACGTGGAGGCGCACACCTTGGAGCTCGGCATCGGGCAGCGGCTCGACCTGGACGCCATGCGCCGGCGCCTGGAGCTCGGCGGCTACCGCTGCGTCGGGCAGGTGATGGAGCACGGCGAGTTCGCGGTGCGCGGGTCCCTGCTCGATCTGTTCCCCATGGGCAGCCGGCACGCCTATCGCATCGACCTGTTCGACGACGAGGTGGAGAGCATCCGCACCTTCGATGCGGAGAACCAGCGTACGACGGGCAAGGCGGATGCCGTGCGGCTGCTGCCGGCGCGCGAGTTCCCCATGACCGAGGACGCCGTCGCGCACTTCCGCCAGCACTGGCGCGCGCGCTTCGAAGGCGACCCCAGGGCCTGTCCGGTGTACCGGGACGTGACCGAGGGCCTGGCCCCGGCGGGCATCGAGTACTACCTGCCGCTCTTCTTCGAGTCGACCAGCACGCTGTTCGAGTTTCTCCCCGAGGAATCGCTGGCCGTCACCTTCGAAGGCACGGAAGAGGCGGCCGAGGCTTTCTGGCGCGACGCCCGCGCCCGTTACGAAGAGCGCAGGCACGACCGCGAGCGGCCGCTGCTCGCGCCCTCGGAGCTGTTCCTGCAGGCGAACGAGATATTCTCGGAGCTGCGCGCGCTGCCTCGTGTGGTCATCGGTCACTTCGATGACGCGGGCGGCGAGAACCGGGTGGACTTCGCCACCCGCGCACCCCTGAGCCTGCCCATCGACGGGCGCGCGGCCGAGCCCCTCGCCCCCCTGCAAAGCTTCCTCGAGGGCTTCGGGGGCAGGGTCCTGTTCGTGGCCGAGACCGGCGGCCGCCGCGAGACCCTGCTCGAGGTCTTCGGCGCCCGCGATATCCATCCGGCGCCCTTCGAGGGCTGGGAGGCGTTCCTCGCCGACGGCGCACGCATCGGTATGACCGTCGCGCCGCTCGAGCACGGCACGATCCTGGAAGACCCGCCGGTCGCCGTGGTGACCGAGGCGCAGCTCTTCGGCGAGCGTGCCATGCAGCGCCGCCGCCGCCAGGCGGCGGCGCGCGACGCCGAGAGCATCGTGCGCGATCTGACGGAGCTCAACGTCGGCGCCCCCGTCGTGCACGAGGCCCACGGCGTGGGGCGTTACCGGGGACTGGTCACGCTCAGCGTCGGCGGGCTCACCAACGAGTTCCTGACCATCGAGTACGCCGACGGCGACAAGCTCTACGTGCCGGTCTCGTCCCTGCATCTGGTTTCGCGCTACACCGGCGTGAATCCGGAGGTGGCGCCGCTGCACAAGCTCGGCAGCCAGCAGTGGCAGAAAGCGCGCCGGCGGGCCGCGGAGCGCGCATACGACGTGGCCGCCGAGCTGCTCGAGATCCATGCCCGGCGCGCGGCGCGTCCCGGCCACGCACACCACCTGGACGAGATCCAGTACGCCGCTTTCGCGCAGGGCTTTCCGTTCGAGGAGACGCCCGACCAGCAATCGGCCATCGACCAGGTGCTGGCCGATCTGCGCGCGGGGGGGTCGATGGACCGGCTCGTGTGCGGCGACGTGGGGTTCGGCAAGACCGAGGTGGCCATGCGCGCCGCGCTCGTCTCGGTGCTCGACAACCACCAGGTGGGCGTCCTCGTCCCCACGACGCTGCTCGCACAGCAGCATTTCCAGACCTTTCAGGACCGGTTCGCGGACTGGCCGGTGCGCATCGAGCAGCTTTCACGATTCCAGAGCCGCAAGCGCCAGGAAGCGATCATCCGGGATCTGGCGCAAGGCAAGGTGGACATCGTCATCGGCACGCACCGGTTGCTGCAGCCGGACGTGCGCTTCAAAGAGCTCGGGCTGCTCATCATCGACGAGGAGCACCGCTTCGGGGTGCGCCAGAAGG
>CAZPFD010000229.1:0-4048 GCA_964585725.1 uncultured Ectothiorhodospiraceae bacterium | reverse complement strand
CGGCTCAAGGCGCTGCGCGCCGAGGTCGACGTGCTGTCCCTGACCGCGACCCCCATCCCGCGGACCCTGAGCATGGCGCTGTCAGGGCTGCGCGATCTGTCCCTGATCGGCACGCCGCCCGAGAACAGGTTGTCCATCAAGACCTTCGTGCGCCAGTGGGACCAGGCGCTGATCCGCGAGGCGTGCCTGCGCGAGATCCGGCGCGGCGGCCAGGTCTACTTCGTCCACAACAAGGTCGAAGACATCGAGCAGATCGCCGAGCGCGTGGAGAAGCTGGTCCCCGAGGCGACGGTGCGCATCGCCCACGGTCAGATGCGCGAGCGGGAGCTCGAGCAGGTGATGCTGGATTTCTATCACCGGCGCTTCAACCTGCTCGTTTGCACGACCATCATCGAGACGGGCATCGACGTGCCGAGCGCCAACACCATCATCATCAACCGGGCGGATCGCTTCGGGCTGGCCCAGCTGCACCAGCTCCGCGGCCGCGTCGGGCGCTCCCACCATCGCGCCTACGCATACCTGGTCGTGCCGCCGCGCAAGCTGATGACCGCCGACGCGGTCAAGCGGCTCGAGGCCATAGAGTCGCTCGAGGAGCTGGGGATCGGCTTCAGCCTGGCCACGCACGACCTCGAGATACGCGGCGCCGGCGAGCTCCTGGGCGAGGGGCAGAGCGGCCAGATTCAGGAGGTCGGATACTCGCTGTACACGGAGATGCTCGAGCGGGCGGTCAAGGCGCTCAAGGCCGGGAAGAGCCCGGAGCTCGATCGGCCCCTCGAGCACGGGACCGAGATCGACGTGCGCGCCCCCGCGCTGATACCCGAGGACTATCTCCCCGACGTGCACATGCGCCTCATCATGTACAAGCGCATCGCGAGCGCCCGCTCGCTCGAGGAGCTGCGCGAGCTCCAGGTCGAGATGATCGACCGCTTCGGGCTGTTGCCCGAGGCGACGAAGACCCTGTTTCACATCACCGGGCTGAAGTTCCGGGCGACGGCCATCGGCATCCGTAAGATCGACGTGGGAGAGCACGGTGGTCAGATCGTATTCAACGACAAGCCTCGGGTGGATGCCGGCGCCGTCATCCGGCTCATTCAGAACGAGCCCCGAACCTACAAGCTGCTCGGCACGGACCGCCTCAGGATGACCATGGAGCTTCCGGACAAGGAGGCCCGGATTCGGGCGCTGGAGTCGCTCCTGGAGACCCTGGCTACGCGGGAAGCTGCTTAGCAACCGTCATCTGTCATTTGTCATCCGTCATCTGTATCGTATTCTTTGAAAGATGACCGATGACCAGTGACCGATGACAGATGACACGGCCGATGAGTGACGTGATACGCGACCGGAAATTGCCGGCCCTGCTCGCCGCCGCCCTGCTTGCACTGGCGGGCACCGCCACGGCTCAGGATTCGAGTCAAGAGGAAGAGCCGAAGTGGTATACGGTGGAGGCGGTCATCTTCGAACGGCTGGACCCGCGGGGCCTGGAAACGGAGCTGTGGACGGCCGACCCGGGTGCGCCGGAGCTCACCGGGGCCATCGAGCTCACGGATGCCGCCGGCCAGCCGCTCGACGTCGAGCTGGCGGGGGCCTCCGGCGATCTGCCGCACGCCTTCCAGAGCCTTCCGCCCGCGGAGCGGCAGCTGGACGGCGTGATCGGACGACTCGAGCGCTCGGAGACCTATCGACCGCTCGTGCATCTGGCGTGGCGCCAGCCCGGGTTCAGCGAAGAGCAATCCAAGCCGGTCCACGTGCAGGTTGGACCGAGGCTTCTGCATCCACCTCCCCGGGATGAGGAGCCGTCCACACCGACGTTTCCACTGCCCTCCGCATTCGCGGAGGAGACCGCACAGGAGGAGGCCGCTCCGACCGAGTACGTGCCGGCGATCATCCAGGACAGGGGCTCGCTCAGCACCGCCCTCGAAGGAACGCTGCGCCTGCACCTGGCGCGCTACCTGCACCTGAAGGCGGACCTCCTGTACTTCACTCCACCCTCCGCGGAGGATCGGCCGCTCCCGGATGAAGGTGCACCCATGCCCTCGGACGAGGACGCCGCGGGCGAGGCGGGCGCCGGGGAAATCTGGCAGCCGACACTGTTCCGGCTGCAGGAGAGCCGCCGCATGCGTTCGGGTGAGCTGCACTACTTCGATCACCCGCGCTTCGGCGTGCTCGCGCTGGTGACCCCCTTCGAGCTGCCGCAGCCGGAAGAAGAGCCCGAAGCGGCGCAATAGGCGGACGGACAGCCCGAGGGCTCTGTCCCCTTTCAGAGCTCGGCGACGAGGTGCTGAAGAAGCGCGTGCAGCTTCTTCACGCACCCTGTCAGATTCACCTCGATGTCCTGCATGGTGATGGGCCCTTCGCCGCGTCCCGCGGCAGCGTTGACCACCATCGCGCAGGTGGCGTAAGGCAGCTCCAGCTCGCGCGCGAGCCCGGCCTCGGGCATCGCGGTCATGCCTACCATGTCGCACCCGTCCCGCGCCATGCGCTCGATCTCGGCCGCCGTCTCCAGACGCGGCCCCTGGGTGACGCCGTACGTGCCGCGCCCCCAAACGTCGAGCCCCGCAGCGCGCGCGCAGCGCATCATGAGCGCACGCAGCTCGGGGCAGTAGGGGTCAGTGAAGTCCACGTGCACCACGCGCTCGAGGTCGTCCTCGAAGAAGGTGCTCGGGCGCGACCAAGTGTAGTCGATGATCTGTTGCGGGAGGGCGATGCGCCCGGGCACGAGCTCCGGGTGAATGCCCCCGACGGCGCCGGCTGCGAATACGCGCTCCACGCCGGCCTCCCGCAACGCCCAGATGTTGGCGCGGTAGTTGACGCGATGAGGGGGGATGCGGTGCGGGCGGCCGTGGCGCGCCAGGAAGACCACCGGCACGCCGTGCAGGCGAGCGTGCACGAGGGCGTCCGAGGGCGCGCCGTAGGGCGTGGTGACCTCTTCGCGCTGCGTGATCTCCGCGCCTTCGAGGGCGGTGAGGCCCGTTCCGCCGATGATGGCGAGCTTGATCATGGATGCGGTGACAGTTTGAGGCCGACCCGTAACACGAAGGTCACGAAGATCACACGAAGAGCACGAAGAACTTCAGCCGAGGGCATGGCGGCCGGCCCAATCGCGCGCGAACTGGTACGCGCTGCGCCCGCTGCGCGAGCCCCGCAGCAGGGCCCACTGGAGCGCGGCCTTGCGCGTCTGCTCCCCGTCCACGTCCCGCGCGTCGAACCTCGCCAGCCAGTGCTCCACGATGGTCAGGTAGTCTTCCTGATTGAAGGGATAGAACGACAGCCACAGCCCGAAGCGCTCGGAGAGCGAGATCTTCTCCTCCACCCCTTCTCCGTGGTGGATCTCGCCGTCCACGTTGCGCGCCTCCAGGTTCTCGCGCATGTACTCCGGCAGCAGGTGGCGCCGATTCGAGGTGGCATAGATGATGACGTTCTCGGGGGGCGCGCTGACCGAGCCGTCCAGCATCGCCTTCAACGCCTTGTAGTTGGCCTCGTGGGCTTCGAAGGACAGGTCGTCGCAGAAGATCATGAAGCGCTCAGAGCGCCCGCGAAGACTGTCCACGATATCGGGCAGGTCGAACAGATCGTTCTTGTCCACCTCGATGAGCCGCAGGCCGCGGGCGGCATACTCGTTGAGCAAAGCCTTGATGAGCGAGGACTTGCCGGTCCCGCGCGAGCCCCACAGGAGTGCGTTGTTCGCCGGGAATCCGTGCAGGAACTGCTCGGTGTTGCGCACTATCTCGCTCTTCTGGCGGTCGATGCCGCGCAGATCGTCGAGCCCGATGCGATGCGGATGCTCGACCGGCTGGAGGAAGCCCCGAACGTGGTTCCTGCGCCAGCGAAATGCGACGGCAGCGTCCAGATCCGATTCGCGCTGCAGTCCCGGGATCATCGCTTCGACGCGATCCAGGAGAAGATCCAGCCGATCGAACAACCGTTGCTTGTCGCTTTTGCCGCTCATGGACGCATTATAGATCGGGGCAACGTTCAGGAAGCCAGGCGCTTGTACTTGATGCGATGGGGCCGCTCGGCCTCGCTCCCCAGCCGCCGCTTGCGGTCCGCT
>CAZPFD010000228.1:0-6399 GCA_964585725.1 uncultured Ectothiorhodospiraceae bacterium | reverse complement strand
CGTTGCGAGGATGGCAATTATATGATGCGTGGAGGCGGAAAAGGTTCTTCGCGGAATAGCGGGAGACGACCGCCGGAGGATGGCCCGGCGCCCCGAGGCCCCTTCGTCAACGAAAGAAAAAGGGCGGGGCCGGAGCCCCGCCCGAGCCGGTCTGAGCCGGTTCTCAGGAGGTTACGGTGATTCGGCGCGCTTGCTCCTTTTCCTGCTTGGGGATCGTGAGCTCCAGGACCCCGTCCCGGCTCTTGGCCTGAATCCCTTCGGGATCGGCGTTGTCCGGGAGCGCGAAGCGCCGGTAGAAGACACCGTAGGAGCGCTCCACGCGCCGGTAGTTCTCGCGCTTCTCCTCGTCGCTCCAGCGGCGCTCGCCCTTGATGACCAGCATGCCGTTCTCCATCAGCACGTCGATGTCCTTCGGCTCGACCCCCGGCACGTCGGCGGTCAGCACGAAGCGGTCGGCCTCTTCCCGGATGTCGACGGCCGGCGCCCAGTGGCTGGTGACCACGCTGGAGGCATCCTCCCCGGGCCCGGTCTCGCCGAAAAGCCGGCCGAGGTCGCTGTGCATCCGCTGGAGCATGCTCCACGGCTCGTAAGGCATCAGATCGGCCATGATGTGCTCACCTCCTCGAAGATGGTGTCCGCTTGAATCCTCGCCATGGTGCATGGGGGTGCCGGCGGGGATTTCAAGGTCCGCCGGGGCGTCTGCTCAAGAAGCCGCGCGGGATCGCCGATGAACTGGCGATGAACTGGACTGGGGAGGGCCGGCGGGCGATACGGGCCGGGCGGCTCTGCCACCTGACAGCTGCGCGGAACCGACGGATAATTCCCGGGTCAGTATGACTCGGGAGGCCTGCATGAAAGTGAAGCATCTGCTGGACGGCTTGAAAGGAGGGGCTCTTATCGTGATCGGGTCGCTGTTGTCGGCGCCGGTGTACGCGGATACGGATATCGTCAAGAGCCCGAGTGACGATCGGCAGTATCGTGCCTTGACGCTGTCCAATCAGCTCCAGGTGCTGCTCGTCTCCGATCCCGAGACCGACAAGGCGGCCGCGTCGATGGACGTTTACGTCGGCAACGGCAGCGATCCCGAGGGCCGTGAGGGCCTCGCGCACTTCCTCGAGCACATGCTGTTCCTGGGCACCGAGAAGTACCCGGAGCCCGGCGCCTACCAGAGCTTCATATCCGCGCACGGGGGCACGCACAACGCGTATACGGCCTTCGACCACACGAACTACTTCTTCGACATCGACGACGATTATCTCGAGCCGGCGCTCGATCGCTTCGCGCAGTTCTTCGTGGCGCCGCTGTTCAATCCCGAGTACGTGGAGCGCGAGCGCAACGCAGTCGACTCCGAATTCCATCTGAGAAGGAAGTCCGACGGGCGGCGCGCCTTCTCGGCCTTCAAGCAGGCGGTGAACCCCAAGCACCCGCTCTCGGACTTCGAGATAGGCAATCTCGAGACCCTGTCCGACGGCCCGGGCGCCAGCATCCGCGACGGCCTGATCGCCTTCTACCGCGAACACTATTCGGCCGACATCATGGCCCTGGTCGTGCTCGGGCGCGAGCCGCTGGACGTGCTCGAAGGGTGGGTGCGGGAGAAGTTCGCCGGCGTGGAGAACAGAGCGGCGAGCCCTCCGGACATCGACGAGCCTCTGTTCGAGGCGGGCCGCCTGCCGCTGCGGATCAACGTCGTTCCGGTCAAGGATACCCGCGAGCTGAGCCTCACGTTCCCCATCCCGCCGCTGCTCGAGCACTATCACAGCAAGCCCGCGCACTACATCGCGCACCTGCTGGGGCACGAAGGCGAGGGCAGCCTCCTGTCCCTGCTCAAGCGCAAGGGATGGGCCGAGGGCCTGAGCGCCGGCCCCGGTATCGATCATCGCAACGAGGCCACGCTGGACGTGTCCATCAAGCTGACGCGGGAGGGTCTCGGTCACCTCGACGCCATCATGTCGCATCTTTTCGAGTATGTCGGGCTGGTCCGCGAATCCGGCGTCGAGCGCTGGATCTTCGAGGAGCAGCAGCGGCTCTCGGAGATCGAGTTCCGCTTCCATCAGAAACAGCGGGCCATCTCCTACGTCAGGCGGCTCGCGCGCAGCCTCCAGATCTATCCGGCGCGGGACGTGCTGCGGGGGCCGTACGCCATGGATGCGTACGATCCCGAGCTGATCCGCCGCTATCTCGATCGCCTGCGCCCGGACAACGTCGTCGCCATGGTCGTGGCCAAGGGTCTGGAGACCACGGACGTGACGCCGTGGTTCGAGGCGCCCTACCTCCTGCGCCCGATCTCCTCGGAGACGCTGGCGAAGTGGCGCTCGGCGGAGGCGCGCGCGGCCCTGGCGCTGCCGGGGCCCAACGTGTTCATCCCCGAGGATTTGTCGGTCGAGCCGGCGCGCGACGTCACCGCCAAGCCGGTGCGAATCGCGGACCGGGCGGGCTTCGAGCTGTGGTACCGCCAGGATCCCGATTTCCGCGAGCCGCGGGCCAACTTCTACTTCAGCGTGCGCTCCGGCGTGGCCAACGACACGCCCGAGCACGCCATGCTCACCGAGCTGTACGTGAAAATGGTCAACGAGCAGCTGAACGAGTACGCCTATCCGGCGCAGGTCGCAGGGCTCGACTACCGTCTTCACAAGCACATCCGCGGCTTCAGCGTTCGCATCAGCGGCTACGACGACAAGCAGGGCCTGCTGCTGGAGCGCATCGTCGGGGCTCTGCGCGATCCGCAGATACCGGCGGAGCGCTTCTCCATCGCCAAGCAGGAGATGGCGCGCGAGCTGAAGAACAAAAAGGAGAACAATCCCTACTCCCAGACCATCTCGGAGGTGAGCGACCTGCTCATCGCCCCGCATTGGTCCGACGCGCAGCGTTTGGAGGCCCTGGAGCGGCTGGAGGCGCGGGACGTGCGCCGCTTCGTCCCGGAGCTGCTCGCGGAGGTTCACGTGGTGGCGCTCGGGCACGGCAATCTTCTGCGCGAGCAGGCGCTGCGCATGGGACGCACGCTGGAGCACGCGCTGCGCGAGCCGGCGCAGGCGGCGTCGGTGCCGGGCGGCAAGGTCGTCAAGCTGGAGCCCGGCGCGCGCTACGTGCGCGAGCTCGATGTGGAGCAGCCCGACTCCGCCGTGACCCTCTATTTCCAGGGCCCCGAGCGCAGCTTCGAGACACGGGCCCAGGCGGTGCTGCTCGCCCAGGTGATGTCCGCGCCCTTCTATCACGAGCTCAGGACCGAGAAGCAGCTCGGATACGTGGTCTTCACCCAGCCCATGTCGTTGCTGGACGTTCCGGGGCTCGCCTTCACGGTGCAGTCGCCGGTCGCTGATCCCATTGATCTCGAGCGGCACATGGAAGATTTCATTGCACGGTTCTCCACGCAGCTCGAAGAAATGAGCCCGGATCAGTTCGAGACGCACAAGGGCGGGTTGCTCTCGAGGATCCTTCAGCAGGATGAGAGGCTCAGCGAGCGTACCGACCGCTATTGGCAGGAGATCGACCGCGAACGCTACGACTTCGATACGCGCGAGCAGCTCGCCGCCGCCCTGCGCAAGATCGAGAAGCCGGACTTGGAGAGCGCGTTTCGCGAGCTGACCCTCGCGGAGGCGCACAAGCGCTTGCTGGTGCGCGCGGTCGGCACCCGGCACAGGGAGGCTTTCGCGGAGAAGGAGAGCGCCGCGCCGGCGATGTACGTGTTCATTCAGAGCCCGCAGGCGTTCAAGCGCGGCAAGGACTATTTTTCCTGGCTGCAAGTCTCCGGGGCGGAGCCGGCCGCGCCCTCCGTGAACGCCGTTCGCCCGCGCTTGCACTGAACGCAGCTTTACCTGATATTTGACGTCAGCCCTCGCTGGAGAACTGGAAAAACCAACAACCGGAGGCGAGGGTCGCCCGCGACGGGACGCGTGGGCCTCCGGCGGTTCATCCGGAAGCGACGTCAACGCTTGGAATACTACGATAAATCAGCAGGTTGTATAGTCTCCGGCTTCGCGTGCAGATCCGGCCCACGGCTGCTCTGGGTCTTTCCCTTCCTGATCCTGTTCTCGTGTGACTCGGGCGAGGCGCCCGCCTCGCAGGAGCGCGCTCAAGCCGGCGACGAGGCGCGCGCCCTGGAGGTCGCACGGACGCGCCAGATCGTTGCGCCCCCGCAGGCGGACTACACCGAGAAGGGGGATCTGCCGGCGCTGCGCGAACGCAAGAAGCTGCGCGTGCTGCTGCCCGCCGGGGAGGAGGAGAACGGCTACCTGCCGCGCAAGGGCTATCCGCTGGACTTCGAGATGCGGGTGGCCGAGCGCTTCGCGCTCCAGCAGGGGCTGGAGCCGGTGTGGGTGTACGTGCGCCGGCATGAGAATCTGATCCCCTACCTTCTGGAGGGGCAGGGCGACGTCATCGCCGCCAATCTGCTGGTGACCGACGAGCGCAAGGAGAAAATCGAGTTCTCGGTTCCCTTCACCACGGTGCACGAGCAGATCGTGGTGAGGGCGCAGGACAGCATCACCAAGCCCGAGGACCTCATCGGGCGCAGCGTGGCCGTGCAGTGGTCGTCGCCTTCGCGACAGACGCTGGAGCGCCTGCGCGAGAAGTATCCGGAGATCGGGCTGCATATCGTTCCGGAGAACCTGAGCGCGGCGCAGATCCTGGACCGTGTCGAGGACGGAACCTACGATGCGGCGATCGCGCGCAGCAATCTCGTGGATGCCGTGACCAGCTATCGTTCGGGTCTGCGCGCGGCGTTCGACGTGAGCGACGCGCGGGCGGTCGCTTGGGGTGTGCGGCCGAGCTCCGAGCAGCTCGCGCAGGCGCTCAATCTCTTCCTCAACAAGGAGGGGCTCGTGGAGGCGCAGCGCAAGCCCGTGTACAAGGAAGATCTCCCGGGCATCAAGGACCGAAAGGTTCTGCGGGTCCTGACCCGCAATAACGCGACCACCTACTTTCTCTGGCGCGGTCAGCTCCTCGGGTTCGAGTACGAGCTGATCCGCCGCTTCGCGGACCAGCATGGACTCTACCTGCAAATGATCGTTCCGCCCTCGCGCCAAAACCTGATCCCGTGGCTGCTTTCGGGGCAGGGCGACGTCATCGCTGCGTCGATGGCCATCACCGAGCAGCGCAAGAAGTACGGACTGGGCTTCTCGCGTCCGTACAACTTCGTCTCCGAAGTCGTGGTGACCCGCGCCGGAGAAGAAGACCTGAATTCGGTGGAAGATCTCGAGGGGCGCTCCATCGTCGTACGGCGCAGCAGCAACTACTGGAGTACGCTGGAGGAGCTGCGCGACAACGGCCTGCACTTTCTGTTGAAGGCGGCGCCGGAAGAACTCGAAGACGAGGAGATCATCGCACGGGTCGCCAGCGGCGAATACGATTTGACGGTCACCGCCAGCAACGTGCTGGATGTCGAGCTCACGTGGCGCGACGACATCAAGGCCGCGTTCGCGCTGGGCGAGCCGGTGCCGCAAGGATGGGCGGTGCGCAAGGAGGACACGCACCTGCTCGAAGCGCTGAACCGCTTCATCAAGAAGGAGTACCGCGGCGTCTTCTACAACCTGACGTATAGAAAGTACTTCGAGAATCCGCGCAGGATCATAAAGCAAGCGAGCCTGCGGGTGGACAGCCTGCAAAGCGGGCAGTTTTCGCCGTACGACGATATCGTCAGAAAGTACGCCGAGGAGTATGGCTTCGACTGGCACTTGATCGTGGCGCAGATGTATCAGGAGAGCCGGTTCGACCCCGATGCCAGGTCCTGGATGGGCGCGCTCGGCCTCATGCAGGTGCTGCCGCGCACCGCGAAGCAGTTGGGCTTTACGGACCTGCGCACACCGGAGGAAGGCATCCATGCCGGCGTTCGTTATCTCGCCTGGCTGCGCGAGCGCTTCGACGAGGACATCTCGGTGCACGATCGCACCTGGTTCGCGCTTGCGTCGTACAATGCCGGTCTCGGCCACGTGCGCGACGCGCGGCGTCTGGCGAAGAGGCTCGGTATGGAGCCCAAGCGGTGGTTCGGCGAGGTCGAGCGGGCGATGCTGCTGCTCTCGCGCAACAAGTACGCCCAGAAGGCGCATCACGGCTACGTGCGCGGGCGCGAGACGGTCAAGTACGTGCGCGAGATTCGCAACCGCTACGAGGCCTACGTGGATCTCAAGCGCGCCGCCAGGCAGGACATCGACCACATCGGGCCGTCGCGGCCGCGCTCCGTGGCCTTCGCCCACTGACGACGCAGAAGCCGGTTCAAACGCCGTCTTGTAACACGAAGATTACGAAGATCACACGAAGATTCGTGTTCTTCGTGTGATCTTCGTGCCCTTCGTGTTATAGAAGAGCCTCTCTAGGGCTTGCGGGCGACGACGTCGATCTCGACGCGTCCCCCGCCGGCGAGGGCGGTGACGCCCACGCACGTGCGCGCGGGCCGGCGGTCATCCG
>CAZPFD010000227.1:0-6439 GCA_964585725.1 uncultured Ectothiorhodospiraceae bacterium | reverse complement strand
GGCGATCTACCTGTCCGGCTGGCAGGTCGCCGCCGACAACAACCTCGGCGAGACCATGTACCCCGACCAGTCGCTGTACCCGGCGAACTCGGTGCCGGCGGTCGTGCGCCGCATCAACAACACGTTCGCCCGTGCCGACCAGGTCCAGTGGGAGAAAGGGTCCAACCCCGGCGATTCCGACTGGGTCGACTACTTCGCCCCGATCGTGGCCGACGCCGAGGCCGGCTTCGGCGGCGTGCTCAACGCCTTCGAGCTGATGAAGGATCTGATCGAGGCCGGTGCCGCGGGGGTCCACTTCGAGGACCAGCTCTCTTCGGCCAAGAAGTGCGGGCACATGGGCGGCAAGGTTCTGCTGCCGACCCAGGAGTCGGTGCAGAAGCTCGTGGCCGCGCGCCTGGCGGCGGACATCCTGGATGTGCCCACCGTGCTCATCGCGCGCACCGACGCGCTCAGCGCCACGCTCCTCACCAGCGACGTGGACCCGCGCGACCGCGAGTTCATCGCCGGAGAGCGCACCCTGGAAGGCTTCTACCAGGTGAAGGCCGGGATGGCGCAGGCCGTCGCGCGGGGCCTGGCTTACGCGCCGCACGCGGATCTGCTGTGGTTCGAGACCGGCAAGCCGGATCTCGAAGAGGCGCGGGTTTTCGCCGAGGCCATTCACGAGCGCTACCCGGGCAAGCTGCTCGCTTACAACTGCTCGCCGTCCTTCAACTGGAAGCGGCATCTGGACGATGCGACCATCGCCCGCTTCCAGCGTGAGCTGGGCGCCATGGGGTACAGGTACCAGTTCATCACCCTGGCCGGGTTCCATGCCCTCAACTACGGCATGTTCGACCTTGCGGACAGGTTCCGCGACGAGGGCATGACGGCGTACGTCGATCTGCAGCAACGCGAGTTCGCGGCGGAGGCCCGCGGCTACACGGCCACCAAGCACCAGCACGAGGTCGGCGCCGGCTACTTCGACGCCGTCACCCAGGTGATTTCCGGCGGCGCCTCGTCCATCACCTCGCTTTCCGGCTCGACCGAGGAGGAGCAGTTCGAGAACAAGGAGGAGGCCAGGCAGAACAAGGCGGGGGAGAGCGTGCCGACCGCCGTCTGATCCCGCCCCGCTCGTGCTCGGCCCGGTCCGGAAGCGCCTGTGCGCCTTCCGGGCCGGGCCTTTTTGTTTGCAGCACACGCTGCCATCGCGCCTGAAAGGCGCTCCCACGGCGGCTGGGCTTGCCGAACGCGGACGGTTTGTCGCTCTGATAGAATTGAAGGTCATCGCCTCCTCCGCAGGAGCTCATCCCGCATGCCCCGCAACGGAACCAACGAGCCGCGCAGCACCGGACTCATCGAGAAAGGAAGGCGCTACTACGTGCCGGTGTTCAAGCCGCGGGACGTCGTCATCGACCACGGTCGCGGGGCGCGCGTGTGGGACGTGGACGGGCGCGAATACGTCGACCTCGGCGCTGGGATCGCGGTCAGCGCCCTCGGTCACCAGGACCCGGAGCTGGTGGAGGCCTTGCTGGCCCAGGCGCGCAAGCTCTGGCACACCAGCAACATCTATTTCAGCGAGCCCACCATCCGTCTGGCCGAGGAGCTGGTGGCGGCGACCTTCGCCGAGCGCGTGTTCTTCTGCAATTCCGGCGCGGAGGCCAACGAGGCGGCCATCAAGCTGGCGCGCAAGCACGCGAGCCTGCGCTTCCCCCCCGACAAGCGCGAGATCGTCACGTTCGAAGGCTGCTTTCACGGGCGCACGCTGGCCACGGTGACCGCCACCGCCCAGCCCAAGTATCACGAGGGCTTCGAGCCGCTCCCGGGCGGCTTCAGCTACTGTCCGTTCAACGACTTCGAGGCCATCGAAGCGAAGGTATCGGAGCGCACGTGCGCGGTCCTGGTCGAGCCCGTGCAGGGCGAGGGCGGCATCGTTCCGGCGCGACCGGGGTTTCTCGCGCACCTGCAGCGCCTGTGCCGCGAGCACGACGCGTTGCTGATGTTCGACGAGGTGCAGTCGGGCATGGGTCGCACCGGGCGCCTCTTCGGCTATCAGTGGGAGGAGGACGTGACCCCGGACGTGGTCACCCTGGCCAAGGGGCTGGGCGGGGGCGTGCCCATCGGCGCCATGCTCGTCGCGCCGTCCGCGGCGGACACGTTGCAGTTCGGCAGCCACGGAACCACCTTCGGCGGCAACCCGCTGGCCGCGGCGGCGGCGCGCGTGGTGCTGCGGCGGGTGCAGACCCCCGAGCTGCTGGCGAACGTCGAGCGCCAGGGCCGGCGCCTGAGCGAGCGCCTGGAGGCGCTCGGCCGGGGGCTGGCGGGACGCTTCCGCGAGATCCGGCAGCGGGGCCTGATGCTCGGCGTCGAGCTCGCGGGCGGTGAATGGGAGGGCAAGGCCGGCGATCTCACGGAGCAGTGCCGCGCCCACGGCGCCCTCGTGCTCCAGGCCGGCCCCAACGTGCTGCGGTTCCTGCCGCCGCTCAACATCACCGACGAGGAGTTCGATGAAGGCCTCTACCGCGTCGAGAATGCCCTCAAGGAGCTCGCCGCCCGTAGCGCCTGATGGATGGCCGATCGGTCATCGGTCATCAGTCATCGGTTACGGGGTGGTGCGTGACGACAGACCGATGACGGATGACAAGAGATCAGTGTCGCTGCCCACCGTAATACGCATTCGATGAGCGATCGGTACGCTCCCTACCTCGATTGGATCGACGAGCAACACGACGCTCTGGTCGAAGAGCTCATCGCCTTGTCGCGCATCAACTCGGGAAGCCATCACCTGGCGGGCCTCGAGCGCATGCGCGCCCGGCTGGAGAAGAGCTTCGCCGTGCTCGGCGGCGAAACCGAGAGCCTCGACCTCGCGCCCATGGAGGTGGTGGGGGAGAGCGGCGAGGTGGAAGCGCTCCCCCTCGGCCGCGCGCTGCGCATCGTGAAGCGCCCCCGCGCGCAGCACCGCGTGTTTCTGTGCGGGCACATGGATACCGTGTTCGGGGCGGAGCATCCCTTCCAGGACACCGCCTGGCGCGACGGCGGCACCTTGGTGGGCCCCGGGGTGGCCGACCTGAAAGGCGGGCTCCTGGTCATGCGCACCGCCCTCGAGGCGCTCGAGCGAAGCCCGTGGGCCGAGGCCGTGGGCTGGGAGGTGCTGCTCAACCCCGACGAGGAGATCGGCTCGTCGGGCTCGGCGCCGCTGCTGGAGGCCGCGGCCCGGCGCAATCACATCGGGCTCGTCTACGAGCCCGCGCTGCCCGACGGCACGCTGGCCGGGGCGCGCAAGGGCAGCGGCAACTTCACCTTCGTGGTTCGCGGGCGCGCCGCCCACGCGGGCCGCGAGCACCACCTGGGCCGCAATGCGGTCGCGGCGCTGTCCAGGCTGATCGCCGCGGTGGATGCGCTCAATGGCCAGCGCCCGGGGGCTACCTTCAATCCGGCGCGGGTGCAAGGCGGCGGCGCCCTCAACATCGTGCCCGAGCTTGCGGTCGGACACCTCAACGTGCGCGTGCAGAGCGCGCAGGAGCAGGCCTGGGTGGAGGAGGCGCTGGCCGGGCTGCGAGCGCGGTTCGACGCCGAGGACGGCATCAGGGTGACCCTGCACGGCGGTTTCAGCCGTCCGCCGAAGATCCTGACGCCGGCGAACCTGGCGCTCTTCGAGATGATTCGCGAGTGCGGCGACGCGCTCGGCGTGCCCATCGACTGGCAGCCCACGGGGGGATGTTGCGACGGCAACAATCTCGCCGCCGCGGGCCTGCCCAACGTCGACACCCTGGGCGTGCGCGGGGGCGGCATCCATACGTCCGAGGAGTTCGTGGTGGTGGAGAGCCTGACCGAGCGTGCTCGCCTGAGTGCGCTGCTGCTCATGCGCCTCGCAGCCGGGGAGCTGGCCTGGCCCGGGGAGACCCAGGCAGGCGCGCCGTGATCGTCATCCGCCCCATCGCCCCGGCGGACCTGGACCGGCTGGAGGAGTTCGCCGTCGAGTCCGGCCCGGGCATGACCAATCTGCCGGCCAGCCGCGAGATCCTGGAGAGCCGCATCCGCACTTCCGTGGACAGCTTCGCGCGCGAGGCGAGCGCACCCGGCGAGGAATCCTACCTCCTGGTCGGGGAGGATACGGCCAGCGGCCGGATCATCGGGACCGCAGGCATGATCGCCAGCGTGGGCGTGAACAAGCCCTTCTACTCCTACAAGATCCTCTCGCTCGCGCACACATCGCTCGAGCTCAACAAGTTCGAGACCGTGCGCGTCCTTCAGATGGTGAACGAGTATCAGGGCGCCACCGAGATCGCCACCCTGTACCTCACCCCCGCCTATCGCAGGGATCGCAACGGACGGCTGCTGTCACGCTCGCGCTTTCTGTACATGGCCGAGTTTCCGCACCGCTTCTCCGACGTGGTGATGGCCGAGATGCGGGGTGTGCACGACGCCCAGGGGCGCTCGGTGTTCTGGGACAGCCTCGGGCGTCACTTTCTGGGGATGGACTTCAACAAGGCCGACTATCTGAGCTCCCTCGGCCGCTATCAGTTCATCGCCGACCTCATGCCCGCCTTTCCCATCTACATCCGCCTGCTGCCGGAGGCGGCGCAGGCCGTGATCGGTGCGCCCCACGAGGACACGCGCCCGGCGCTGAAGCTGCTCGAGCGCGAGGGTTTTCGCTTCGAAGGCTGCGTGGACGTGTTCGACGCGGGGCCGACGGTGCACGCGCCGCGCGATCACATCCGGACGGTGGCGGCGAGCCGGCGCGCCGTGGTCGGCGAGACGGCGGGCGCCTTGACCTCGCACAGCTACATGATCGCCAACGCCCGCGCACACGAGTTTCGGGTGTGCCGCGGGCACCTGGCGGTGCGCGACGACGATACCGTATCCGTCACCGAGGAGGTGGCGGATGCCCTGCGCGTAGCGCCCGGGGACGCCGTGCGCTACGTCGAGTTCTGATGGAGAAGTAGGGCGGGATGGAGCGCAGCGCAATCCCGCCGTTGGGGGCTTACATGAGCGACAGAAGTCATTTCATCGACGGGAGTTGGACCCCGGGCGCGGGCACGGCTTTCCGCTCCGAGAATCCGGCCACCGGCGAGACCGTCTGGGAGGGCCGCGCCGCCACGCCCGACGAGGTGGGGCAGGCGGTGCGCGCCGCGCGCGCCGCGTTCGAAGGGTGGTCGGCGCGCCCGCTGGCCGAGCGCCGGGCGCGGCTGGAGGCCTTCCGCGACGTGCTGGAGCGACGCAAGAGCGTGCTCGCCGAGCGCATCGCGCGCGAGACCGGCAAGCCGCTGTGGGAGGCGCTGACCGAGGTCGCCGCGATGACCGCCAAGATCGGCATCTCGGTGGCCGCCCACGACGAGCGCACCGGCGAGCGCCACGAAGAGAGCGGAGGCGTTCGCGCCGCGGTGCGCCACAAGCCGCACGGCGTGGTCGCGGTGTTCGGCCCCTTCAACCTGCCGGGCCATCTGCCCAACGGCCATCTGGTGCCCGCCCTGCTGGCCGGCAACACGGCGGTGTTCAAGCCGAGCGAGATGACCCCCGCCGTGGCGCAGGAAACCGTCGCCTGCTGGGAGGAAGCGGAGCTGCCGGGCGGCGTGCTCAATCTCGTGCAGGGCGCGCGCGAGACCGGCGTCGCGCTCTCCCACCGCGAGGACGTCGACGGGCTCTTCTTCACGGGCAGCCCCCACACCGGCAAGGCGCTGCACCGGCAGTTCGCCGGTCACCCGGACAAGATCCTGGCCCTGGAGATGGGCGGCAACAATCCGCTGGTGGTGCACGCCGTGAACGATGCGGACGCGGCCGCGTATCACACCATCCAGTCGGCCTTCATCACGGCCGGGCAGCGCTGCACCTGCGCGCGCCGCCTCATCGTGCCGCGCGGCGGCGAAGGCGATCGCTTCATCGAGCGCCTGGTGGCGCGCACGCGGGCCCTGCGGGTCGGACCGTGGGACGAGCGTCCCGAGCCCTTCATGGGGCCGGTCGTCTCCAACGCCGCGGCGGATCGCGCGCTGGAGGCACACGAGGCGCTGGCCGCCCGGGGCGGGGTGAGCCTGCTCGCCATGCGCCGGCTGCGCGAGGGCCGGCCTTTTCTCACGCCGGGAATCATGGACGTGAGCGCGGTCGAGAGCCGCCCGGACGCCGAGATCTTCGCGCCGTTCCTCCAGCTCATTCGCACCGAGAGCTTCGACGCCGCCCTCGACGAGGCCAATCGCACTGCCTTCGGGCTCTCGGCGGGGCTGCTGAGCGATCGATCCGATCTGTACGAGCGGTTCTACCGGCGCATCCGCGCGGGGATCGTGAACTGGAACCGGCCGCTCACGGGGGCCAGCAGCAAGGCGCCCTTCGGGGGGGTGGGCGACAGCGGCAATCACCGCCCGAGCGCCTATTACGCCGCCGACTACTGCGCGTACCCGGTCGCCTCCCTGGAGGCCACCGAGGTGGTCACACCCGAGCAACGACCGCCGGGCCTCGACTGGGACTGAGG
>CAZPFD010000226.1:218-6450 GCA_964585725.1 uncultured Ectothiorhodospiraceae bacterium | reverse complement strand
CGACGCGTGGCTCAGCATGTGGTCGAAGGTGGGGTAGATGAAGCCCATGAACTGGATCTCGGCCACGGGCTTGAGCCCCATGGCGGCCATGCCCACGGAGACGCCGCCGATGAGGTTCTCGGCGAGCGGGGTGTCGATGACCCGCTCGGCGCCGAACTTCTCCTGGAGCCCGACGGTCGCGCGGAACACGCCGCCGTTCACCCCGACGTCCTCGCCGAGCACGACCACGCTCTCGTCGGCCGCCATCTCGTGGGCGAGGGCCATGTTCACGCCTTCAACGAGTGTGATCTCAGGCATTGCGCTTGGCCTCCGCGATGGCCGCCGCGCGCTGCTCGGCGAGCGCCTCGGGCAGCGTGGCGTAGAG
Organism: uncultured Ectothiorhodospiraceae bacterium; assembly: GCA_964585725.1. Taxonomy (GTDB): domain Bacteria; phylum Pseudomonadota; class Gammaproteobacteria; order HK1; family HK1; genus CAZPFD01. The sequence continues at coordinate 6,086 of CAZPFD010000226.1, read as the reverse complement.
ATAGTCGAACATCGCCTCGGGCCCCGGCGCCGGGGTATTGAGGTAGGCGTCGATGCCGGCCTGAACCTGCTCGTTGCAGTCCTTGACCAGCGCCTCCTCGTCCTCCTTGTTCCACACGCCGGCGTTGCCGAGGAAGGTGCGGGCGCGCGCGATGGGGTCTTCCTTCCAGTGCGCGCTCACCTCCTCGTCCTTGCGGTAGCGGCTCGCGTCGTCGGCGGTGGTGTGATCGTGCATGCGGTAGGTGATGGCCTCGATGAGCGTGGGGCCGCCGCCGTCGCGCGCCTTCTCGAGCGCGCGCCCCACCGCCCAGCGCACGGCGACGATGTCGTTGCCGTCCACCTGCTCGCCGTCCACGCCGCAGGCGATGGCTTTCTGGGCCAGGGTCTTGCATGCGGTTTGAAGGCGCAGCGGCACCGAGATGGCCCACTGGTTGTTGGCGATCACCACCACCAGGGGCAGGTTGCGCACGCCGGCGAAGTTGAGCGCCTCGTAGAAGTCGCCCTTGGAGGTGGCGCCGTCGCCGCACACCGCCAGCGCGCAGCGCTGCTCGCGGCGCAGGTGAAAGGCGTAGGCCGCGCCCGCCGCGTGGGGGACGTGGGTGGCGATGGGCACGCAGTTGGGGAAGTCCTGCTTGGGCCCCTCGTACAGACTGCCGCGTTCGTCCCCGCCCCAGTAGAGGAAGATCTCCCTCAGGCTCACGCCGCGGGCGAGCTGTGCGGCGTGCTCGCGGTAGGTGGGGAAGAGCACATCCTCGGGACGCATGGCGGCCCCGGCCCCGGTGCCCACGGCTTCCTGCCCGAGCGAGGACGCGTAGGTGCCCATGCGCCCGGTGCGCTGCAGCGACACCGCCTTCGCGTCGAGGGTGCGGGTGAGCACCATCAGGCGGTAGAGCGGTATCAGGTTGGCGGGGTCTTGGGCGAAGTCGGGGAGGGTGTCGGTAGCGGGCTTTCCGGTCTCGTCGAGAAAGCGCGTGTATTCGATTTCAAAGCGTGCTACTACGCTCAAGGTCTTGTTCTCCTTGCGGTAGTGCTCCGGAGGGAGGGGGCGGGTGGCGCTCGCCGCCGTCCCCGTGGGCTTCCCGCAATGTTAACCAAGAGGAACCTCGTTCCGCCACGCCGCCCCGCAGGGGCGGCGGGCGGACGAGCCCACAGGTTTGACCGTTCGAACACCGTGGGAAGCGGAGGTTCCCGCGGCACCCTGTTTATCGGTCGCCGCGCGGAAAACATAATACTTAGATTCGTAGGAACCAGGAGGTGGCGAGGGCCATGCACCGCACGCTGATCGACGCCGAGACCCTGCACGCGCACTACGAGGACCCGGACTGGCGGGTGGTCGACTGCCGCTTCGATCTCCAGAACCCCGAGGCGGGGCGCACCGCCTACCGCACGGCCCACGTCCCGGGAGCGGTGTACGCGCACCTGGACGAGGATCTGAGCGGCCCGCCGGTGACCGACGCGGGGCGCCATCCGCTGCCCACCCCGGATGCGCTGCGCGCGCTCTTCGGGCGTCTGGGGATCCGGGAGAGCACCCAGGTGGTGGCCTACGACGCCTCCGCCGGGGCGCTCGCCGCGGCGCGCCTGTGGTGGATGCTGCGCTACATGGGCCACGACGCGGTGGCGGTGCTCGACGGCGGCTGGCAGGCGTGGGAGGCCGCGGGCTACGAGACCGCCGCCGGCGAGGAGAGCGTCTCGCGCGTGCAGTTTCGCGGCGAGCCGCGGGCCGAGCGCCTGGTCACGGTGGATCAGGTCCCGGATGCGAAGCTGCTCGTGGATGCGCGCGATCCCGCGCGCTACCGCGGCGAGAGCGAGCCCATCGACCCCGCGGCCGGGCACATCCCGGGGGCGGTGAATCACTTCTGGCAGCAGAACGTGGACGAGCAGGGGCGCTTTCTGCATCCCGCGGTGCTCAAGCATCGCCTCACGTCCACGTTGGGCGCGCATGCCCCCGACGACGCCGTGTTCTACTGCGGCTCCGGGGTGAGCGCCTGCCACGATCTGCTCGCCCTCGCCCACGCGGGGCTCTCGTCGCGGGCGCGCCTGTACGCGGGCTCGTGGAGCGACTGGTGCCGCGACGGAAGGCGCCCGGTGGCGACCGGCCCCGAGCCGGGCGGGCCCCTCGAGCGCGAGCGCCGGCCCTAGCCCGCTCCCGCATGAAGCTCTCGGTCATCGTTCCCGCCTACAACGAGGAGAAGCTCATCGAGAGCTGCCTGGTGAGCATCCGCACGGCCACCGCTGCGTGCGAGCGCGAGGGGCTGGAGGTGGAGATCATCGTGGTGGACAACGCCTGCACCGACGACACCGCGCGCCTGGCCGCGCGCCGCGGCGCGCGCGTGGCGCGCGAGCCGGTGCGCCAGATCGCACGCGCGCGCAATGCGGGGGCGGCGGCCGCGCGCGGGGACTGGCTGCTGTTCGTGGACGCCGACAGCTGGCCGAGCCGCGCGCTCATGCGCGAGGTGTTCGCATGCATGCACGATGCGCGCATCGTGGGCGGCGGCAGCACGGTGCAGGTGCGCGGCGTGCCCTTCGCCCTCGCCCTGGTGGGGCGGAGCTGGAACGCGCTCTCGCGGCTGTGCGGCTGGGCGGCGGGCTCGTTCATCTTCTGCCGCGCGCCGGCGTTCAACGCCATCGGCGGCTTCAACCTGGAGTTCTTCGCGGGCGAGGAGATCGACTTCAGCCGCCGGCTCAAGCGCTGGGCCCGCCCGCGCGGGCAGCGCTTCGTGATCCTGCACCGCTACCCGCTGCTCACCTCCGAGCGCCGGGCCACCCTGTATTCCCCGCGCGAGCTCGGCGCGAACTTCTGGCGATTGCTGCGCCACCCGCGGCGTTTCTTTCGCGATCCGAGCCTGTGCCACCCCTGGTACGACGGGCGCCGCTGAGCACGCTGTTTGACGCCCCCCGGGGGCGCCGCGTCAACCCGTGTTTCCGTACGTAAGTAATTGTTTTTATTGAAGATACGCCATCGGAACGATCCTCGTTCCGAACCCCTCCCGAGAGGCTGTCAACGGCGGTGACGCTGCCGCTTAGGGTTCCTCTCAAATAAACTGCTTAAGTTATTGAAAAATATGCCTATAAAGAAGTTGGCACGGGAATTGATACGAAAAGGCCAGATCGGTGCGCCGCTCGCCGGCGCCCGGGAACGAAAGATGACATAGGGCTCCATTTTGAATGAGCACGATTTCAGATCCGTTAGGAGCGAGCGCAATGACTGACATCCCGCGAAACGAGCCTCGAAGCCATGCGGGGCACGGCGCCGCACACGAGCCCTCGCTGATGCAGGTCCAAGAGTTGGCCGATTTCGAGAAAGGGCTGTCGGCGCGTACCAAAGTGCCGCCGGAACGCCTGGAGGAATTCTACGCCTGGTCCGAGGCACGGATCAGGCAGGAGGTCGACGCGACGGCGCGCATTCTGAAGCGCTTCGCGGAGGCCGTCGTGAACTCCATGGACGACGCCACGAGCACCAACGACTTTCTACAGGAGCTCGACCTCCAGACGATCGCGCGCGACCACGACTGGCGCGAGCTGTTCTACTCGCTGCGCGATCAGAGCTCCGGCTTCCAGGGCCACAAGCGTGCCCTGCTGGTCAAGTACCTCCAGTACCTGAGCTTCCGCAAGAAGCTGCTCTCCTTCATCCATGCCAAGAAGGCGGGTCTCGACGAGACCTGCGAGCGCTGGGATCCCTCCGTCGTGGCCCAGGCCGAGGCCCTCCAGCGGGCCAAGGCGAGCGAGGCGAAGAAGCACGAAGCGACGCAGGAATCCTCCAAGGAGTACGTGCGCCTCATTCTGGGCGAGCCGGTGCGCGTGCTGCTGCCCTACGGGCGCAAGCCCGAGCTGCTCCTCGCCGGGCACCTGTACCGGCTGATGGGCACGCGCACGCCGTGCCTCGTCGACCAGAACGGCGTGATGTACTTTTTGAAGGCGGGCCGCAACATGGTCGGACGCCACCCGGAGTGCGACATCATCATCGATCCGAACTTCCGCGACGTGTCCCGGGTCCACATGATCATCGAGTGGGCCGGACATGCGGAGGTGACCATCACGGATCTGTCCTCGCGCGGCACGCTGGTCTCCGCCGAGAGCGTCGCTTCCGGCTCGCGCACGGCCGCAGTCGAGACCGACTAAGCCCCGATCACCCCTCGAAGAAAAGGGGTCGGAGGTACTTGGGAGAGGGTCCCAAGTACCTTCGACCCCTTTTTGTTTATATTGGGACGCTGGCCGCGAGCGCGGCGTGTGCAGGCACAGCGAGGGGAGGCGCGGCATGAGCAGGCACTACGATCTCATCTCCATCGGCGGCGGCAGCGGGGGCCTCGCCGCCGTGCGCCGGGCCGCCGCCCACGGGGCGCGCTGCGCCGTCATCGAGGAGGGCAAGCTCGGGGGGACCTGCGTGAACGTCGGGTGCGTGCCCAAGAAGGTCATGTGGTACGGCGCCTCCATCGCCCACGCGCTCGAGGAAGCCCCGGACTACGGGTTCACCCTGGGTGAGACGGGCTTCCAGTGGGATCGGCTCAAGAGCGCGCGCGACGCGTACGTGGCGCGCCTCAACGAGATCTACCACGAGAACCTGGTCAAGGCCGGGATCGACGAGATCCGGGACCACGCGCGCTTCACGGGCCCCCGAACGCTCGAGGTGAACGGGACGCGCTACACCGCGGATCACGTGGTCGTCGCCACCGGCAGCCGCCCCATGGTGCCCCAGGTGCCGGGCGCGGAGCTGGGCATCACCTCGGACGGCTTCTTCGAGCTCGAGGCGCGTCCCGAGCACGTGGCGGTGGTGGGCAGCGGCTATATCGCCGTAGAGATCGCGGGCATGTTCCGGGCCCTTGGGGCCGAGGTGTGCATGCTCGTGCGCAAGGCGGAGCTGCTGCGCCCCTTCGACGCCATGCTGCGCCAGATGCTCATGGAGTCGATGGAGGCGGACGGCATCCGCATCGAGCCGTGGACGCCGGTGGTGGCGGTGCAGCGCGGCAACGACGGCCGCATCCAGGTGGAGACCGGGGACGGCGCCTGGCACACGGGATTCGACACGCTGCTCTGGGCCGTGGGGCGCACGCCGAACACCGAGGGCCTGGGGCTCGAGGCCGCCGAGGTCGTGCGCGACGAGGCGGGCAACGTCGTGGTGGACGCGTTCCAGAACACGAACGTGCCGGGCGTGTACGCCATCGGGGACGTCACCGGGCGCTACGAGCTGACCCCGGTGGCCATCGCCGCCGGACGGCGCCTGGCTGATCGCCTCTTCGGCGGGATGCCCGAGCGCCGGCTCGTCTACGAGAACATCCCTACGGTCGTATTCTCCCATCCCCCGATCGGGACGGTGGGCCTGACCGAGGACGAGGCGCGCAGCGTGCACGGGGATGCGGCGGTGAAGGTCTACGAGACGCGCTTCAACCCCATGTACCACGCCTTCACGCGGCACAAGCGCCGCAGCGGCATGAAGCTCGTGACCGTGGGGCCGGAGGAGAAGGTGGTGGGGTGCCACCTCATCGGCATCGACGCCGACGAGATCCTGCAGGGATTCGCGGTGGCCGTGCGCATGGGCGCGACCAAGGCGGACTTCGACGACACCGTCGCCATTCACCCGACCAGCGCGGAGGAGTTGGTGACGTTGACGTAGATCCTAAAAGGGCTCGGAGGCACTTCGGAAACACTCGCCACTAGCCTGAAAGTATCGAGCCCACTCTATGAATGAATCTACGCTATCTCTTCAGATATTTGATGGATACCGGGATTGCCAACGCGATGGTCACAATCATCGTTATTCGGCTAGCAGCGGGCTCCAGCAGCATTTCAGAGCCAGCTAGTAGACCTATGACGGTTACGAGAATGGTCATCGCTATGCCAGCGACAAATGCACAAGCCAGGACTTTCATCGAAT
>CAZPFD010000226.1:0-208 GCA_964585725.1 uncultured Ectothiorhodospiraceae bacterium | reverse complement strand
CCGGTAGATCTTTCAGGGGTCAGGAGAAGGGGGTTTGACGCATGGTTCTCACGAAGCCAAGGATGCCTACAAGAACGAAGGGATAACCAAGACTGAGAGGTACGGCGATGGAGATTCGCGCATGTTGGAAAGAAAATGCGTCTCTTACTGATATATTAAGCGCAATCCCCACTAGCGCTGCGATGATGAGAAAAATAACACCGACAAG
>CAZPFD010000225.1:0-6467 GCA_964585725.1 uncultured Ectothiorhodospiraceae bacterium | reverse complement strand
GGCCTCCCCGCGAAATATACTAGCCTCGCGCCGAGTTGAATTGCGCGCCCCCGATTATAACCCTCTGGCACCGCGGTCCCGAGCCGGCCCCCCGGCCACCGCGGCGGCGAAGGAGCCATGCGGCCATGACCGAAGACGATCCCGACCGACCGGCTCGCGACAAGCGGCACTTCACTCTGGGCGAGGCACGGGAGGCGCCCATCGCGCAGGGAGCACGCTCGGCGTTGTTGCTGCGTCACGGCACGATGACGTTACGCTACTACGCGCCACGCGGCAGCGATCCGCAGACCCCGCACGACCAGGATGAAGTCTACGTCGTGGCGAGCGGCACGGGGTGGTTCGTCAACGGCGAGCGCCGCCATGCTTTCGGACCCGGAGACGTGCTGTTCGTGCCCGCCGCGACCGTGCATCGCTTCGAAGACTTCAGCGACGATTTCGGCGCATGGGTCGTGTTCTACGGTCCCGAAGGCGGCGAGCGCGACATGCGCTGAGAACGCGGCCCCGCGTGCGCTCTCGGTCGCCGGGGCTGTTTCGGGGCTTGCGACGAGGAGGCGCATACCCCGGGACCCAGCGTCGGCCCGAGAAACCATTCATTTCCCGGAAATCCACGAAGAACGAATTCTTTGAGAGCGGGAGGCCCTTGCGACGGGCGGCTGGCGGAGCGCGGCGCGCGGGGCTCGCCCGCCCCGTGAAGCCATAGCTGCGTTCGATGCATAGTCGGGATCGGCAATGGCATCGACGGGTGTGGTCCCTGTCCTGGCCCATCATCCTCTCGAACATGTCCGTGCCCCTGGTGGGGGCGGTCGACACCGCCGTCATGGGGCACCTGCCGGATCCCGCCTACATCGGCGCCGTGGCCCTGGGCGCGGTGGTGTTCAGCTTCCTCTACTGGGGCTTCGGATTTCTGCGCATGGGGACCACGGGCTTCGTGGCGCAAGCCTACGGCGCCGGCGATGCGCTGGAGGTGCGCAGCTCGCTCGGCCGCGGGCTTCTGCTCGCGGGCTGCCTGGGCAGCGCCGTGGTCGCCCTGCACGCTCCGCTGGGCGCCCTCGCGTGGGGCTTGTTCGACGCGTCCGAGCAGGTCGAGGCGCTGGCCGCGACGTACTACGGCATCCGCGTCTGGAGCGCGCCCGCGGCGCTCGCCAACTACGCGCTGCTCGGCTTCTTCATCGGCATACAGAACACACGCGTCGCTCTCGCTCTTCAGCTTGCCCTGAACGGCACCAACGTGGCGCTGGACCTGCTGTTCGTGGTCGGCTTCGGGTGGGGTGTCCACGGCGTGGCGCTGGCGTCGCTGGCGAGCGAGTACGCCGCGGTATGCCTCGGTCTTGCTGTAGCGGGCGTTCAGCTGCGGCGAATAGGCGGCGAATGGCAGCGGAACCGACTGCTCGACGGCGATCGCCTGCGCGCCCTGATCCACGTCAACGCCAACATCTTCGTGCGCACACTCTGCCTCATCTTCGCGTTCGCATGGTTCACCAACACGGGGGCGCGCCTCGGCGAGACGGTGCTCGCCGCCAATGCCGTGCTCATGCAGCTCCAGATGTTTCTCTCCTACGGGCTCGACGGCTTCGCACACGCCGCCGAGGCCCTGGCGGGCGGCGCCTACGGCGCTCGCGATCGGGACGCCTTTCGTTCCGCGGTACGAGCCTCGACGCTATGGGCCTTCGCGGTGGCGGCGATCTACGCCCTCGTCTACGCTGGCGCGGGCCCGCTCATCATCGACCTGATGACCAGCCTCGATACGGTCCGCGCGGAGGCCCGCGCATATCTGCCCTGGCTCATCGTCTCCCCGCTGCTCTCCGTATGGAGCTTTCAGCTCGATGGCATTTTCATCGGCACGACCCGGCCGGTGGAGATGCGCAACGGAATGATCCTGTCTCTCGCCGTATACCTGGCCGCGACGTATCTCCTGGTGCCGGCGTGGGGCAATCACGGGCTGTGGCTCTCTCTCATGGTGTTCATGGTGGTGCGCGCGGTCACCCTGGGGCTGTGGTTTCCGCGGATCGCGCGCGCCATCACCTGAGGGTGCTGCCAGGAAGGGCGTTCGGGTCGCGCCGCGGGCCCGCCCCGATTCAATAAAATTCAGCAGCCTTCGAGGGTTAGATGCGGACGCTTTGTTGGCGTGACGCATCGGCGAGGTTAGACTGACGTGCTGGTGGGGCGGTGGGGGCTCCGCCGGCCAATGGCCTGCATTCCATGATCTTCTCGCAACCGCTTCCCGAGCAGGGGCCGCTCTACCGGGCCATCACCGAGCATTATCGCGCCGGCGAAGCCGACATCGTCGGTCGCCTCCTGGATACCGTCCAGTGGCGCTCCGAGGCCGTGGAGCGCGTCGACACCCGGGCGCGGGATCTGGTGCGGCGGGTGCGCGAGGAGCGCGTCGGCAAGGGCGGAATCGACGCATTCCTGCACGAGTACGAGCTCTCCAGCGAGGAAGGCGTCGTCCTCATGTGCCTGGCCGAAGCCCTGCTGCGCATTCCCGACGCCGACACCGCGGACCGCCTCATCCGGGACAAGCTGGCGCATGCCGACTGGGACCGCCACCTCGGCCACAGCCAATCGGTGTTCGTCAACGCATCCACCCTGGCGCTCATGCTGACTGGACGTTTCGTGAGCATTCAGGACTTCCAGGGACTCAGTCTGCGCACCATCCTGCGCCGGCTCATGAGCCGACTGGGCGAGCCGGTCATCCGCGAGGCGGTCAACCAGGCCATGCGCATCCTGGGGCGCCAGTTCGTGATGGGCAGAACCATCCGCGAAGCGCTGCGCCGTGCCAAGGACGACGAGGCCCGCGGCTATGTCCACTCCTTCGACATGCTGGGGGAGGCCGCGCGTACCGCCGAGGACGCCGAGCGCTACCTCCGGCGCTACCACAGCGCCATCGCGGCCATCGGCAAGTACGCCGCAGGGCGCGGTCCGGTTGACGGGCCCGGCATCTCGGTGAAGCTGTCCGCCCTGCACCCCCGCTTCGAATTCGCGCAGCGCCCGCGAATCATGCACGCGCTGACCGGGCGTCTGCTCGAGCTGGCCCGGCAGGCCCGCGACGCGGGCATCGGGCTCACCGTCGACGCCGAGGAAGCGGATCGCCTGGAGCTCACGCTGGAGATTCTCGAGACCGTCTCCGGCGACCGCTCGCTTGCCGGCTGGGACGGGCTGGGGCTGGCGGTTCAGGGCTATCAGAAGCGCGCGTGGCCGCTCATCGCCTGGCTCGCCGACATGGCCCAGCGCCACGGGCGGCGGCTCATGGTGCGTCTGGTCAAGGGTGCGTACTGGGACACGGAGATCAAACGCGCCCAGGAGCGCGGGCTCGACGGCTATCCGGTGTTCACCCGCAAGGTGTGCACCGACGTTTCCTACCTGGCGTGTGCGCAGCGTTTGCTCGAGCACCGCGATACCCTGTTTCCCCAGTTCGCGACCCACAACGCCCACACGCTGGCCGCGGTGCTCGAGATGGCGGGCAACCGTGACGATTTCGAGTTCCAGCGCCTGCACGGGATGGGCGAGGCGCTGTACGCGCAGATCGTCGGAGAAGACAAGCTCGACGTACGCTGTCGCGTGTACGCACCGGTGGGCAGCCACGAGGATCTGCTGCCCTATCTCGTGCGGCGGCTGCTGGAGAACGGCGCCAACACCTCCTTCGTCAATCGCATCATCGACGAGCGGGCGCCGGTCGAGGATATCATCGCGGATCCGCTCGCGCGGGCGCGGAGCCTCGAGCACATTCCCCACCCGCGCATCCCGCTGCCCCGGGACATCTATCTGCCGGAGCGGCTCAACGCCCGGGGCGTCGACCTGAGCGATCCCGCCCAGCTCACCCCCCTCGCCCGAGCCATGCAGCACGCCGCGCAGCAGCAGTGGCGCGCAGGTCCGCTCATCGGCGGCGGCAACCGGGAGAGCGCCGGCCGGCCGGTGGTGGACCCCTTCGACAACCGCCGTGAAGTCGGCCGGATCTCGGAGGCCACGCGCGAGGACATCGAGGAGGCGCTCGCGCGCGCGAGCCGCGCCGCGCCCGAGTGGGATGCCGCGGGCGGCGCCGAGCGCGCGCGTCGCCTCGAGCGCATGGCCGAGCTGCTCGAGCGCGACATGGCCGAGCTCATGGCCGTGTGCGTGCGCGAAGGCGGCAAGAGCATCGCCGATGCCGTGGCCGAGGTGCGCGAAGCGGTCGATTTCTGTCGCTACTACGCGGCGCGCGCCCGCGCCGAGTTCGCGCAGCCCCGCGAGCTGCCGGGTCCGACGGGCGAGCACAATCAGCTGACGCTGCACGGGCGCGGCGTGTTCGCCTGCATCAGCCCCTGGAACTTCCCGCTCGCCATCTTCACCGGCCAGGTGACGGCGGCCCTCGCGGCCGGCAACGCGGTGGTGGCGAAGCCGGCCGAGCAGACGCCGCTGATCGCCGCGCAGGCGGTGCGTCTGCTGCACGAAGCCGGCGTGCCCCCGGATGTGCTGCACCTGCTTCCAGGCGACGGCGAGTCGGTGGGCGCGCCGCTCATCGCCGATCCGCGCGTGGCCGGCGTCGCGTTCACCGGCTCGACGGAGACCGCGCGCGCCATCCACCGCGCCATGGCCGCTCAGGACGGACCCATCCGGCCGCTCATCGCCGAGACCGGCGGCCAGAACGCCATGATCGTGGATTCCTCGGCGCTCCCCGAGCAGGTGGTGGCCGACGTGCTCGCCTCCGCCTTCCAGAGCGCCGGCCAGCGGTGCTCGGCGCTGCGCGTGCTTTTTCTTCAGTCGCACATCGCCGACAAGGTCATCCGCATGCTTGCCGGCGCCATGGCCGAGCTGGTCATCGGAGACCCGGGGCTGCTCGAGACCGATGTCGGACCGGTGATCGACAGCGAGGCGCAGGCGACACTCGAGCGCCACGCGGAGCGCATGCGCCACGAGGCCGAACTCGTGTACCAGTGCGAGCTCCCCGAGGCGTGCGCGCACGGCACGTTCTTCGCGCCGCGCGCCTACGAGATCGACGCCATCACCCGCCTGGAGCGCGAGGTCTTCGGCCCCATTCTGCACATCGTGCGCTACGAGAGCGGTCACATCGATCGGGTGATCGAGGCCGTCAACGCCACCGGATACGGGCTCACCGCCGGCATTCACAGCCGCATCGACGAGGGCGTCGAGTACATCCACCGCCGGCTTCACGTCGGCAATACCTACGTCAACCGCAACCAGGTGGGCTCGGTGGTGGGCGTGCATCCCTTCGGCGGCGAAGGCCTGTCCGGCACCGGGCCGAAAGCGGGGGGGCCACATTATCTGTATCGCTTTGCGACGGAGCGAACGCTGTCCGTCAATACGACTGCGCAGGGGGGCAACGCGACGCTGATGTCGCTGCAGGACGAGGAGTGAGAACCATGATAAAAGCTTGGCTGGGCGCGATCGTGGCGCTCGCCCTGGTGGCTCTCGGTGTCGTGCTGATGGCACCGAAAGTCTTCTTCCCAGGCGAGCAGCCCGACCAGCGGGCGCCGCTCGAGACCACACAGGCGCCCGAATCCGACACGCAGCCGGGGAGTGCAGCAACCTCCCCGTCCACACAGGAAGAGATGACGGCGCTCGCGCAAGAGCAGGAGGCGCTCGAACAGGAGGCCGAGGAATACGTGGAGCGCCTCGCCGAGCCGACCAGCGATCCGGTGCCGGTGGAGCGCGCGGACCATTTCGTGCGCGGAGACCGGGCCCTGTCCCTCGTGACCGAGGCGGTGATCGAGGAGATGACGCCGGAGCAGCTGTTCGCCGATCCCTCCCTCAAGGACGACACACCCATCACCGTCGTCAGGGAAGTGGAGCAGGTGGAGCGTACGACGCCGGAGAAGATCATCGCGGAGTCGGGCGGTGACATGGACAGGCCGGTGAAAGTGCTCGAGGGCGACGAGGTGCGCGAGACCACGGTGCGCAAGCTCCTCGACGAGCACGAGGCGGAGCCCGACAAACCCATCGACATCGTCAAGAACCTCAAGTACTTCGAGAAGACGACGCCGCGCGAGCTCAAGCAGGACCCGTCGCTCTCACGCGACCGGCCCCTGCGCGTCATCCGCGCGCCCTATTCGCTGACCATGGCGACGGTGGCGCAGCTCATGGGCGTCGACAAGGAGGTGCCGGCTGATACCATCTTCTACGTGCGCACCGTGCAGCCGGAGGACGAGCAGGGCATCTGGGGCATCATTCACCACGGGCTGATCGAAAACTTCGCCCAGGGCGTGGCCATACGGCGCGGAGAGGCGCTGGACACGTACCGGGTGGAGATTCCGGAGCACGCCGACGAGCGCCTGCCGGACGAATCGAGCTCCTTTCTGGGAAGGCTCATCTTCGAGAAGACGAAGGAGTCCTCCGTCTACAACTTCAAGGTGGGCAGAATCGGGAAGAACCCCAACCTCATCAACCCGGGGCAGGAGATCGTGATCGTGAGCTTCACCCCTGAGGAGCTGATCGCCATCTACAAGCACTTCGTCAGCGAGCAAGGGTAGAACACT
>CAZPFD010000224.1:0-6503 GCA_964585725.1 uncultured Ectothiorhodospiraceae bacterium | reverse complement strand
GGCAAGTGGCGGCCCTACTTCGGCGGCGGGCTGGGTGCGACCATCATGCGCCTCGACTTCAACACGCTGCACGAGCCGGGGGTGGGCAAGCATTTCATCGCCTACGACGATCGCACCAGCTGGATGACGACGTATCAGCTCGGCGCCGGATTACATTTCGATCTCACCGAGCGCACCATCCTCGGCTTGGACTATCGCTATCTGGTGGCGGACAAGCCGGAGTTCCCGGGGCGGATGGAAGACGCGGAGGCCCTGGGCATCTCGCACACCGTGGGGCTCTCGCTCAGATACCGGTTCTAGGCGGGGACGGCCAGGCGTTTCTCCCACGCCGGAATTAAAGTACAGTGCGTGGAGGCGAGAAGCCGGCTATCATCCTCGGGGTGAGAGGGATATCGAAATGAGCCGCAACCCGACCAAGCTGGAGCGTGCGGAGGCCCTGGTTGCCCAGGCGCGGGCCCTGCCGGGGCTGCGCAAGACGCACTGCACGCTGGGGGCCTTGGCCAGCGCGGCGGGGCTGGCCGGCGGCCGCTTCCCCTCGCCCATCCACGGCGGCCTCATTCTGTGGCGCCTCAATCACATGCTCTCACCGGCCCGGGCCGAGGCCTTTGCGCGGCGCGTGGCGGCCTGTCACGATCAGGGCCGGGCCGAGGAGTCGTGGGCGGCCTTGCACGAGGCCCTGACCTACGGCCTCCCGCGGGAGCCCCGCCTGCGCGCGGTGCCGGCCAAGGCCGAGCGCGCGGCCGCCTGAGGGCGCGCGGGCCCCCGAGCCTCTCTTCTCTCTTTTTCTCCCTTCACTCGCTCTCGCACACGGCCTCGATCGGGCCTCGCGTTCGCATGCGCTTTGGCGCTGTACATGAATCGATCAGCGCGAAGCGCCTTCCCGAATGCCTAAGCCCGTGATCGGGCGCGAATAGTCGGCGCGTTCCCGGGATCGCTGGTGCTCAAGTCGCCACCTTTCACGCCGATAGTTTCCCAGGCAACGGATTCGTACGAAGGAGGGTCGTCGGCGCCGGTGCGCCGCGTTCCTTCCTCGCATCTTGCACCGAGTCACCCCGGGGCCCAGGGGCCCGCGCGGGGCGGCGCCCACAAAGGACAGCCATGGCCACCACAGCCAAGCGAATCACGTCCAAGCCCCGGAACGGCACGGCGGTCAAGCACGCGCGCTTTCGCTCCGAGTCGGAGTCGGCAGCGCGCGAGCGCGCCGCCCAGCGCGGCGCCGAGCCCGAGACGCCCTCCGCCGGCGCAGGGGCGCCGGCCAAGGACAAGCACTGAACGAGCGGCGGGAGAGGCGGAGCGACAGGGCGGACCCGCGCCGGGATGGGCGCGGCGGCGAGCCCCGGTGCCCGCCACGGACGGGCGGTTCCTCTTTGCGGTTGTAAAGGGTCAGGGGACGAGCACGGCTTTCTGTCCGCGTCGGGTCCTAGGGCTCGCGGGCCCTTCGGCGACTTCAAGCCGTGCTCGGCCCCGATTTTTCCCATTTCGGGGATTGTGACTCCGTTCACAGACTGATATCGGCGCCTGCCCCATAGTTACGCGCAACAACCTCCTCCTGAAAGCTCCAACGCTCGGCGGCGTCCCCTACCTCCCCCTTTCGCGCCGGGCGTTTTTTTTGCCTGCAAGTTACGTCCAGGGATTCGTCACGGCCGTTTTCCGGCGGGATTGCGCTATCGCTCCGTTCCGCCATACGGGGGGTCGCGTCAGGCGGGCTGGCGGCGGATGCCGATGACGCGGCCCGCCTGCTCGGGCCGGGGCAGGTCGCGGTGCGCGGCCATGAGGGCCTCCACCCGTTCCAGCACGGGCGCCGGCATGGGGCTCGCGCGACCGGCGCGGGTGTCCATGTGCATCACGATGAGCTCGGTGGTGGCGGCCAGGTAGCCCTCGCGCGCGTGGTGCATGGTGTGGAAGTAGTGCAGGCGCTTGGCGTCGTGGTCCAGGAGCTGGGTGGCGATGCGCAGGGGATCGCCCTCGTGCAGCTCGCGCTCGTAGGTGATGTGGCCCTCGAGGGTGTAGACGGTGCAGCCGGTGCGCTCGCGATACGCCTCGTCCATCCCCAGGTGATCGAGCAGCGCATCGGTGGCGTGGTCGAACACCAGCATGTAGTAGGCCATGTTCAGGTGGCCGTTGTAATCGATCCACTCGGGGCGGACCGTCTCCTGGTGCAGGCTGAGCAGGGTCATGAAGGGGCCGGCGCCGGGTTTGTTGTAGGCACGGACCCCTTTTTATAACACGAAGAGAAAGGCGGGAGGCGCCGTCGGTGCCTCCCGCCCGTGGGGTCAATGCCACGTCCCTGTGGCGGAAATCAGTCCTTTACGCTTCGTCCTCCGTGGGGAGGTTCTCGCGCTCGGTGCCCACTTCACCGATCTTGCCCGTGGGCTCGGCGGTCAGGGGCTTGAGCTCCTGGACCTCGTCGCCGTGGGGCTGGTTGCTGCGCGCGGTGCCGACCTCGCCCACGTGGCCGGTCGGCTTCCCGGTCCGGAGGCCTTCTTCCGTGATGCCGGTCAGCTTCTGGGCGTCCACCTCCGGCACGGTCGGCTTGGCCGTCATGTAGCCCTCGGCCGCGGCGGGCCCTGCGAAGCCGAGCCCCGCACCGAGCACCGTGCCGAGCACCAGCGTCTTGCTTTGCGTGAGGAAACGCCTCATGCGTTCAACACCTCCTGAGTCTTTCCGCGTGAATGTCAAACTCGAGATCCTCTCTCTTACCCATGAACCTCTTGATGAGGGGCGGCGTCTTCAAGGGGGGCATCCGCCTGCCCTCACCCGATCCGACCGCGTGCCCCCGGCACATCTTTCACCCGCGCTTGCGCGCCTTTCGCGGATACGCTAGCGTTCGGCGCCAGTCCGTTCACCGGCCTACCCGTTTCCGAGGCGAATGCTCCCTCTTCCCCGGCCCCGCGAGGCGCGCTTCGCGCTGCACCCCCGCGCCGCGCGGCGAGCGCGGTGAGCGGGGGCGTGGACGCAGCGGCGCCGCTGCTCGACGCCGCCGGGCTCAGCGCGTTTCGCGGCGAGCGGCAGCTGTTCACGGACATGGACCTGGCGCTCGCGGGGGGCGAGTTCCTGCACGTGCACGGGCCCAACGGCAGCGGCAAGACCACCCTCATGCGCATCCTGTGCGGGCTCACCCTGCCCGATGCGGGCGAGGTGCGCTGGCGCGGGCGCCCCATCCGCGAGTGCGCCCCGGAGTACCGCCGCGAGCTCCTGTACGTGGGGCACGCCAACGGGGTGAAGCTGGAGCTGACCGCGCTCGAGAACCTGCGCTTTCAGCGCGCGCTGGGCGCGCAGCCCACGGACGTCGCGCTCGAGGCGGTGCTCGCGCGCTTGCAGCTCGAGGGCTTCGAGGAGACCCCGGCGCGCGCGCTCTCCGCCGGGCAGCAGCGGCGCGTGGCGCTCGCGCGCCTGCTCGCCTGCCGCGCGCGCCTTTGGGTGCTGGACGAGCCCTTCGCGGCGCTCGATCGCGCCGGGCAGGACATGCTCGAGGCGCTCCTCGACGAGCACCTGGGGGGCGGGGGGCTGGCCGTGCTCTCCAGCCACCAGCGCCACCACTTCGCCGGGCGCCAGCCCCGGGAGCTGCACCTCTCGCCATGAAGGCCGGCGGCGGCGCGCACCTCTTCTACGTCATCGTGCGCCGGGATCTGCTCCTGGCCGCGCGCCACCGCGGCGAGCTGGCCAACCCCTTATTGTTCTTCGTGCTGGTGGTGAGCCTCTTCCCCCTGGGGCTCGCCCCGCAGCCGGAGCTGCTGCGCACCCTGGCCCCCGGGGTCATCTGGGTGGCGGCGCTGCTCGCCACCCTGCTCTCGCTCGATCGCATGTTCCGCTCCGACTTCGAGGACGGGGCGCTGGAGCAGATGCTGCTCGCCCCGCACCCGGTGACCGTGCTGGTGCTGGCCAAGGTGCTCGCCCACTGGCTGGTCACCGGGCTGCCGCTGCTGGTGGTGGCGCCGCTGCTGGGGGTGCTGCTGGCGCTGCCGGGTCAGGCCCTCGGCCCGCTCCTCGCGACCCTGCTCCTGGGCACCCCGGTGCTGAGCCTGGTGGGGGCCATCGGGGTGGCGCTCACCGTGGGCCTGCGCAAAGGGGGTGCGCTGCTGTCGCTGGTGGTGCTGCCGCTGTACGTGCCGGTGCTCATTTTCGCGGCCGGCGCGGTGGACGCGGCCGCCGCGGGCCTGCCGGTGACCGGGCACCTCTACGTGCTGGGGGCGCTGCTGCTCCTGGCCCTGACCCTGGCGCCCCTGGCCGCGGCCGCGGCCCTGCGCATCAGCGTGAACTAAGGGGCGCCCCGCGACACTAACCACGGTGTACGATTAACTGATTTGGATCAGGAGGGTGGCGCGCGGGCCCCGGGATAATGCGCGGCCTGGGTCCGTGAGCCGGCGGAGGTCGGGATGACGTGGGGGTTCCTGCACCGGTTCGCCTCGCCGCGGTACTTCTACCACACCGCGGGGCGGCTGGTGCCGTGGCTCGGCTGGACGTGCATGGGGCTGCTGGCCGCCGGGCTCTACGGGGGGCTGGTGCTCGCACCCCCCGACTACCAGCAGGGCGAGAGCTATCGCATCATCTTCATCCACGTGCCGAGCGCGTGGATGTCGCTGTTCGTGTACGTGGTGATGGCCGCGGCCGGGGCCGTGGCGCTCATCTGGCGCATCAAGCTGGCCGAGGTGGTGGTGGCGGCGAGCGCCCCCATCGGCGCCTCGTTCACCTTCCTCGCCCTGGCCACCGGGTCGCTGTGGGGCAAGCCCATGTGGGGCACGTGGTGGGTGTGGGACGCGCGCCTCACCTCGGAGCTGATTCTGCTGTTTCTGTACCTGGGGGTGATCGCGCTCTACGGCGCCATCGAGGACAAGCGCACCGCGAGCCGCGCGGCCTCGGTGCTGGCGCTGGTGGGGGTGGTCAACATCCCCATCATCCACTACTCGGTGGTGTGGTGGAACACCCTGCACCAGGGGCCCACGGTGACCAAGCTCGATGCGCCCTCGATCCATCTCAGCATGCTGGTGCCGTTGCTGATCATGGCCGTGGCCTTCAAGCTCTACTATGTCACCACCCTGCTCATGCGCGCGCGCTGCGAGGTGCTCGAGCGCGAGCGCAACAGTCAATGGACCCACGACCTGATCCGGGGGGAGCTGGCCCGAGAGCGATGAGCGCGCTGACGGAGTTTCTGCACATGGGGGGCTACGCGCCCTACGTCTGGTCGTCCTATGGGTTGGCGGCGGTGGTGCTGATCGCCAACTTCCTGGGCCCGCTCTACCGCGAGCGGCGCCTGCGCCGCGCGCTCGCCCGCCGCGCGCGCCGCGGGCGCGGGCAGGTGTCCGGGGCCGGGCTCGAGGAGCGGCGGGCATGACCCCGCGGCGCCAGCGCATGGTGCTGGTGGCGCTGATCGTGGCCGGCATCGCCGGAGCGGCGGCGCTCGCCCTGCGCGCCATGGGCGAGAACATGCTCTACTTTTTCAGCCCCACCCAGGTGCGCGCGGGCGAGGCGCCCACGGCGCGCAGCTTCCGCGTGGGCGGGCTGGTGGTGGACGGCAGCGTCGAGCGCGTGGGCGACGGGCTCACCGTGCGCTTCGATCTCACCGACACCGCCGAGGCCATCACCGTGCTCTACACCGGCATCCTGCCCGATCTGTTCCGCGAGGGTCAGGGCATCGTGGCCATGGGCCGGCTGCGCGCGGACGGGGTGTTCGCCGCCGACGAGGTGCTGGCCAAGCACGACGAGAACTACATGCCCCCCGAGGTGGCGGAGGCGCTGGAGATGGCCAAAGAGGGCGGGCAGATCATCGACAACCCCCACGCAGGAGGTAAGCCGTGATCCCCGAGCTCGGCCACTTCGCCCTGGTGCTGGCGCTGTGCATGGCCCTGGTGCAGGGCATCGTGCCGCTGGCCGGCGCCCAGCGCCGCGCCTCCGAGTGGATGGCGGTGGCCGCACCCGCGGCGCGCGCCCAGGCGCTGTTCGTGGCGGTGTCCTTCGCGTGCCTGGTCGCGGCCTTCGTCACCAACGACTTCTCGGTGGAGTACGTGGCGCTCAACTCCAACCGCGACCTCCCCATCTACTACCGGATGTTCGCGGTGTGGGGATCCCACGAAGGGTCGCTGCTGCTGTGGGCATTGATTCTGGCCGCGTGGACGGTAGCGGTCACTTACTTCAGCCGCGGGCTGACCGAGGTGTTCGCGGCGCGGGTCATCGCCGTGATGGGGCTGATCAGCGTGGGCTTCCTGCTGTTCATGCTCGCCACCTCCAACCCCTTCGAGCGGCTGCTGCCCGCCGCCGCCGAGGGCCGCGATCTCAACCCCCTGCTCCAGGACCCGGCCTTCGTCATTCACCCGCCCATGCTCTACATGGGCTACGTGGGCATGGCGGTGCCCTTCGCCTTCGCCATCGCGGCGCTGCTCGAGGGGCGCGTGGACGCCGCCTGGACGCGCTGGACGCGGCCGTGGACGACCCTGGCCTGGGTGTTCCTGACCCTGGGCATCGCCCTCGGGAGCTGGTGGGCGTACTACGAGCTCGGCTGGGGCGGG
>CAZPFD010000223.1:0-6530 GCA_964585725.1 uncultured Ectothiorhodospiraceae bacterium | reverse complement strand
TGGTGCACCAGCCGTTGCAGTGGAACATCGGCAATGTCCACAGGTAAACGGGATGCTGGCCCATGTTCCAGCCCACTGCATTGCTGAGGGCGTTGAGATACGCCCCCCGGTGATGATAGACGACGCCTTTCGGGTTGCCGGTGGTGCCCGAGGTGTAGTTGAGCGAGATGGCGTTCCACTCGTCGGCGGGGGGCTGCCACGAGAACTCCGGATCGCCCTCCGCCAGCAACGCCTCGTAGGTAATGTCGCCGGCGAGCTCGCCGTCCGGGCCTAGAGGGTCGTCGATACCGACGACCAGCGGCTTGCACGCGGCCTTGTCGAGCGCCCGGCGCACGACGTCGGACGATTCCTTGTCCGCGAGCAGCGCCTTGGCCTCGCCGTGGTCGAGGATGAAGGCGATGGTGTTCGCGTCCAGCCGGGTGTTGATGGTGTTGAGCACGGCGCCCGCCATCGGCACTGCGAAGCTGGCCTCGTAGATCGCCGGGATATTGGGTGCCAGCACCGCCACAGTGTCGCCCGCGCCGATGCCCCGTGCGCGCAGGGCGGAGGCCAGGCGCCGGCAGCGCGCGTAGGTCTCCGCCCAGGTATAGTGCGTGTCGCCGTGGACGAGGGCGGGGTAGCGTGGATACACCGCGGCGGCGCGTGCGATGAAGCTCACGGGCGTCAGAGGAGCGTAGTTGGCCGGGTTCCGATCGAGATTCGATTCGTAGGGGTTGTCGTCTGTCTCGGCGCGACTCATGGGCAGCTCCTCCGGCGAAGACGGTCCGGACGTCGACGCCTTGGCCGTTCATGCGAGGCGGGGCCGGCGCCGGGCCGCGTTGCACGTGTGTTGGGAGGCCGCATATGGCCTGGAGACCCGAATGTGACGATGATAAAGCGTAACCCGTCCGTGATCGAACCTAGGAGCGTGTAGGGCATTGAACGACCTACTGCGGAAGTGGGAGAGCGTCCCTCGCTACGGCCGCCAATGCCCTACACGCTCCTAGCCCCCGGCGCCCGGCGGCTGTTCGGGAGATGCGGCGTAGAAGGAGGTGACGGATGCCCAACGAGGAAACCCGCGGGCAGGCCGGCGTCCCCGCCGGCGAGGCCATGTTGCGGACCATCGCGATGCCGGCCGACACGAACCCCAACGGCGACATCTTCGGCGGCTGGTTGCTCGCCCAGATGGACCTGGCGGGCGGCAGCTACGCCCACCATCAGGCGGGCGGGCGCGTGGCCACGGTCGGGATCCAAGCCATGAGCTTTCATCTTCCCGTGTGGGTCGGGGACCAGGTGAGCTGCTACTGCGAGACTGCACGCATCGGAAACACCTCCATTAGCGTGCAGATCGAAACCTGGGTGCGCCGTCATCGCAGCGGCAAGGTGGAGAAGGTGACCGAAGGCCTGTTCACGTTCGTGGCCATCGACGAGCGCGGACACAAGCGCCCCATCCCCAGGCGGTGAGCGCCGCCCGCCGGTTGCGCGTTTTACGGACAATGTATACGGTTGGTGCATAGTTCGTTACCAGCGGGGTCGACCCTTGCCCGGGGCCGGGAGTCTTTGCAGCAGCCCGTCTCCGGTGCCGCGCTGCCACCCGGGAGGAGATCATGAGCAAGCCGATGTGGGAGCCTTCGCGCGAGCGAGTGGAGCAAGCCAACATGACGCGCTTCATTCACGCCGCGCGCGATGCATGGGGAATCGATGCCGGCGACTACCCCGGCCTCTACCGCTGGTCCATCGAGCAGCCGGAGTCCTTCTGGACGGCGATGTGGGATTTTGGCGGCGTCATCGCCGAGACGCGGGGCGATACCGTGCTTCGGGACGGGGACAAGATGCCGGGGGCAAGATGGTTCCCCGATGCGCGGCTCAACTTCGCGGAGAATCTGCTGCGCCGGCGCGACGAAGCCGAGGCCATCGTATTTCGAGGCGAGGACAAGGTCCGAGGCTCGATGACCTACGCCGAGCTGTATGACCAGGTCTCACGCTACGCGCAGGCCCTGCGCGCTGCCGGGGTCGACCGCAACGACCGCGTCGCAGCCTACATGCCCAACATGCCAGAAACCGTCGTCGCCATGCTTGCGGCGAGCAGCATCGGCGCCATCTTCTCCTCGTGCTCGCCGGACTTCGGCGTGCGCGGCGTGCTCGATCGCTTTGGGCAGATCGAGCCCAAGGTGCTCTTCACCACCGACGGGTACTTCTACAACGGCAAGGCATTCCCGCTTCGCGACCGGTTGACCGAGATCGTGCGGGAGCTGCCGACTTTGGAGAAGGTAATCATCGTTTCGTATGCGGGCGAAGGCGCCGACGATCTGGGGATCGCAAAGGCCGCTCCCCTGAGCGAGTTCCTGAATCCATACGAGCCCGCCGAGATCCGCTTCGAGCGCCTGCCCTTCAATCACCCCCTGTACATCCTCTACTCTTCCGGCACGACCGGTGCGCCCAAGTGCATCGTGCACGGGGCGGGGGGAACGCTGCTCCAGCACCTGAAGGAGCACTTGCTCCACACCGACATCAAGCCGGGCGATCGTCTCTTCTACTTCACCACGTGCGGATGGATGATGTGGAACTGGGTGGCCTCCGCGCTGGCATCACAGGCTACCCTCCTGCTCTACGACGGATCGCCGTTCCACCCCGACGGCAACGTGTTGTTCGACTTCGCCGACGAGGCCGGCATGACCGTCTTCGGCACCTCGGCGAAGTACATCGACGCCGTCAAGAAGGCGGAGCTCGTGCCGCGGCGCTCTCACGACCTGTCGACGATCAAGGCGATGCTCTCGACGGGATCGCCGCTGGTCCCCGAGAGCTTCGATTTCGTGTACCAGAGCATCAAAGAGGACATTCTGCTGGCTTCCATTTCGGGCGGCACGGATATCATTTCCTGCTTCATGCTGGGCTGCCCGATCCTCCCGGTGTACCGGGGCGAGATCCAGTGCCGCGGTCTCGGCATGAAGGTCGAGGTCTTCGACGAGAACGGCCGGGCGGTCCGCGATCAGAAGGGCGAGCTGGTGTGCACCGCGCCGTTCCCGTCCATGCCGCTCGGATTCTGGAACGATCCCGAGGATCAAAAGTACCGTGCCGCGTACTTCGAGAAGTACCCCGGGGTATGGTGCCACGGCGACTTCGTGAAGCTCACGCGCCACGACGGGCTCATCGTCTACGGGCGCTCCGATTCGGTGCTCAATCCAGGCGGCGTGCGTATCGGCACCGCGGAGATCTACCGCCAGGTCGAGCAGCTCGACGACATCACGGAGAGCCTGGTCGTCGGTCAGGACTGGGACGGCGACGTGCGCGTGGTGCTGTTCGTGAAGCTGCGCGAGGGAGTGGAGCTGGACAAGGCGCTCGTCGACAAGATAAGGACGCAGATCCGCCGCAACGCTTCGCCCCGCCACGTTCCCGCGAAGGTCATTCAGATCGCCGATATCCCGCGCACCAAGAACAACAAGATTGCGGAGATCGCGGTGCGCAACATCATCCACGGGGAGCCGGTCAAGAACCGCGAGGCGCTCGCGAACCCGGAGTCGCTGGATCTCTACCAGAACCTCCCGGAGCTGCGAACCTGACGGACGAAGATGTAACCACAGAGGACACGGAGGATCGAGCACAGAGAGCACAGAGAAAAGACCGACTGGAAAAGATACGAGTCACGCGGGCTCACGTGCAGGGTGGTCATTAAACGTCAGGCTCTCTGTGTCCCTCTGTGTTGTACTCTGTGCCCTCTGTGGTGAGAGTGCTCAGTCGCTTGGTCGAGCACAGCGGTGAAAGGTATACGCGGCTCGGGGAGGCACGGATGTTCGAGGGGTTCGAGCACAAGCGCATCGCCACCAGCGGCGCCGAGATCAATCTCGTGGCCGGCGGCGAGGGTCCGGCGGTGCTGCTTCTGCACGGATATCCGCAAACCCACGTGATCTGGCACAAGGTCGCACCGCGGTTGGCCGAGGAGTTCACGGTGGTCGCACCGGACCTTCGCGGCTACGGCGACAGCGCCAAGCCCGAGAGCGACCCGGAGCATTGCACCTACTCGAAAAGGGCGGCGGCCCGGGACCAGGTCGAGGTGATGCAGGCGCTCGGCTTCGAGCGCTTCGCTGTGGTCGGCCACGATCGCGGCGGCCGCGTCGGGCATCGCATGGCCCTCGATCACCCGCAGGCGGTGACGAAGCTGGCGGTGCTCGACATCGTGCCCACCCATCGATTGTTCAGCAGCGTCAACCAGGCCATCGCCACCGGCTACTATCACTGGTTCTTCCTCATCCAGCCCGGAGAGCTGCCGGAGACGCTGATCGGCGCAAACCCCGAGTACTATGTGCGCGAGAAGCTTCGCCGCTGGGGCGCCGACGCCGACGCCTTCGCGCCCGAGGCGGTGGCGGAGTATGTGCGCTGCTTCCGCGATCCGGCCACCGTGCACGCGAGCTGCGAGGACTACCGCGCAGCGGCGAGCATCGATCTCGTGCACGACGAGGCGGACATGCATCGCCTCGTCGAGTGCCCGGTGCTCGCTCTGTGGGGCCGTGACGGGCTGATGCACCGGCACTTCAACGTGCTCGAGACGTGGCGCGAGCGCTGCGCCGATGTGCGCGGGCGAGCCCTCCCGTGCGGCCACTTCCTGCCCGAGGAGGCGCCCGCGGAGACCTACGCCGAGGTACGCGCTTTCCTGGCGCGGAGCTGAGCCGGCGCGCGATGCGTTCATCCCCCTCCTTCCCCTCCTTCTACGGGCTTGCCGCCCCGCGCGGGCGGCGGGATTGACGACAAGGACGCAAGGTAGAGCGCTTCGGAACGTTCTTCGGAGGTGGTCATGGATGGATCGTTGTTCGCCAATCCGCTGGTCCAGAGTGCCGTCCTGCCCCTGCTGGTCGCTGTCGTTGCGACCGCGCTGCTGCGCCTGGTCGGCGGCGCCGGCCGAGGCCCGCTGCTGGCGGGAGCGGCCATCGCCTTGGGCTTCCTGGCCGCTTACCTCACCATCGCGGGCGTGCCGCTCTGGCCGCCGCGGGCATCCGACCAGAAGCTCGCCTATGTGGTAGTCGCGGGAGTTTTCCTCGGGCTGCTGCTGGACATCATGCGTCCGCCCGAGCTCTGGCAGCGGGCGGGTATCGTGCTCGCTGCCGCTGTCGCCGTCCTGTGGCTCGCAGAGCCGCGCCTGCGCAGCCCCGAGGCCGCGATGCTGGTGCGCGTGGCGCTGCTGTGGCTGGGCGTGAGCGTGGCGCTGCTGCGGCTCTCCGGCATGCGGGCGCGGGGAAGCGATGCGGGTGCCACCTTGCTGGTGGTGGCGGCGGGGCTGGCGCCCATCGCCTTCTTCGGGGCGTCGATCTCCGTCGCTCAGTACGCAGGCGCACTGGCTGCCGCCACCGGCGGCTTTCTGCTGTGGAGCTGGCCGCTGTCCCACTACCGCTTCGGTCAGGCCGGCGTGCTCGGGGCGGGCGGCGTGCTGGCCGCGGTGGTGGTCATCATGGCGCTCTACACCCGGGCCAGCACCATGGCCCTCGCTCTGCTGCTGGCGGCGTTCTTCGCGGACCTGGCCGCCAGACGGGTCCCGTTGCCGGGCGGAACTCTCAAGCGTCTGCTGGGTCCCATATCGTTGGCGTTGCTGGGCGCCGTCCCCGTCGGCCTGGCGGTGCTCGTCGCCTACGTCGCCGGCGGCGGCAGCGGCTCGGGCGGTTACTATTGAGCCCACGCTCCGTTTCCGCTGCACGCCCGTTGAACGAGAACAAACAGGGAATAAGGAGCAAGTGATGCGAGCGTTAACGAAGGAAGCAGTGAGCCTTCTGTTGTTGCTTTGTCTGGCTTTTCCCGTCCAGGCCGCGGATCGATTCGAGATCGATCCAAACCACACCAACATCGCTTTCATGATAACGCACTTCGATTACACCCACATGCTCGGCCAGTTCCAGGAGTTCGAAGGCGCGTTCACTTACGACGAGAATGATCTCGCCAATAGCGGGGTGCAGATTACGATTCAGACGAGGAGTGTGGACACCGACCATCAAAAGCGCGACGAGCACCTGCGCTCACCGGACTTCTTCAACGTCCTGGAGTTCCCGGAGATGAAATTCGTGAGCACCAAGGTACAGCCCACGGGCGACAGCAGCGCCAAGGTCGTCGGAGACCTGACGCTGCTCGGAGTCACCAAGCCCGTGACCTTGGACGTGACCATCAACAAGGTGGCGCCGCACCCGCTGCCGAACTACGACGGAGTCCTCGTTGCCGGCATATCCGCGCGCGGGTCGCTCAAGCGTTCCGAGTTCGGCATGAGCAAATTCATCCCGGCGTTCAGTGACGAGGTCCAGATCTGGATCGAAGCAGAGGGTTTAAAGCAGTAACGTGGAAAAAAGGGTCATTCTCGGTCATTCTGGTTTTCCTTCAAACGCTCAATAGGTTGCAGAAGGAAGTGGTGAAAGGAAAATCAGAACCTGATTACCCATGAAGCTCAGTCATCTCCTGCCGGGACGGCGAGCCCTTGCTCTGGGTTCCGAGGCTCCGCGTATCCCGGCGCGCGGGACGGGCCTCGCGGTTCGACATCCCTGTCTCAACGCTCGGAGCGGGCCATCCCTGGCCCGCTC
>CAZPFD010000222.1:0-6548 GCA_964585725.1 uncultured Ectothiorhodospiraceae bacterium | reverse complement strand
TCGTGGATAATCATGCTCGCCTTCGCTCTACGGGAGGTTCTCCAGGAAGATCGGCGCATCGAGCAGGCGCACCGAGACGCCGCGCCCGCTCGCCTGGAGCACGCTGCCGCCGCGCAGCTCGAGCCGCAGGCGGACTTCGCCCGGCCGCGAGAAGGGCAGCGGCACGAGCTCGTAGCGTACGCCTCCCGCCTCCAGCCAGCCTGCGACGATGTCATCGGGGAGGCGCACGGCGTCGTTCTCGACCCGAGCCTGGTCCATGACGATGACGAGCTCCTGGCTCCATGCGGTGCCGGGATCGCTGCCCGGCTCGCCCCGCGTCTGGTGGATGTAGCCGTGGGAGAAATGAACGTGCAGCTCACCGTCTCTCGCCGAGAGGCGATCGACCCGGGACTCGAACAGCTCCAACGCACGGTTCATGGGCTTTGCTCCCACACTCGTCGGGCAGGCCCGTCCCGCGCACTCGGGCCGAAAGGGGACCGATCTATTTTTCCTCCAATCGTGTCGACGCGGATATCCCGGGGCGAAAAATAGATCTGCTCCCTCTTGGGCTAGGAGGACGCAGCGGACTCCTCGGAATGCTGCGGCAACCCGTCGCTCAGCTTCACCCACGGCAGGCGCCGGCGCATCCAGATGTGGCGCTGGGGCGGAAAGCGCTCCGGCTCATCCATCGTGCACACGTTGACGTCGATCTCGCCGGGGGTGGCGAGGAATTGAAAGGTCAGCGGCGAGCCGCAGTGCGCACAGAACGTGCGCTCCCCGCGCTTCGAGGAAGCGTAGCGGGCCGGCTCGGCGCGCGTGAATCGAAAGTCCGCCGTCCGATAGGTCGCCCAGACCACGAGCGGCGCGCCGCTCGCCCGCCGGCACAGGGTGCAATGACAGCTCGTGACGCTCAACGGCACGCCGTCGGCGCGGTAGCGAACGGCGCCGCACAGGCACCCGCCTTCTGCATGTCTGGATACCATCGCGCTTCGTGAGCCTCGTTCAAGGGTTGCCCCCGCATTCTAATCCCGAGTGCGGCTTTCACGGCGGGCGGGATTCCGCTGCGCCCCGTCCCGTCCTACATCTTGCTTCGACCCGCCATCCAAGGCGGCAGCCGCCGGCTAGAGCGAGAGCCGCCCCTCGAGCACCACCACGGCCGAGCCCCCGACCCGCACCGCCTCGATGTCCGCCGGCGGGCCCACGACCTCCACCTCGGCGCGCCCCGGCCGCCCCATCCAATGCCCCTGCTCGGCGACGAAGCGCGGCTCGTCGATGAGCCGGTAGCGCCAGAGATGGGCGGCCATCCCGCCGGTCGCGGAGCCGGTGAACGGATCCTCCAGCGTATCCGGCGGCGAACCGAAGTGGCGGGCGAAGGTGCGCCCCTCGGGGGTCGCCCCCTGGAGACAGAACAGGTGCGGGCTGAAGAAGTCGGACCCCGCGCGAAACTCGTCGTATGCGCGAATGTCGAGGGACGCGCGGCGCAGCGCATCCGGCCCGCGCACCGGAACCATGAGCTGCGGCGTACCCGTGCTGACCGTCCGGATGGGCGCGTCGTCGCGCGCGTCCGTCTCACGGAGCCCGAAGAGCGGCATCACCCGCGCCGGGGCGTAGGTGGCCAGGAACTCCGGCTTGCGCTGGGTCATGGTCACGCGCACCGGCGCATCGGGGTGCGTCTCCAGGGACACCGGGATCACGCCCGCGGGAAGCTCCAGCGTGATGCACGTGCGCTCCGCGCTCGGGCGCAGGCGCCCCGTGTGCCACAGGGCGAACACCGTGGCGACGGTGGGATGACCCGCGAGCGGTATCTCCTCGGCCGGCGTGAAGTAGCGCGCGCGAAAGTCGGCCACGCTCGAGCGCAGCACGAAGGCGGTCTCCGACAGGTTCATCTCGCGCGCCAGCGCGAGCATGGTGTCCTCGTCGAGGGGGTCGGCGTCGAACACGACGGCGCAGGCATTGCCGGCCAGAGGCCGGTCGGTGAAGGCGTCCACTTGCATGAAGGGATACGTCGCCATGGTCTCGAGCCCTAATCGGCCGGGTCCGCGTCGCGCAGCCACGCGCGCAGCTCGTCGTCGCTCGAGTGCACGAGCCGGCTCTCGGCTTCCAGCCTGCTCGCCGCGGCGAGCACCAGACGGCGCATCTCGCCGCCGCCCTCGGCGGAGAACAGAAGGACCAGGGTGCCGTAGGACTCCTTGCCCACCACGGCCTGCCAGGACTGTCCACGGTCATCGACGAAGCTGCGCATGGAATCGAACGTGTCGGCGCGCCATCCGGCCCCGCGCATCAAAGATTGGCGCGCGCGCGCCCCGGCGGCTCTGCCCGCGACGCGCGCCCGTCGGCGGCCTCCTCCTCCCGGGCCCGGATCTGGCGCAACCCGAACACGTACCGCGTCTCGTCGATGTCGCGCACCAAATGGAAGGGACGGCATCGCTCGCCCCTGAAGCCGGGCGCCCGCATGAGGATGACGCTCCCCGGCGCCGCGTCCAGGAAGCGGGCGTCGCGCCCCGAGCGATCCGAGGCGACGGCAAAGCGTCCCCGTCCAGCGAGGGTGAAGATGCACACGAGATTGACATAGGTGGCGTGATCGCGGTGCGGCGTGATGCCGATGGAGCCGCGCTCGTACTTCTGAAGCACCATCTCGTTGAAGCACAGGCGCGATTCGAACGGATAGCGGTCGACCTCGGCGAGCAACCGGTCCATGAGCCTCTGAAACGCATCCCTGAGCTCGCCGAACGCACCCCCTTCCAGGATCTCGTCCGCCACCGCGAGGTCCTGGCGAACCACTCGATCTCCGCTGCCGACCACCGCGGCGCCGGGCCGGTAGGCGTGGCGCATCGCCTCCCGCGCCAGCCGCCTCCGGTAGCCCTCGCCCAGACACCGGACCGACGTGGCGCCCAGGGAGCCGAGATCCGCGAGCACGGCACCGATGTCGAAATTGTCGGCGAGAAGGCGACCGGGCATGTGCGCGCACCCCTTCGGCTCGAAGAGCCTCCACTGCCTGCCGGCGGCCCGCATCGCGGCCGCCGGCCCGGCCGTCATTATACGCACTCGTGACCCGTCCCGGCCCCGGACGCGGGTCACGCCGCTGATTGCAACGTCATTATTTCACGATAAAAAGAATCGCTCCGATCGGCCGCGTTCTTCTTCTAGTCGAGCCCCAGCAGCCTCACCAGCGCGTCGAGATCCGGCACCTGCACGTCCGCCTCGCCGGCGGACTGGGCGGCGCGCGCCGATCGGCGCACCCACACCGTTCCCATGCCCAAGCGCTTGGCGGGGATGACGTCGCCCTCCACCCATTGCCCCACGTGCAGGACCTCGGCCGCGGTGCAGCCAAGACGCTCCAGGGTCAGCTCGAAGATGCGCTCCCCGGGCTTGTAGCAGCGCGCCTGCTCAGCCGTGACCACGGCGTCGAACGGCACTTGCAGGTGCTCGGCGGTCCCAGCGAAGAGATCGTCGTCGATGTTCGAGATGACGCCGATGCGATAGCGGGTCTTGAACGCCCGCAGCGCGCGCACCGTATCCGGGAAGGGGCGCCAGGCGGGGACCGACTCCGACAACGCGTGCATCTCGCCGGGCTCCAGTGCGCAGCCGAAGTGGCTCGCGATGCCCACGACGGTGTCGGCGAGGATCTCCGCGTAGGGACGATACCCGCGGGCGCGCTCCCGGGACTGGATGCGGTGGAAGAGCTCGATGACCTCGGCCTCGCCGGCGTCGATGCCGTGGCCCGAGAGCACCGAGCGCAGAGCGAATGCGGCCCCTCGGTCCCAGTTGATGAGGGTGCCGTAGCAGTCGAAGGTGAGCGTCGTGAAGCGGTTGAAGTCGAGCATGTCGGGATCGCGGCGCTGGCGATTCAGTGGGCGTCGGTCCGGTGTTCGGACGCGGCGCAGGCGGAGCCGGGCGGCGCGCGCGGACTCAAAGATACGAGTGCTTCAGGCTCTTCTCGCGCTCGTAGCGCTCGAGAGCGAGCGCGATCAGCCGATCGATGAGCTCCGAGTAGCCGATCCCGCTCGCCTCCCAGAGCTTGGGGTACATGCTGATCCGCGTGAACCCGGGGATGGTATTGATCTCGTTCACGATCAGCTCGCGCTCCCCGCGCAGGAAGAAGTCGACCCGCGCCATGCCCTCGCAGCAGAGCACCCGGAATGCTTCGACCGCCAGCCGCTGCACCTCGCGCACGACATCGTCGGGGAGCTTCGCCGGGATCTCGAGCGCCGCACCGTTCTCGTCCAGGTATTTGGCCTCGTACGAATAGAACGCATGTCGTGGAATGATCTCCCCGGGGAGCGACGCGACGGGGTCTTCGTTGCCGAGCACCGAGCATTCCAGCTCGCGGCCCTCGACGAACTCCTCGATGATGATCTTGTTGTCGTAGCCGAAGGCATCGGCCAGAGCGGCCTTGAATGCCTCCGGATCCTCCACGCGGCTCACTCCCACCGAGGAGCCGAGGTTGGCGGGCTTCACGAAGAAGGGCACGCCGAGCTGCTGCACCACCTCGTCGAACGCCGGGGCGCTGCGGTGCCGTTCGGCCACGAGGAAGCGCGCGATAGGGAGTCCCGCATCGCGCAGCAGACGCTTCATCACGTCCTTGTCCATGCCGATGGCGGAGCCAGCGACGCCGGCCCCGACGAACGGAATGTCCGCCAGCTTGAGCAGGCCCTGCACGGTCCCGTCCTCGCCGAAAGGACCGTGCAGCACCGGAAACACCACATCCACCGAGCCGAGCGTTCCCCGATCATCGCGCCGCACGAGGTGCGCCCCGCCTTCACCGGGCACCAGCGCCACCCCCTGATCGGCTTGGGCCAGCACCTTCAGCTCGCTCGGCGACTCGAGCAGAAAACGCGATGCATCGTTCAGATACCATTGGCCGTCGCGGTCGATCCCGATCAGGACCACGTCGTACTTCTCTTTGTCGATGGCATCGAGCACGTTCTTCGCCGATTGCAGCGAAACCTCGTGCTCCGCGGAACGCCCTCCGAAGAGGATCCCGACCCTGCGCCGCTTATCCGCCACGCTCACACCATTCCTCGCTGCCCGGTGGCCCGATGACTTCGCGCCGACACACGCACCCCGCGCGCTGCCTTCGCTCCTCGGCGCGGGCGAGGGCGACGCCGCTCACCTCCGACTCCGGCCCTCATGCAGACAGATCGTATCCCTGCTCCTCGAGCCGCTCCATCACGCGGCGCCTGATCTCGGGGGCCAGGTTCCGGCCCCAGAGCTCGCCGATAACCATGCTCTCACGAACCAGCTCCGGCATCACCCGGATGGCCTTCTGGCCGAGCTCGGTTCGATAGAACGCCAGCAGCCCCTTGATCTCCTGCTCCGAGAAATGCCGGCTGTACACGGGGACGATCATCTCCACGAACCCGTCCAGGTTCTCCGCGATGATCGAGTTGACCTCCTCGCGCATCACCTCGTAGACGCCGGCGGGGATGTCGGGGCGCGCCTGGGTGAGCGTCTGGACCATCTGGCGCATGAAGGTATCCGTCATCTGCTGCCCCACATCCAGCGTCCCCGTCATCTCGAGCAGCTTGCGGATATCTTCGTCCTTCTCGGTCTCGCCGGCCGGCGCCGGCGCAGACACCGCGAGCGCGCTCAGCAAGACGACGAGGGTGGCGTAGTGAAATCTCGGCATGGCGCCCTCCTGGGCTGAGAATGGATCGGAAGGCGGTCGCGCGCAGGCGGGGCGCGGACCGGATCGCGCCCCTATCGCGCCGGCGCAACGCGCCGCAGACCCGGTATGGCAGTGCACCAGACGACGCGCCCCATGCGCTTCATCGACCGGCATCGCGTCTTCTATCGACGCGCGCAGCAGTTCTTTTAGGTTCTTCGCGGATTTCCCGGAAACCTTGCCGACGAGGTTCCTTGGAGATGGGTCCCGGCGGTATGTGCAGCGGTGTCGCATAGGGCGGGATGAAATCCCGCCGAACGTGGGCATGATGCAACCCGGCGGCTTTCACGGCGGGATTACGCTGCGCTCCATCCCGCCCTACCGACGAGGAGGCGCATACCCCGGGACCCAGCCTCGGCCCGAGAAACCACCCATTTCCGTCGAAGCGGCGGCGGCGGCTCACGCGTCCGTCACGCAGCCCTCGGACGCCGGCGCCACCGTCTTGATGTAGCGGTGCAGGGTGCCCTGCGTCGCCTTGTACGCCGGCATGCGCCACTGCGCCCGGCGCTGCTCCATCTCGGCATCGCTCACGTCCATGGAGATCTCGTTGGTCTCCGAGTCGATGGTGATGTGATCGCCGTCGCGCACGAGCGCAATGGGGCCGCCCTCCTGGGCCTCGGGCACCACGTGCCCGATGATGAAGCCGTGGGAGCCGCCCGAGAAGCGGCCGTCGGTGATCAACGCCACGTCCTTGCCGAGGCCCGCGCCCATGATGGCGGAGGTGGGCGTGAGCATCTCCGGCATCCCGGGACCCCCTTTCGGCCCCTCGTAGCGGATGAAGATGACGTCGCCCTTCTCGATGCGCTTGTTTTCCAGCGCCTCGAGCATCTCCTCCTCGGAGTCGAACACCTTGGCGGGGCCGCTGAAGCGTGTTCCCTCCTTGCCGGTGATCTTGGCCACCGCC
>CAZPFD010000221.1:0-6570 GCA_964585725.1 uncultured Ectothiorhodospiraceae bacterium | reverse complement strand
GCGATGAACCATACGAAAACGGGGCCCGCAGGCCCCGCTTCGTACTACCGTGCCGGAATGGAGGATGGGCTCGACTACGCCACCCAGTCCTCGTGGTCTTCTTCGCGCCAGTCGCGCATACGCGCCTTGATCCGCAGCAACGCCTGACCGTGGATCTGGCACACGCGGGATTCGCTCACGTTCAGGATCATGCCGATCTCGCGCAGGTTCAGCTCCTCGTCGTAGTAGAGCGACATCACCAGGCGCTCCCGCTCCGGCAGACCGGAGATGACGAGCGCGAGGGCCTCCTTGAACTCGCCGCGCTCGAACTCGTCGAGCGGGCCCGCGATCCGGTCGCACAACCCTTCGGTGATGGACTCGCTGCCGGTCGCCAGATCCTCCACGCTGAACACCTTGTGCCCGGTGGCGTTCTGTAGAACCTGGTGATAGTCCTCGAGCGAGATCCCGAGCTTGTCGGCCACCTCGGCGTCGCGCGCGTCGCGACCCTTGGCGCATTCGATCTCGCGGATGGCGTCGGAGATCTGCCGAACCTTGCGGTGCACCGAACGAGGCGTCCAGTCGCTCTTGCGGATCTCGTCCAGCATGGCCCCGCGGATGCGGATGCCGGCGTAGGTCTCGAAGCTCGCTCCCTGAGACGCGTCGTAGTGCCGGGACGCTTCGAGCAGGCCGATCATGCCGGCCTGAATCAGATCATCGGCCTGGATGCTCGCTGGAAGACGGCTCATCAGGTGATACGCGAGCCGCTTCACGAGCGATGCGTAGTGGGTGACAAGATGTCCTTCGTCGCTCAGATGTGTTTCAGATTGAAGTCCGAGTGCAGTCATGGTTAAAGCTCCGTCCGTCCATTTCCGGCACCGAGAAGGCGTTCCAGAAAAAACTGCAAATGCCCGCTCGCTGCATCGGGTGTGCGCCATTGGTCAGCTACGGAGGTTAGTTTTTGGAAGGCAAGCGCAGCCTTGCTGCGCGGGAACATCTCGACGACGGCCCGCTGTTGTTGAATCGCTTTTTGCACGCACTCGTCGAAAGGAATCGCTCCCATGTAGTCGAGAAAGACGTCCAGGAAACGGTCCGTAATGCCTCCGAGCCGCTGAAAGAGCTCTCTGCCCTCGTTCGCGCTGCGGACCATGTTCGCCAGTACGTGAAAGCGATCTCGCCCGTAGTCGCGGTGGAGCAGCTTGATGAGTGCGTAAGCATCCGAGATCGAAGTCGGCTCGTCACAAACCACGACCACGATCTCGTGAGCCGCCTCGGTGAAACGCACGACGCTCTCCGAGAGCCCGGCGGCCGTATCCACAATCAGCACGTCGGGATCACAATCGAGCTCGCAGAACGCCCGCACGAGCCCTGCGTGCTCCGCCGGACCGAGCGCGGTCATGCGCTGGACCCCGGAGGCCGCTGGCACGACCTGGATACCGAAGGGACCGGGCACGATCACTCCCTCGAGGGGGAGCTCGCCGCTGACGACATGCGAGAGGTTCACCGAGGGTTTGAGGCCCAGCAGCACGTCTACGTTGCCGAGCCCCAGATCGGCATCCATCAGCATCACTTGCTTGCCCGCCTTGGCGCTGGCGACGGCGAGGTTGACCGATACACTGGTCTTGCCGACGCCGCCCTTGCCACTGGTCACCGCGATGGCGCGCACGATCTTCGGTTGCGTGCTCTGCTGTTCGACGGTGGCCTCGTCAAGGGTTGCTGCATTGCCGTACATGTGGCGAGATGCCTCCCAAGGCGTGCTTTTACTTCTCGAGGCTGCGGTTGCCGCCCACTTGCCTGTCCGGCCAAAACTGCAATATCCGATCCACCCCTAAAGCGGCGCCCAAACTGCATAAACTGTGACCGCTTCGACGGAAAACGCCGGGGTGAAGTGACGCGGAGCACACTCCGACGTCGGGTTCTTGACTCCGATCGCCGGGGGCTGCCAAGGATTCGGCAGCCCCGGGGAACGACGAGTGTGGGAAGCAAAGGGTGAGTCAGTGCGGGGGCGCGCCCGTCATGGGCGGCCGGGGAAGGAGTCGCGCCCGGGGCGGATGAGCCCGGCGCGCGAAGCGCTCGAAACGTCAGGCGTTGGAAACTTCGTCGCGGCGCTGGAGCCCGTACTTGCGCATCTTCTCGACGAGGGTGGTGCGGCCCATCCGCAGGCGCTTCGCCGCATGAGCGACGACGCCATCCGCTTCGTCGAGCGCCTGCTTGATGAGCATGTACTCCATGTTGTTCAGGTGCTCCTTGAGATCGATGCCCTCGCGCGGAAGGGTCTGCGCCGATAC
The DNA here is from genome assembly GCA_964585725.1 of uncultured Ectothiorhodospiraceae bacterium. GTDB lineage: Bacteria > Pseudomonadota > Gammaproteobacteria > HK1 > HK1 > CAZPFD01. Next base: position 4,306 of record CAZPFD010000221.1, on the reverse strand, counting down.
GACGACGTTCGACAGATCCACCTCCGGTTCCCGCGCCGGCTCGACCTCGTCCTCCATGCGATACTTCTCCGGCAGGTCCTGAACGTCCACCACGCCGTACGGGTACAGGATGACGAGCCGCTCGATGAGATTCGCGAGCTCGCGCACGTTGCCCGGCCAGTGGTACTGGCACAGCGACTTGAGCGCAGCAGGGGTCAGGCGGATGGAGCCGCGCTTCTCGTGCTCGATGCGGCTGATGAGATCGTTGATGAGCAGAGGCAGATCCTCGATGCGTTCGCGCAACGCGGGCACCTCGACCGGAAAGACATTCAGCCGGTAATAGAGATCCTCGCGGAATTTGCCTGCCGCGATGGCTTCCTCGAGATTCGTGTGGGTGGCCGCGACGATGCGCGCGTCGGTGCCGATGCTCTTGCTGCTGCCCACACGCTCGAAGGTCCGTTCCTGGAGCACCCGCAGCAGCTTCACCTGCATGGCCAGGGGCATGTCCCCGATCTCGTCGAGGAACAGGGTTCCCGACCCGGCCATCTCGAAGCGGCCGCGGCGGCTGGTGATGGCGCCGGTGAACGCACCCTTCTCGTGCCCGAAGAGCTCGCTCTCCAGCAGCTCCGCCGGGATGGCGCCGCAGTTCACGGGGACGAAGGGCTTGTAGCGGCGGCGGGAGTGGTAGTGGATGTTGCGCGCCACCACCTCCTTCCCCGTGCCCGACTCGCCCAGCAGCAGAACGTTGGCGTCGGTGTCGGCCACCTGCTCGATGAGCTGGCGGACCCGCCGGATCCCGGGGCTGCTGCCCACCAGATTGCGAAACAGCTCCAGGGAGCGGGGGCTCCCCTCCAGATGGCGCCCCTCGCGGTAGAGCCGCACCTGCTGGAGCGCATGCTGGAGCTCCTGCTGGCGCAGCGGGGTCGAGACCTTGGCCACGATGCCGGCGTTGAGCTCTGCGTTGTCCTCGAGGTCGGGGTCGCCTTCCACGATGGCGACGATGGGCACGTGGCTTTCGTGCTCCTTGATCTCGAGGAACGCCTCGAAGAGCCCGTCGCGATTGTCGCGGCAGGGACCGAGGAAGACGAGATCGAAGGGCCCGCGTTCCTCGAACTCCCGCGACCAGTGACGCGCTTCCTCGGCTATGATCGACTCGTACTCGAGGAACTCCAGAATGATACGGAGTCTCTCGCGGCGTTCGCCGTCACTGTCGAGTATCAGTACGCTGAGCATGAATTGATTGGTATGGTTCTAGCTCGTGCCGCTCCCATGGAGGCCCCCCTGCGCGCGATCAAGAAGTTAAGCACGCAAACGAGATAATGTCAAAAATTTGGCGTTTAAGTCGTGGAAACTGCGAGAATCAGGATCCCATATCGCGAGGAATTGACGCTCGCAACCACCACTCTGGGCGTGCGGCTGCTAAAGTTCTGTACAATGCAGACGATCTAAGCGACAGATATCTGGCGTTATAAGAACCATCCCAAAAAAGATGTCCAACACCAAACGCGTCAACGGTGCGAGAGCGCCGCTCAACGGCGCTTCGCATCACGTCGGGGAGGCGAAAATGGATGGAGGGGATCATGCGTCCGCGACCGATGCGCACGGCATCACGGCGGACGCCGAGCTGGCCGCCAAGCTCGACGAGCTCCAGGCGGCGCTGGTCAGGATCCCGATTGTGGATCAGCGCCGGGTGGAGGAGTTCCGCAAGGCCCTGGCCGAGGGCGCCTACCATGTGGACGCAGCCCGGCTCGCGGACAAGCTGATCGAGTTCGAGCGCATGCTGAACGGCGGCCCCGGACGCACCTGAGGTCCGCCCGGCGCCGGGCTCAAGCGCCCACTTCCCGCTCCGGCACCACCTCCAGACGCCCGAGATCGCTCGGGCGGTCGACGTCGCGTTGCGCCCTCAGCTCCGACCAGCGCTCCCCCGCCGCCTGCAACCGACCCCGCGTGATCGCCAGCACCGCCTCCGAGCCCCACGGTACACGGTGGAACAGACCGGGCATCGGGCGCGCCAGACCGATGAGGTAGTAGCCCCCGTCGAGCGCGGGCCCGAGCACCGCGTCGTCGCCCGCCCGCAGGCGGCGCGCGGCCTCACGCAGATCGTCTGCGGCCAGGGTCGGGCAGTCGCTTCCGATCAGAATGGCCCCGCAGGCCGTACCCAGCGCCCGCTCCAGCGCCGCCTGCATACGCACCCCGAGATTCGGTCCCCGTTGCGTGTGCAGCGTCACTCGCCATTGCGCGGCAAGCGCCTCGAACACCGGATGCTCGGCGGTGGGCGTCCCCCACAGCTCCACCGGCCCCACGCCCGCGTCCACCGCCGCGCGCAGCGCCGCACCGAGCATGCGCTCGTAGAGCCGCGCCGCCCCGCGGGCCCCCAGGGCCGGGATGAGGCGACGCTTGACCGCGCCCGGGCACGGGGCCCGCGCGAACACGATCACGGGAATCGGATCGCTCATGCTCTACGCCCGTAGCCGCGCGCCAGGCGCCCGGGGTCGATGCCCAGGGCGTAGCCGAGACGCAGCCGCCACATGAGCAGGATGGTCCTCAGAACCCCCTGCCCCTCCCAGCGCCGGCTCGACGTGACGGCCGGCGCGGCGACGCACACGGGCCGTGCCAGGCTCTTCAGGGTCCTGCTGAACGCAATGTCCTCCATGAGCGGCAGGTCCGGAAAGCCGCCCACCGAACGAAACGCGTCCCTGCGCACGAAGATGGCCTGATCCCCGGTGGCGATGCCCGAGAGCCTGGATCTGAGGTTCATCGAGCGCTCCACCACCCGCAGCAGCGGATGGCGGCCGGAGAGGTGCACATCGAAGCGCCCCCAGACGGCCGCGGGTGAGCCGAGCGCGACTGCGACCCGCGCGTCGGCGTCCCGGGGGAGCTCGGTGTCGGCGTGCAGGAAGAGCAGCACGTCGCCCCGCGCGCACGCGGCCCCCGCATTCATCTGCCGCGCCCGCCCGCGCGGTGCGTGCAGGAGGCGGTCCACGAGGGGCACGGCCAGCCGGGGCGTGCCGTCACGGCTACCGCCGTCGACCAGGATCACCTCGTGGCCGCGGCCGCGCAGCGGCTGCAAGCGCGCCAGCGTATCCTCGACGACGGCGGCTTCGTCCAATGCGGGGATGACGATCGTGAGACGCAACGGCGGTGGAACGACCATGACGGGGTCCCGGGCGGCGGGTCGCGCCCTCAGCCGAGGGCACCGCCGCAGCTGCTGCCCTGGCCCGCCGTGCACCCGTAACAGTGATTCCTCACCATGATGGGAAGCCCGCGCACGTCCACGTCCATCAACTCGGTCAGGTGCACGCGGGGCGTGCCGTTCACGCGCATGGGCAGCCCCAACATCTGGTTGAAGTCGCAGTCGTACACGTATCCCCGCCAATCCACGCTGAGCAGCGTGCGGCACATTACCGACTTCAGATTCGCGTCCCGATGAGCCTCGCGCAGCAGGCCGACGTACTGGTGGAACTGGCCCCGGGAGACCAGGGTGCTGCCGAAGCGTCCGATGGGCATGTTGGCGAACGTGAGCAGGCTGTTGAACACGACGCCGAAGCGCGCCGCCAGCTCACGCCGGTAATCGGCCTCCAGCGCCTGTTGCGGCGGCGGCAGGCTGGGACCCTGGGGGTTGTACACCAGGTCCAGGGTGAGGTCCGAGTCGGGCTGCCCGTAACCGAGCCGGTTCAAGCGGCGCAGGCCGTCGATGCTCGCCCGGTAGACGCCGCCGCCGCGCTGCGCATCCACGTTTTCCTCCAGATAGCATGGGAGCGACGCCACCACGTCCACACCCTGCTCGGCCAGAAACCCGGCCAGGTCTTCGTGACCCGACTCCCCGAGGATGGTGAGGTTGCATCGATCGATGACCCGCAGCCCCCTGGCCCTGCCCTCGCGCACGAGATAGCGGAACTGCGCGTTCAGCTCGGGGGCCCCGCCGGTGATGTCCAGGGTGCGCACGCCGGAGACGTCGAGGAAGCTCACCACCTGTTCGGCCACCGCCCGGCTCATGTCCTCCTTGCGATGGGGGCCGGCGCTCACGTGACAGTGCAGACAGGACTGATTACAGCGATAGCCCACGTTCACCTGTAGAGTCTCGAGTCTGTCACGCCGCAGGGGTGGGAAGTCCGTGTTCCGCAGTAGCGGCAGCGTCGGATGCATCGATGGCTCCTGACGGGATGATGGGGACGCTATTGTGACATAGACCGCCATCCGGCCGGCCGGGTTCCCGCCACCTGTGCTGGCAGGTGGCCCCCGGGCTGTGTAAAATTCGCGGCACTCAGTCACGGGGCCGTAGCTCAGCTGGGAGAGCGTCGCGTTCGCAATGCGAAGGTCAGGGGTT
>CAZPFD010000220.1:3309-6576 GCA_964585725.1 uncultured Ectothiorhodospiraceae bacterium | reverse complement strand
TCGAGCGCGACCGCGAGCGCTTCACCGACGCGCGCCGGCGCATCAATCGCTCGCCGCTCGGCGCCGCCGCCCTGGCCGGGACCGGCTTCCCCATCGACCGCGCCATGAGCGCGCGCCTGCTCGGCTTCGAGGGCGTGTGCGAGAACTCGCTCGACGCGGTGAGCGATCGCGACTTCGCGGTCGAGTTCGTGGCCCACTGCGCGCTGCTCATGACCCACCTCTCGCGCATGGCGGAGGAGCTGGTCCTGTGGTCGTCACCGGCGTTCGGCTTCATCGAGCTCGACGACGCGCACTGCACCGGCTCCTCCATCATGCCGCAGAAGAAGAACCCGGACGTGCCCGAGCTCGCGCGCGGCAAGACGGGCCGGGTGGCGGGACATCTGGTGTCGCTGCTGATGCTCATGAAGGGGCAGCCGCTCGCCTACAACCGGGACAACCAGGAGGACAAGGCGCCGGTGTTCGACACCCTCGACACGGTGCGACCGTCGCTGCGCGTGCTCGCCGCCCTGGTCCCCGCGATGCGGGTCCAGCGCGCGCGCATGCGCGAGGCGGCGGGGCGCGGCTACACCACCGCCACCGACCTCGCCGACTATCTGGTGCGCAAGGGCCTGCCGTTTCGTGACGCGCACGAAGTGGTGGGTCGCGCCGTGCGCCATGCCATCGATATCGGGCGCGATCTGGCGGAACTTGAACTGAGCGACCTCCAGCGCTTCTCGCCGATCATCGAGCCGGACGTCTACCAGGTGCTGACGCTGGAGGGCAGCGTGGCGGCGCGCGATCACGTGGGCGGCACGGCGCCGGCCCGGGTTCGCGCCGCGGCGGCCCGGGCTCGCCGGCGCCTTGCGGGCGAGACGGAGGATTAGAGACCAAGGGAGAAGGGAGTCCATGCGCACCGCCATCAAAATCATCGGCATCGCACTCGGCGTCGTGGTCCTGCTCATCGCGGCCGCGGCCATCGTGCTGCCCCTCTACATCGACCCCAACGACTACAAGGACGAGATCGCCGCGCAGGTGGAGAAGCGCACCGGGCGCGAGCTGCGCATCGAGGGCGACATCGAGCTCTCGGTGTTCCCCCGGCTCGCGCTCGATCTGGGCACGGTGGCGCTCGGCAACGCCCCCGGCTTCGACCCCGACGTGTTCGCCCGCTCCGAGCGCATGCAGATCCGGGTGAAGCTGCTGCCCCTGCTCGGGGGCCGCATCGAGACGGACACCGTGGTGCTCAGCGGCTTCGAGCTCAATCTCGCGCGCAACGCCCAGGGGCGCACCAACTGGGCGGATCTGGCGCAAGCCGCCGAGGCCGCCCCCGCCCCCGAAGGCCAGGCGCCGCCGGCGCCCCGGGAGGGCCCCCCGGTAGCCGCCCTCGCCGTGGGCGGGCTCGACATTCGCGACGCCACCCTGCGCTGGGACGATGCCCAGGCGAACCAGCACCTCACCGTGCGCGACTTCACCCTGAAGACCGGGGCGCTCACCCAGGACGCGCCGGTGGACGTCGAGATGGGCTTTCGCTTCGAGAGCGCGCAGCCGCCCCTGAGCGGGCGCCTCTCGGGGAGCACGCGCCTGGAGGCGGATGTCGCCGCCGAGCGCTATCGGGTGCGCGACCTCGAGATCGAGGGCGAGGTGCAGGGCGAGGGGGTCGAGAGGGAAGCCGTCGAGCTGCGCCTCGCGGCCGACGCGGAGGCCGATCTCAAGGCCGACACGCTCAGCGTGAGCGGGCTCGAGCTCGGGGCGGGCGGGCTCACGACCCAAGGGAACCTGGAGGTGCGCCGGCTCACCGCAAAGCCCGAGTTCCAGGGCGCCATCAGCGTCGCTCCTTTCAACCCGCGCGAGCTCCTCGCGCGGCTCGGCCAGACGCTGCCGCAGACTGCGGACCGGAACGCGCTGACGCGCCTCGAGCTCGCGGCCGACCTGAAAGGCACACAGCAGCGCGTGGAGCTGGACGCGATCTCGCTCACCCTCGACGACACCACCCTGACCGGCACGCTGAGCATGGCGCTGGGCGCACCCACCGTGCGCTTCGAGCTGGCCGCGGACGCCTTCGACGCCGACCGCTACCTGCCCCCGCCCCCGAAGGAAGGCCAGCAGGCGGCCGCCACCCCGGGTGCCGCCGCCGGCGCTGCGCCGCTGCCCCTGGACACGTTGCGGGCCCTGGACATCGACGGTCGGGCGCGCCTCGGCCGGCTCAAGGTGAGCAACCTCACCACCCGCGACATCCAGGTCACGGTCAACGCCAAGGACGGCTTGATCAAGGTGAGCCCCATCCAGGCGGCGCTCTACGAGGGCACCTACGCGGGCGACATCGTGCTCGATGCGCGCGGGGACACCCCACGCATCTCCATGGACGAGAAGCTCTCCGGGGTGCAGGCGGAGCCACTGCTGACGGATCTCCAGGGCAAGGCGCTGCTCAGCGGGCTGGCCGAGGCGCGCGCCAGGCTCAACGCGCGCGGGCTCGGCCCGGCCCAGTTCAAGCGCACCCTGAACGGCGAGATCGCCTTCTCCTTCACCGACGGCGCGCTCAAGGGCATCAACGTCGGCCGCATCCTGCGCGACGTGGAAGCGCGCATCAAAGGCCAGGCGCTGCCGGCCCAGGAGGGACCGGTGGAGACCGACTTCACCGAGCTCTCGGGCACCATCCAGATCAAGGACGGCGTGGCCACGAACCAGGATCTCAGCGCCAAGTCGCCGCTGCTGCGCATCTCGGGACGGGGGACGGCGGATCTGGTGGATGAGACCGTGGACTACCGCCTCACCACCACCCTGGTGGCCACGGCGGCCGGGCAGAGCGGCGCGGAGCGCAGCGAGCTCGCGGGCATCCCGGTCCCCATCCGCGTGAGCGGCTCGTGGCGCAACCCCAGCATCCGCCCGGATCTGGAGGCGGTGGCCAAGGCCAAGGCGCAGGAAGAGCTCGAGAAGCGCAAGGGGGAGGCGACGGAGAAGATCGAGAAGAAGCTCGAGAAGGAGCTCGGCGAGGGCGCGGCCAAGCCGCTCAAGGATCTGCTCAAGGGGCTGGGCAATTGAGGCGCTCGAGAACGCCCCGCCGCTAGCCGGATCATCGGTGCCGCAGGGAGCCGCGCGAACATCGAGGCGCAAGCGGTCGTCCGCCGGCGAGGACCGCTTCGCAGAGCGCGTGCTCGCGTGGTACGCGCGCCACGGCCGCAGGAACCTCCCGTGGCAGCAGGCGCCGACGCCTTACCGGGTGTGGATCTCGGTGGTCGTGCTCGAGCAGACCCAGGGTGGCGGCGTCGTGCCCGGGTACCAGGGGTGGGTGGG
>CAZPFD010000220.1:0-3299 GCA_964585725.1 uncultured Ectothiorhodospiraceae bacterium | reverse complement strand
GTGCAGAGCCTGGCGCGGGCGCCCCTCGACGAGGTGCTGCACCTGTGGAGCGGGCTCGGCTACTACGCACGGGCGCGCCACCTGCACCACGCCGCGCAGCGCCTGTGCGAGGCGCACGGGGGCGTCTTCCCCACCGAGCGCGCCGCCCTCGAGCAGCTCCCCGGGATCGGGCGCTCCACCGCCGGCGCCATCCTCGCCCTCGCCTGCGGGCAGCGCCATCCGATCCTCGATGGCAACGTCAAGCGGGTGCTGTGTCGTTACCATGGCATCGAGGGCTGGCCCGGGCAGGGCGAGGTGCTGCGGCGGCTGTGGGAGCTGGCCGATGGGCACACCCCCGAGCGCGACGTCGCCGCCTACACCCAGGCGATGATGGATCTCGGCGCCACCGTCTGCACCCGGGCACGGCCCGCCTGCGGGCGCTGTCCGCTGGCATCGGGGTGCCGGGCCCACGCCGAGGGCCGCGAGAGCGAGCTGCCCACACCGAGGCGCCCGCCGCCGCGTCCCGTGCGCCGCACGCGATTCGTCATCCTGCGCGACGCCCACGGACGCGTGCTGCTCGCCCGGCGCCCGCCCACCGGCATATGGGGCGGGCTTTGGAGCTTTCCCGAGTGCGCGCCCGAGGCGGACGTGGTCGAGTGGTGCCGCAGCACCCTCGGGCTCGTCCCGCACGACGTGCGGCATCTGCCGGTGGTGCACCACGGCTTCACCCACTTCCTGCTCGACATCCACCCGGTGTGCGCGCAGGTGCAGGACGCGGCCGCGGCGGTGCGGGAGGGGCAGGATCTGCGCTGGTACCAGGGCGGCGCATCCGGGCGCGTGGGCCTGGCGGCGCCGGTGGCGGAGCTGCTGGCCCGCGTGGAGGCAATGGACCAGGAGGAGCTATGGCTCGAACCGTGAACTGCATCAAGCTGGGGCGCGAGGCGGAAGGGCTCGACTTCCCGCCCTACCCGGGCGAGCTCGGCAAGCGCATCTACGAGAACGTTTCCAAGGAAGCGTGGCAGGGCTGGCTCACCCACCAGACCATGCTCATCAACGAGCGCCGTCTCTCGCCCATGGACCTCGAGGCGCGCAAGTTCCTGGAAGCCGAGATGGAGAAGTACTTCTTCGGCGAGGGGTCGCAGAAGCCCGAGGGCTACGTGCCGCCGGACAAAACCTGAGCGCTCCCGGTATCATCCGCGCAACGGTCTCGCCATCGGCTACCCGCACGTGGTTCGCACTCGAGCTCATTCGACGGCCCTCAAGGGCAAGGTCAAGGCGCACGATCCCTTCGAGCTGATCCGCTGGCTCGCGCTCAGCCAGCCCGATCCGCGCAAGGCGCTGGCCGAGCTCGTGCAGAACAGCCTCGATGCGGGCGCCGCCCACATCCGGGTCACCCGCCAGCGCGTCAAAGGGGTGCCCTGCCTGCGCGTCTTCGACGACGGCGAAGGGGTCATTCCGGAGCTCCCACGCCCGGACGCGCTGAAATACATCGCCACCCACATCGGGCACAGCCGCAAGCGCTCGCTCTCGCCCGAGGAGCGCCTGCGACTCATGACCCAGGGCCAGTACGGCATCGGTCTGCTGGGGTTCTGGAGCATCGGCGAGCGGCTCGAGATGCGCTCGGCGGTCCCGGGGCAGCACCCTCATCGGCTGGTGCTCTACCGGGACCGGCCCGAGTTCGTCATCGAACCCCTCCGGGGCCGGCTGCCCCTGGAGGATCGATGGACGGAGATCATCGTGGCCGCCGTCCATCCGGAGGCGATGCCCGCCCTGGGCGGGCGGCGCGCGGCCGACTACCTCGCCTCCGAGCTTCGCGGCCAGCTCCTGCATCGCGGAGTGGAGCTGGTGGTGGAGGACCGCATGGCCCGCGGGCGCGCCCAGAAGATCGTGCAAGTGCGCCCGCCTCGATTCGTGGGCGAGCGCCTGGAAGGCATCGGCCCGGTGGAGGTGCCGGGACACCCGCCCGTCCGGCTCGAGCTGTACGTGGCCAACGAGAACGGCGAGGATGCCGGCGAGCTCGCGCTCTACAGCGCCGGCACGCTGGTGGCGGAGAGCTTCCACGCGCTGTCGGCACTCGGGCTGGACCATCCGCCGTGGACCGACCCGCGCCTCACGGGGCTGGTGGATTTCCCGGGTTTCAGGGTGACCCCCGGCAGCCGGCGCAATATCGTCCTCGACGAAGCCGCGGGCGCCTTCGCCCAGGCATTGCGGGCGCTGGAACCCGTGGTCGACGCGGCGCTCGAGAAGCTTGCCAGGGAGCGCCAGGCCGAGGTCGACAAGGGCCTGGTGCGCGACCTTCAGCGGGCGTTCCGCGACTTCTACCGCCAGCAACCGCGCTACGCGCTGCTGCCCGTGCACGGCCCCGAGGAGCCGTCCGAGGGACCCGAGGCCCAGGGCGGCGAGGGCGTGGCGGCCCCGGAGCCGGAGAGCGCCACTGAGAAGCCCGAGCCCCAGTCGGCGCTGCCCGACGTGGACCTGCTGCCGCCGGGGCCGCTCACCTCGATTCGCCTGACCCCATCGCCCTTTCGGGTGGAGTGCGGGGGCTCGCGCCGGGCGCGGGCCCAGGCCCTGGACGACGCCGCCCGCCCCATCCCATCCGGGGTCGTCTATGAGTGGTCGTTGGCGGGTCCGGTGGGCAGGCTCGCCGACGCGGAGCGCCACGCCAACACGGTGCGCCTGGAAGCGCCCGACACACCGGGGACCGGCACCCTCGCGGTGCGCGCCTACCGCGAGGGCCGCCAGGCTTCGGCCGAGCTGGCCGTGGAGGTGCTGGAGGAGCTGGGCGCGGCTCGTTCCGACGAAGGCATTCCCAAACCCGAGTTCGTCCACCACCCGGGCGCCAGGTGGCGCTCACGTGTGGTCGACGGGCGCTGGCAGGTCAACTCCGGACACCGCGAGTACCGCGCCATCGCCGACCGCCCGGCTCTCAAGCTCCGCTACCTGGCGATGCTCTTTGCCAAGGAGGTGGTGGTGCGCAGCCACAGCGACCCGCGCCTCGACGAGCCGCTCGAGCAACTGGTGGAGGTGGCCGCCTACGCGGATCGGAACGTGGCGTCTCGGCGAGCGCGCCGCCGGTCGAGCCGCTCATCGCGCGATGAGGACAGCTAGCCCGCCGGCACAAGGAAGGCGCCAGCGTTTAGAATGATGTTCTTTGGATGCGCTTCCGGCAGTCTTGACGGCGCAGGCCCCGGACAGTTAAATGGCGCACCCTCCCCGGGCCAGGTAGCTCAGTCGGTAGAGCAGTGGACTGAAAATCCGCGTGTCGGTGGTTCGATTCCGCCCCTGGCCACCAAGAAATGACTTGGCATCAGAGCCTTATA
>CAZPFD010000219.1:0-6692 GCA_964585725.1 uncultured Ectothiorhodospiraceae bacterium | reverse complement strand
CCAGATCGATCCAGATGAGGTTGCCGGAGTCCCTCGCCATGACCGCTCCTCTGCTGCTCATCTCGCGCGGATCGCCATTCTATATCAGACTATATCAGACCACCCCGGCCCGCGCCGCGCGTTCGGCCCACCCGGCGCTGTTGACTGGGAGGGCCCGATGCATGACAAATGGCGAAGAGGGGCGGTGCGAAGCGCAACGCCGGAGCCATTCACCAAGGAGGTGCATCGATGTCGGAGCTCACGCAAAAGCATTGCGTACCCTGCGAGGGCGGAACACCGGCCTTGAAAGCAGACGAGGCGCGCGCGCTGCTGGGGCAGCTCGACGAGTGGACGCTCAACGAGGACGCCACCGAGATCAGCCGCACGTTCAAGCTCAAGAACTTCCACGAGACCATGGAGTTCGTGAACGCGCTGGCCTGGATCGCGCACCGCGAGGACCATCACCCGAACCTGGAGGTGGGCTACAACCGGTGCCGCGTGCGCTACAGCACGCACGCCATCGGCGGGCTCTCGGAGAACGACTTCATCTGCGCGGCCAAGGTCGACGCGCTATTGAAGTAAAGACGTAACCACAGAGGACACAGAGGATCGCACAGAGGAACACAGAGTAAGAAAAGGAAATCAGAAAAGGTACTGCAGAAGCATCAGCCCGCGGTAGGAACAAGATCACGGGCTCTACTCGCTCCGCGTGTCAGGGATGTGAACCTCATTTATTGTTGCTTTTCTCTGTGTCCTCTGTGAGATCCTCTGGGTTCTCTGTGGTAGATCTTTCTTTGTTCTTTTAGCGGACTTCGTGGCGGCCGGTGAAGGCGTGCGCGAGGGTGCCGCTGTCCACGTACTCGAGGGCTCCGCCCAGAGGAATGCCCTGGGCGATGCGGGTGACCCGGATGCCGCGCTCGCGCACCATCTCGCTCACGTAGTGCGCGGTGGCCTCACCCTCCACGGTGGAGTCGGTGGCGAGGATGACCTCCGCGACCTCCCCGTTCCCGAGGCGTTGCGCGAGCTGATCGAGCCCGAGGTCCTCCGGGCCGATGCCGTCGAGGGGCGAGAGGCGCCCCATCAGCACGAAGTACATCCCGCGGAAGTCGGTGCCGTGCTCGATGGCGGCCACGTCGGCGGGGGTCTCGACCACGCACAGCAGGCCGCGGTCGCGCTTCTCGTTGGCGCAGATGCCGCAGATCTCGGCCTCGCTCAGGGTGCGGCACACGCGGCAGTGACCGATGCGGTCCATGGCCGCATCCAGCGCCGCCGCCAGGCGCCGCCCGCCTTCGCGGTCGCGCTCGAGCAGGTGAAAGGCCATGCGCTGGGCCGACTTCGGGCCCACGCCGGGCAGGCAGCGCAACGCCGTCACCAGCTCGTCGATGAGCTCGCTGCCGCTCATCGTGATCTCAGCTTACCCCGAGGCGGCGAGCCCCTTGCGAGGGATGACCAGCGGAGCGCGGAAAAGTGGTGTCAGACACTACTTTCCCTGCCCACAGTGCCACAAAGACAGGCCAGCGGAAGGGAAAGTAGTGTCTGACACCACTTTTCCCGAAGGGAGCGGGCCAGGGATGCCGGGCTCCAAGGGCTCGCCGACTCGGGGAGGCGATTGCTAGCGCGTGCATGCCTCGGTCACGGCTGGCCGGGAAGCTTGAAGCCCGGCGGCAGGTTGAGCCCGGAGGTCAATCCTTCCATGCGCTCGCGGGTCATGCTCTCGACCTTGTGCACGGCGTCGTTGACCGCCGCCGCGATGAGATCCTCGAGCATTTCCTTGTCGTCCTGCATCAGCGCCGGATCGATGGACACGCGGCGCACGTCGTGGCGACCGCTCATCACCACGCTCACCATGCCGCCGCCGGACTCTCCGGTGACCTCCGCCTGGGCGATCTCCTCCTGCGCCTTCTGCAGGCTCTCCTGCATCTGCTGCGCCTGCTTCATCAGGTTACCGAGCGCACCCTTCATTGATCAGCTTCCTCCGTCGTATCTCAATTCTCGCCGGGGCGGATCGAGCCCTCGTCGATGCTCGCCTCGAAGCGCTCCACGATGGCGCGCACGTTGGGGTCGGTCTCGATCGCCGCCAGCGCCGCCCGCCGCCGCTCGTCCGCGTCCCGCCGCTGAATGCCCGCCGGGGTCTCGTCCCCGGGCGCGGTGATGTCGAAGCGCAGCAGCACCGGCGTGCCGCAGTATTCGCTCAGCGCCGCCTGGAGCTTGTCCTTCACGTTGCGGGCCGTGAGCTGCGCGTGGGCGGGCGCGAGCTGCAGCCAGAGCACGTCCCCCCGCTGCTCGCGCAGCGACGAGTTCACCGCGAGCTCGCGGGCGAGGCCCGTGAGCCCGAGCGCATCCACCACCTGCACCCAGGTGTCGGCGCGCAGCGGCAGCGGCGCCGAGGATGCGGGCGGCGGCGCGGCCTCGGCCGCCGCCGGCCGCGGCGCGGCGCCCGCAGCCGCCTTCGACGTCGGGGTCGAGGCCGGCGCGGCGCCCTCGACGCCCGCCGGCCGAAACGCGAGCATGCGCAGCAGGATCATCTCGAAGCCGCCCCGGGGGTTCGGGGCGAACGGCAGGTCGCGGCGCCCCATGACCCCGATCTGGTACCAGAGCTGCACGTCCTCGGGGCTCATGCGCTCGGCCAGGGCGAGCACGCCCTCGCGGCGCGGGACGTCCTCGTCCAGCGCCTCGGGCACCGTCTGGGCCAGCGCGATGCGCTGGAGCTCCGAGAGCACCTCGCCCAGCACCTCCTCGAAGTCCGCCGCCTCGGCCGCCATCGCGTCCACGCGCTCCATCAGCCCCGCGCCGTCCCCGGCGGCCAGGGCCTCGAGCATGCCGTGGACGTGCTCCACGCCGAGGCTGCCGAGCATGGCGCGCACCGCCCCCTCCTCCAGACGGCCGTCGCCGTAGGCGATGGCCTGATCGAGGAGGCTCAGGGCGTCGCGCATGCTGCCGTCCGCCGCCTCCGCGATGAGGCGCACCGCGTGCGCCTCCGGCGGCACGCCCTCGGCCTCCAGGATGTGCGCGAGGTGCTCGACGATGGCCTTCACGGGCAGGCGCTTGAGATTGAACTGGAGGCAGCGCGAGAGGACCGTGACCGGCAGCTTCTGCGGGTCGGTGGTGGCGAGCAGGAACTTGACGTGGGGCGGCGGCTCCTCGAGCGTCTTCAACAGCGCGTTGAAGCTCTTCTCGGAGAACATGTGCACCTCGTCGATGAGGTACACCTTGTAGCGCCCGCGGGTGGGCGCGAACTGCACGTTGTCCATGAGGTCGCGCGTCTCGTCCACCTTGGCGCGCGAGGCGGCGTCGACCTCGATGAGATCGACGAAGCGGCCCTCGTCCAGCTCGCGGCAGGATGCGCACTCGCCGCAGGGGCGCGATCCCACGCCGCGCTCGCAGTTGAGGCATTTGGCCAGGATCCGGGCGACCGTGGTCTTGCCCACGCCGCGGGTCCCGGTGAACAGGAAGGCGTGATGCAGGCGCTCGCCGTCCAGGGCGTTGCGCAGGGCGCGCACCACGTGGGTCTGTCCGACCATCTGATCGAACTCCCGCGGGCGCCACTTGCGCGCGAGCACCTGGTAGCTCATCCCGACCTCTTCCTCACCCATCGCCCGGGCCATTATACGCCGGACGCCGGTCTCCTTCAGACGAACCCGCAGCGATACCGGCGAGGAAATGCGCAGCACTCGTCCGGCGTCCGCTGGAGCCCGGGGCTCCGATCCCGAGCGCGCCGGATGCAGGTGGGAGCGGCGGCCCGTACCAGCCATACCCCGGCACTCGCTACCGCTGCTACCGCTGCTCCCTTCCGGGCCTGACGGGGTTTACAACGTCACGATGCGAGGAGACCGATACGGACCACCATAGCGATCACGACTCGGCCGGGGCAGGCCCCGGCCACGCTCATGGTAACGGTTCACAGCCCGGCAGAGGAACCGGCGAAGCCCCCGCCTCGCTTCCCGGCGCGGGGCCGGGCGGCATAAGCTTCGCCCCTGCGGTTGCGGAAGCGAGCGCTGCTGTCGATAGTAGATCCTGACAGATCCCGACGCTCGGAGACGCCGGCCGCGGCCGCCGGCGCCTTGACTTCCCGGGCCCGATGCAGCATTTGTGCAGCCGGCGAGACCGGTGAGGCAGACATGGCGAAACGGAATCGTCCGTTCCAATCCATCTACACGCACGGATTCCTGCGCGTGGCGGCGTGCACGCCCCGGCTCGCGGTCGCCGATCCGTCCTTCAACGCCGAGCAGACCCTGGAGCTGGCGGCGCGCGCCTCCGAGCGCAAGGCGGGCGTCGCCCTGTTTCCCGAGCTCGGCCTGTGCGGATATTCGAGCGACGATCTGTTCTTCCAGGACGCGCTGCTCGATGCGGTGGAGGCGGCGCTCGCGCGCATCGTGCGCGCGAGCCGCGATCTCGTGCCGGTGCTGCTCGTCGGCGCGCCCCTGCGCTCGGAGAGCCGGCTGTTCAACTGCGCGGTGGTCATCCACCGCGGGCAGGTGCTGGGGGTGGTCCCCAAGATCTATCTGCCCAACTATCAGGAGTACTACGAGAAGCGGCAGTTCACCTCGGGCGCCAAGGCCGTCCAAGGCACCCTGACCCTCGACGGGCAGGCGGTGCCCTTCGGGCGCGATCTCCTCTTCGACGCCGATTATCCCGGGTTCTCCCTGCACGTGGAGATCTGCGAGGACCTGTGGGCGCCGATACCGCCGAGCACCCATGCCGCCATGGCGGGGGCCACGGTGCTCGCCAACCTCTCCGCCAGCAACATCACCATCGGCAAGGCGGACTACCGCAGGCTCCTGTGCGCGAGCCAGTCGGCCAAGTGCATCGCCGCGTACCTGTACACGGCGGCGGGCTTCGGCGAGTCGACCACCGACATGGCGTGGGACGGCCATGCCATGATCTACGAGAACGGAGAGCTGCTCTCCGAGTCCGAGCGCTTCTCGGACGTCTCGCAGATCATCACCGCGGATCTGGATCTGGCGCACCTGCGCCAGGAGCGCACGCGCATCACCAGCTTCAACGACTGCACGCGCGAGGACCTCGAGCACGCCGGCGCCATGCGCCGCATCGCGTTCGCGTTCGAAGCGCCCGCGGGCGAGATCGCGCTCGAGCGCCGCGTGGATCGCTTCCCCTACGTGCCCTCGGATCCGGGACGCCTCGATGAGCGCTGCTACGAGGCGTACAACATTCAGATCCAGGGGCTGATGAAGCGCCTGCACGCGACGGGCATCCGCAAGGTGGTGATCGGGGTCTCCGGCGGGCTCGACTCGACCCAGGCGCTGATCGTGTGCGCCAAGACCATGGATCGCCTGGAGCTGCCGCGCGCCAACATCCTCGCGTACACCCTGCCCGGCTTCGCCACCAGCCGCACGACCTACGACAACGCCTGGAAGCTCATGCGCAGCCTCGGCGTCAGCGCCGAGGAGATCGACATCCGTCCCTCCGCGCAGCAGATGTTCCAGGACCTGGGGCACCCCTTCGCGCGCGGCGAGGAGGTCTACGACATCACCTTCGAGAACGTGCAGGCCGGGGAGCGCACCTCGCATCTCTTCCGCCTGGCGAACTACCGGGGCGGCATCGTGGTGGGCACCGGGGATCTGTCGGAGCTCGCCCTGGGATACACCACCTACGGCGTCGGCGATCACATGGCCCACTACCACGTCAACGCCTCGGTGCCGAAGACGCTCATCCAGCATCTCATCCGCTGGGCGGTGAAGACCGAGCAGTTCGGGGCGGAGACGGCGGCGGTGCTGCAGTCCATCGTGGACACCGAGATCTCGCCCGAGCTCGTGCCCGGCAACGAGGACGAGCCGGGCCAGCGCGCCGAGGCGCTGGTGGGCCCCTACGAGCTCCAGGACTTCAATCTCTACTACTTGAGCCGCTACGGGTATCGTCCCAGCAAGGTCGCGTTCCTGGCCCACCACGCGTGGAGCGATGCGAGCCGCGGCGAGTGGCCCGAGACGCTGCCGCAGGAGAAGCGCAACCAGTACGATCTGAAGACCATCAAGCATTGGCTCGAGGTCTTTCTGCAGCGCTTCTTCGAGTTCAGCCAGTTCAAGCGCTCGGCGATCCCCAACGCGCCCAAGGTGGGCTCGGGCGGATCGCTGTCGCCGCGCGCCGACTGGCGCGCGCCGAGCGACGCCAGCGCCCGCGCCTGGGTCGAGGAGCTGCGCCGCAACGTGCCCGACTAGGGTCAGTCGGTGTCGGGACGGTAGACGAGGAGGATGAGGGAGCGCGGGGGGAGCTCGCGGGTCCCGCCCGGCTCCGTCGCGTCGCCGTCGGCGGCGAGGCCGCCCGGCGCCGCGGTGTCGATCAGGGCGGCCCAGGTCCCGGGAGCGCCCGGCGCCGGCAGGCGCTGGGTGACGGGGTCCGCGGAGGCGTTCATCAGCAGCAGGAAGGTGTCGTCGGGCTCCTGCTCGCCGCGGGCCGTGAGGTGCGCCATGCCGGCCTCGCCGCTCAACAGCAGCGCCAGCGTGCGCTGCCCGGGGTCGGCCCAGTCCTCCTCGCGCAGCTCCTCGGCGTCCGGGCCGAGCCAGGTGACGTCCTTCACCTCGGTGCCGGGAATGATCTCGCCGTGGAAGAACCGGTTGCGGTGCAGGACGAGGTGGCGCCTGCGCAGCGACACCAGGGCGCACGTGAACTCGAGCAGGCTCTCGCCTTCGGCGTCGATGCCCTCCCAGTCGATCCAGCTCAGCTCGTTGTCCTGGCAGTAGGCGTTGTTGTTGCCCTGC
>CAZPFD010000218.1:3463-6712 GCA_964585725.1 uncultured Ectothiorhodospiraceae bacterium | reverse complement strand
CGATGCCGCCCAAGGTGTTGCTCAGTCAGGCGATGGGCTACGGGATGGCCAAAGTCAAGGAGTTCTTCAGTGCCTGAAGAGCTTGGGGAGACGCGGGGAGGGAAAATCCAAAAGCCACGCGATGGCTCATCGTGAAAGGTGACAAACGATGATGCTAAAAGCCGTCATGCTGAACTGCACCCTGAAGAGGTCGCCCTCGGTATCCAACACCGAGGCTTTGCTCGCTAAGCTTTCAGAGCTGTACAAACCTCTCGGCGTCGAATCCGAGATAGTGCGCGTCGTCGATCACAAGATTGCGTTCGGTGTATCCTCCGACGAAGGTGGGGGCGACGAGTGGCCTCGGCTGCTGGCCAAGCTCAAGGCGGCGGACATCGTGATCGTCGGGACGCCGATTTGGTTCGGGGTTCGTTCCTCGGTGGCGCAGCTCGTCATGGAACGCCTGGACGGCACGTATGAGGAGCCGGACGCCCGGAACGGCCAGTTTCCGCTGTACGGCAAGGTGGCCGGCGTGGTCGTCACGGGTAACGAGGACGGGGCGCACGACTCGGCCAGCACCACGCTGTTCAATCTCACCCACCTCGGATGCGTAGTCCCTCCTAACGCCGACTGCTACTGGGTCGGCGATGCGGGGCCCGGGCCGAGCTACATCGAGGCAGACGGGGACAGGCACGTTTACACCAACAAGACGGCACGTTATCTCGTCCATAACACGACGTTCTTCGCGCGGCTCATGAGGGATCATCCGATCCCGACGAACCTCAAGGAGCTTGCGGTGGATGCAGAGCGTTACTGCGGCAAGCGCATGGCCAGGCTACGTCACGGCGCCGCTGATTGAAAGAACTCCTCGTAAAAACGCAAGCCGCTCGACAGTCTCCAAGCATAGCCGCTGCGGCGAAAAAGCGTTCGCCTCGGCGGCGGTGAAATACCCCCTCGGCGAATCGCCCTGGACCCGAGAGCACCGGCGGTTCGGGCGCGGCCGTACACCGCGTGGTTCTGAGTCCCGTCGCCGATCCCCGCGTCGCACCCGGACAGGCGGTTCGGCGCGCGGTCATCCGCTTCCCGGTCTCGTACGCTGGCGGTGAGCGCGCCGCCAGCGCGCGGTGATATGCTGGCGCCATGTTGCGCCGTTTGCATGCCCAGGGCTTCGACGACGCGCGCGAGAGAGGTGTTCGCTCACCCGGCACCGGTGAGAGCCTCGGGCGTGCGCGCGGGGTGCGCGGCGCCGCGCCGATACCCCCAGTCGGCGGAGAGCCGTGCGGGCTGCGTGAGCATTGAGCGCCCGGTCCGGACAACGTGCGCTCCTGCGGGCGGTACGACTGCCTGTGCTCGGGCGGTACGTGGGACGGATTTATCTGGCGGTGGCGGTGTTGCTCGTGCCGCCCGTGCTGGTCGCCTTGGTTTTTCGAGACTTCGATCTGGCGCTCGTCGAGACGGGCATGGCCCTCGCTTTGGCGTCGGTCGGGTGGGCTCTGCAGCGCCACGGCATCGGGGAGGATGTCCAGCCCAACGAGGCGATGGCGGTGACGGCGCTGGTGTTCCTGAGCGTGCCGTTGTGGGTGACCCCCGTGTTTCTCGCGAGCGGGCTCGGGGCGGAGCAGGCGCTCTTCGAGGCGGTCGCCGCCGTCACCACCGCGGGCCTTAGCATGTTCGCGTCGGTCGGCGAGCTTCCGCCCGCCTTTCTCTTCACGCGTGCCTGGATCCAATGGTTCGGAGGGCTCGGGTTCGTGGCGCTCTCGGCGGCGCTCGTCATCGGGCCCGGGGTGGCGGCGCGGCGCTTCGCCACGGAGTTCGATCGCGATCTCGGGACCGCGAGCGGTACCCGGGCGCGCGCCCGGCGTGTTCTCATCGTCTACAGCGCCTTGACCGCCGCGGGGTTCGCGGCTCTGTGGGCGGCGTCGGGGAGCCCGTTCCCGGCGCTGGTGCATGCGCTGGCGGCGGTTGCGACCGGGGGATACTCGAGCTTCGACGTCGGTCCGTCGGGCTTCGGGAGCTACACTCCCCAAGCGGTGCTCATGCTGCTGTGCGTGCTCGGCGCGTTGTCCTTCGATCTCCACGGTCGGCTGCACCGCCGGACGTGGCGCGCGCTCGCGGCCGACCCCGCGCTGCGTGCGCTGGTGGTGGCGATCGCCCTCGTCGCCGCCCTGGTTGCGCTTCTCGAGGGCGACGCCGACCCGTGGAAGGCCCTCGGCCTGGCCGTCATGGCGCAGACCACCGCCGGCTTCACGACCCATCCGTTCGCGGATCTGAGCCCGGGGACGCAGACCGTGCTCGCGCTCTCCATGCTGACGGGCGGGGACATCGGCTCCACGGCCGGCGGGATCAAGCTGCTGCGGGTCGTCATCCTGCTGCGGCTGATCCAGCTCCTGCTCCAACGCACCGCCCTGCCGCCCCACGCCGTGACCGTCGCTCGGGTGGAGGGCCGGCGGGTGACCGACTCGGAGGTGGTGGCGCTCCTCGCCTTCCTGATCCTCCTCGGTGCGGTCATCGGCGCGTCCTGGCTCGCCTTCGTCGCCTCGGGCCAGCCCCCCTTCGCATCGCTCCTCGAGGTCGTGGCCGCGGTCAGCACGGGGGGTCTGTCCGCAGGGGTGACCGCCCCGGACCTTGCCTGGCACCTCAAGCTCGTGCTCGCGGTGGACATGCTGGCCGGGCGGTTGGAAGTGGTGGCGCTAATCGTTCTGTGTTATCCGGGTACCTGGATCGGCAGGAGGCAAGTCGAATCATGAGAATCGTGATCGTGGGGGCCGGCTCGCTCGCCGTGATGACCGCCAGACAGCTCCTCGAGCGTCGCAACGAGGTGATCATCATCGAGCGCGACCGGGAGCGGATCGACGAGCTCGCGGAAGGGCTCGACTGCGGCTACATCCAGGGAGACGGGAGCAAGCCCGCCATCCTGCGCGAGGCCAATCCCGGCGCGAGCGGCCTGTTGCTGTGCCTGAGCGACGATGATCAGGACAACATCATCGCCGGGCTGGTCGGCAAGGAGCTGGGGTTCGAGCGCGTCGCCGTGCGCATCGAGGACGCCGAGTACGAGCACATCTGCATGGAGCTCGGGCTCGAGAACACCATCGTCCCCGATCGCACCATCGCGCGCTTTCTGGTGGATCTCGCCGAGGGGCACGACCCGCTGGAGCTCTCGAGCGTGATGAAGGCCGGGGTGCGGTTCTTTCAGTTCGTCGCGCGCGCCGAGCACGAGGGCCGCGCTGCGGATCTTCCTCTGCCGGAGGACACGCGCGCCGTGGTCGTCTACCG
>CAZPFD010000218.1:0-3363 GCA_964585725.1 uncultured Ectothiorhodospiraceae bacterium | reverse complement strand
TGAGCGCATCTACCAAGAAAGTCATCGTCGCCGCCCTGGTGGGCAACGCGCTCATCGCGCTGACCAAGTTCGGGGCGGCTCTGGTCACCGGCAGCTCCGCGATGCTCTCCGAGGGCATTCACTCCGTGGTCGACACGGGCAACCAGGCTCTGATGCTGCACGGACTGCGCCAGGCGAAGAAGCCGCCGGATTCGCGCTTTCCCTTCGGGCACGGCAAGGAGATCTATTTCTGGAGCTTCGTCGTCGCCATACTGCTCTTCGCCCTGGGCGCCGGCGTCTCCATGTACGAAGGCATCCACCGGATCATGGACCCGAGGCCCTTGCGCAACGTCGCGGTCAACTACGTCGTGCTGGCGCTTGCGATGGTGTTCGAGGCGGTGGCCTGGACCTTCGCGTACCGGGAATTCAACCGGGTCAAAGGCGGATTGGGGTACCTCGAAGCGGTGCGGCGCGCGAAGGACCCGTCGGTGGTGGTCGTGCTCTTCGAGGATTCCGCCGCCATGTTGGGGCTGGTGGCCGCGCTCCTCGGCATCGGGCTCACGCAGATCACGGGGATGCCCTACTTCGACGGCGTCGGGTCGGTCGTCATCGGGCTCATTCTCGGAGCAACCGCGGTATGGCTGGCGTACGAGACCAAGGGTCTGCTCATCGGCGAGAGTGCGGGCGCCGACGTGGTGGAGGGCATCCGGCGCATCGCCGCCGATCGGGCGGGGATTCGGCGAGTCAACGAGGTGCTCACCCTGCACATGGGCCCGGAGTTCATCCTGGTCAACATCAGCGCCGAGTTCGCGGATGATCTGTCGGCGGACGAGCTCGAGTCGGAGGCAGAGGAGCTCGATGCGGCCATCAAAGCCGCGTACCCGAACGTCAAGCGCGTGTTCATCGAAGGCGAGCGGAAGAAGCGAAAAGCGACAGCTTCTTCGTCGCGCCGGACATAGATCCGCCTCGATGCCGGGCCGGGCGAAACCACGAGCGCAGGGCGGAAACCCGCAACGATACCGCCAGCCTGTCAAGTGTCTCCGTGGCACGCACCGCGGCTCTGATTCCCTGGTCTCGGCGCAGATCTTCGCAGAAGCGGATCAGTGTTAATTAGAGTCCCCTTTTCGACCCCGAAAACGAAGGTCTAAGGCCCAAAAACCCCCCGCACAGAAGAGAAATCATCGCGGACTCAACCGGTTGCGTTGGTCCGACCCGCAAGGGGTGCCCTCGGGCCGCCCCGAGCGCTCGAGCGAGAGCAGGGGGCGGGCGAGGGCGGGGAAGGTTCGGTTACTCGGTGCGCTCCAGATCCTTGATCACCGCGGCCAGGAAGCGCGCGGCCTCGCCGCCGGTGCAGGCGCGGTGATCGAAGGTGAGCGAGAGCGGCATGATGCGGCGCACGGCGGGCTGGCCGTTGCGCGGGACCACCTCGTCGCGCCGCTTGCCCGCGCCCAGGATGGCCACCGTCGGCGGCTGCACGATGGGGTTGGCGTAGCGCCCGGCGAAGGTGCCGAAGTTGGAGAGCGTGAAGGTGTAGCCGCGCATCTCCTCGGGCGGGATGCTGCGCGCTTTGACGTCCGCCTTCATGCGCTCGAGACCCTGGCGCAGATCGCCCGCGTCGCGGTTCGCGACGTCGCGCAGCACCGGCACGAAGAGCCCGTCCTCGGTGTCCACGGCGATGCCGACGTCGATCTTCTTCAGCACCCGCCGCGCCACGGAGTGGCTGTCGTACCAGGCGTTGAGCGAGGGCTCGGCCTGCGCGCCGGCGACGATGGCTTGCACCAGGCGGATGGTGATGTCGGTCTTCTCGGGCCAGTCGGTGATGTCGGCGTCGTCCATGATGGTGACCGGCGCGACCTCCGCGTGGGCGTGGCTCATGTTGCGCGCCATGGCACGGCGCGTGCCGCGCAGCGGCTCGGCGGGGCCGATCTCCTTCAGCAGCTTGGCCACGCGCTGCACGTCGGCGGGGGTGATGAGCCCGTCCTTGCCGCTCGGAGTGACCACCGAGAGATCCACCTCGAGCTTCTTGGCGAGCGCGCGCACCGCGGGGGTGGCCTTGACCCCGACCTTGCCGCGGGCGCCGGCCTCGGTGGTCTCCTCGACCTTGCCCTGGCCGGCCTCGACCTCGCCCACCACCGCGCCCTTGTCCTCGCGCGGGGCGGCGCCCTCGCCCTCGAACTCCACGAGCGGTGCGCCGACCTTGACGATCTCGCCCGCCTTGCCGTGCAGCTTCTTGATGACGCCGCTCTGCGGCGCGGGCACCTCGACCACGGCCTTGGCGGTCTCCACCGAGCACAGGGGCTGATCGGCCACCACCTTGTCCCCTTCCTGCACGTGCCACTCGACGATCTCCGCGTCGGGCAGGCCTTCACCGAGATCGGGTAGGTTGAAAGTCGTCATGATTCGAATCCTGGTTTGTCGGCTTTCGGTGCAACGGTTGGTTGGACGTTACGGGTCTGCATCACGGTTGTGTTCCGCCGGGTTGCATCCCGCCGTGCGGCGTCGTCCGTCCGCCGCCCGCGCCTGCATCTAGGCGACCCCTTTTTCGAAATGCTGGAAGAACAGCTCCGGGAGGTTCGCTTGGGTCTTCGCGTGTTCGATGGTCATGCTCACTAGATTCCCGTCTTTGTCCAGATCCAGGTAGATATTCTCGTTTATCTCCCGCGTTTCGTGCGCGGGCCTCTCGGAGAACTCGATGAGCGCAGTGTCAGTGTCTGTGAAGTACTTGATCTTCATTGCGGCCGAAAATCTCGATCAAAGAACGCATTGTGCACTGTTTCCCCGTCCTCGAGCAGGATGACGCGCAGATACCGGCTTTTCTCGTTCACGTAGGTCCATCGTCGGATTCTACCATCCGTTTGTGTTTCCTCTCGGACGGGGGTCTTGATCGCGCGTTCTATCCATTCGTCCTCGATTTCGGCGCGGTCAGAGCGGCGCCGCATGTACCAGAAGTATTCGGTCCCTTTGATCAATGGTTAAGACTCGCGTCCGTGCGATGTCTGAGCGCTCATAACTAACCCGTGCGGCGGGATTGCGCTGCGCTCCATCCCGCCCTACGTCGTCAGCCGAACTCGAGGGCGGCGCGCGCGCCGGCGACGATGCGATCGACGCTCGGCATGTATTGCTTCTCCAGGCGCAGCAGGGGCATCACCGTATCGTACCCGGTCACGCGCTGCACGGGGCCCATGAGGCTGAGCAGCCCCTTCTCGGCGATGTTCGCCGCGATCTCGGCGCCGAAGCCGGCGGTGCGCGCCGCCTCGTGCACCACCACGCAGCGCCCGGTCTTCTCGAGCGAGGCGAGGATGGTCGCGGTGTCCAGGGGCTTCAGGGTGGCCACGTCGATCACCTCGCAGCTTACCCCCTCGTTCTGCATCTGCTCGGCCGCTT
>CAZPFD010000217.1:4136-6733 GCA_964585725.1 uncultured Ectothiorhodospiraceae bacterium | reverse complement strand
CAACTCGCCATGCATGACCGCATCGGCCGAGTTGACCGGCGGGTTGCTCATGGTCACGCGCAGCACGCGCTCCGCCGGACGGTCGAACTCGAGACGCTGATACTTCTCGTATCGCTCGCTCATCACCCCTCCCTAAAAAACCAGGGGTCAGGTCTTGCAATGCCACATCTGGTGAGCCAATCGGACTTGATGATTCGATTCGGGCTCGATGTGGCATTGCAAGACCTGACCCCTACTTTTCACTCTTAAGTCTGACTGATGCGCAGGGCCAGCTTGCCGAACTGCCGGGCCTGGTCCAGATAGGCGAGCGCCTCGGGCGCCTTCTCGAAGGGGAACACCTTGTCGATGATGGGTGCGAACTGGCGGCGCTCGGCGGCGAGCAGCAGCGCGCGGAACTCCTCCAGGTTGCCGATGGTGCTGCCCGCGATCCGGAGCTGGCGGATGAAGATGCGCTGCAGATCCGCCTTCGGGTTGGGGCCGGTGGTGGCGCCGCAGGTGACCAGGCGTCCGCCGCGCACCAGCGCGCGCAGGCTGATGGGCCAGGTGGCGTCGCCCACCGTCTCCACCACCACGTCCACGCCGCGCCCGCCGGTGAGCTCGAGCACGCGGGCGAGCACGTCCTCGCTCGTATAGTTGATGCCCGCATCCGCCCCCAGATCCTGCGCCTGCTCGAGCTTGGCGTCGGTGTGCGAGGTCGCAAGCACCCGCGCTCCGGCCAGGGTGGCGAACTGGAGCGCCGCCAGCGCCACTCCGCCGCCGATGCCGTGGATGAGCACGGTGTCCGTGGGCCGCACCGCGGCCTGGGTCACGACCATGCGCCATGCGGTGAGGTACGCCGTGGGCAGCGTGGCCGCCGACTCCACCGACAGCGCGTCCGGGATCGGGAAGGCGATATCGGCCGGCGCGCACACGTAGTCGGCGAACGTGCCGTCCACGTGCTCGCCCGGGATGCGGCACCGCGTGCACAGCATCTGATCCCCGCGCCGGCAGAACTCGCAGCGCCCGCAGTGGCGGGCGCAGTACAGCACCACCCGCTCGCCGGGGGCGGGGTGGGTGACGCCCGGGCCGAGGGCGTCCACCACCCCGGCGCCGTCGACACCGAGCACCAGCGGCAGCTGGTGGCTGATGCCGGCCCCCGAGTCGCGCATGTAGAGATCGACATGATTGAAGCTCGCCGCCTGCACGCGCACGCGAATCTCGCCCGGCCCCGGCTCGGGATCGGGGCGCTCGCCGACCACGATGGAGTCGGGCTGCCCGTGGCTTTGGAGGTAGATGGCCCGCATGCTCGATGAAGGCGCCTCGTGCGAAGCGCCTATTGTGCGGGCAAGCCCGCGGAGGACACAAACCGCGCCGCCGCACTGCGCCCGGGCTCCGGGCGAACACACCCATGGCACCCGGCCTACAAACGGCGAGCCGCCGGCCTACAAACGCCGGGCGGATTTCCCAACGAGCGGCCCGCCCAAGTGAGGTAGCCTGATCGTGCCGCGACCTGCCAAGCAAGCGAGGCGCGCTCAAGGGGCAGCCGCGGCAGCGCCCCGTTGGGTCGTTCACCCTTGGCTTTCGGGAGGAGGAGGCGACTGGCGGGGCGCCTTTTTTTGCGCCACCCCGCCTCCCAGCCGGCCTGCATCGTTCAGCGCGAGGCGCATGAGGTATATTCTCTGGCTGCTCCCTGGTCGTGGTTCAGCCTTCTCCGCTCGATGGTTCGCCGCTTCAACTTCGACGCGCCCTACTACCGCAGGTACTACACCGATCCCCGCACCCGGGTCATGGACGGCGCGGACTACGAGGCCCTCGTGGACTTCGTGTGCGCCTATCTCAAGTACATGGGTCAGCCCGTGGAGCGGGTCCTCGACCTCGGGTGCGGGCTGGGGCTGTGGCGCCCGGCGCTGCGCCGGCACTTTCCGGGCGTTCGCTACACCGGCGTGGAGACGAGCGAGTACCTGTGCCGGCGTTACGGCTGGCGCCACGGCTCGGTGGTCGACTTCAAGGCGCGCTGGCCCTTCGACCTGGTAATCTGCCAGGGTGTGCTCCAGTACCTGCCGCCGGCGGAGGCCGAGCAGGCCATCGCCAATCTGGCGGCTCTGTGCCGCGGCGCGCTCTACCTCGACGCCCTCACGCGCGAGGACTGGGACGAGAACGTGGATCGCGAGCGCACCGACGGCGACGTGTACCTGCGCCCGGGCGGCTGGTACCGGCGCCGCCTGGCGGAGTTCTTCATCAATGCCGGCGGCGGGGTGTTCGTCAGCCAGGAGTCGCCGGCCATCGTGTTCGAGCTCGAGAAGCTCGAGTGAGCAGAACGTGGAAGACCTGACCCGGTTGAAGTGCGAGGCCTGCCGGCGCGATGCGCCGCGCATCACCGAGGCGGAGATGGCCCGGCTCCTGCCGCGCGTGCGCGGCTGGCACATCCGCGAGCACGACGGCGTGCGCATGCTCGAGCGCGAGTTCGGGTTCCGGAGCTTCGCCGAGGCGCTCGAGTTCACGCGCCGCGTGGGCGAGCTGGCCGAGGAGGAGGGCCACCATCCGCGCCTCGTCACCGAGTGGGGCAGGGTGCACGTCAGGTGGTACACGAAGAAGATCCGCGGGCTGCACCGCAACGA
>CAZPFD010000217.1:0-4036 GCA_964585725.1 uncultured Ectothiorhodospiraceae bacterium | reverse complement strand
CGTTACGCCGCGAAAACGGTGTTTCGTGACATTCGAATTTCGGCAAGGAGGAGAGAACATGGCAAAGCCCGTCATCTACGGCCCCGCCTACAGCACGTACGCGCGCAGCGTGCGCCTCGCGCTGGAGGAGAAGGGCGCGCCCTACGATCTGGTCGAGGTCGACATTCTCAAGGGCGAGAAGAACGATCGGCACCCGTTCGGCAAGGTGCCCGCGTTCGAGCACGACGGCTTCGAGCTCTACGAGACCTGCGCCATCGAGCGCTACGTGGACGAGACCTTCGACGGCCCCGGCCTCCAGCCGCGGGATGCCCGCGGGCGCGCGCGCATGACCCAGGTCATCTCCGTCGTCGACTCCTACACCTACGCGCCCCTGGTGGGACAGCTCGTGATTCAGCGCCTGGTCATGCCCATGACCGGCGGCACGCCCGACGAGGCCGCCATCGAGGCGGCGCTGCCCCAGGTGCGCCGTAGCGTCGAGGCACTCGAGGATCTGCTCGGCGAGCAGCAGTGGTTCGCCGGGGACGCGCCGAGCCTGGCCGATCTGCACGTCGCGCCGGTGTTCTGGTACTTCGTGCAGACGCCGGAGAGCAAGGCGATCCTCGAGTCCGCTCCGAACCTGCGGCGGTGGTGGGAGGCGATGAACGCGCGCGAGAGCATGGGCAAGACCGAGCCGCAGCTCGGTTGACGTGCTCGATCGAGTGCTCGTGACGTAGATCAAAGCCGTGCGCGCGTACATGCCCTATAAGTCGCGCATGGCATGGACGGCAGGAGCGAGGTGAGAGTGATGAAGCGATACGGTTACGCGGCGGCGGCGTGCCTCGGGCTGGTCCTCGGGGTGTTCGCGAGCGTGGCGGCGGCCCACGGGGGCGGCTACGGGCCCGGATACGGCTACGGGCCGCACATGATGGGCCCGGGCTACGGCTACGGTCCCGGGATGATGGGTCCCGGGTACGGCCCCGGGCAGGGATACGGGCCCGGGCCCGGCATGATGGGCCCGGGGTACGGTGGCCCCTACGGTCCCGGCATGATGGGTCCCGGATACGGTCCCGGCCAGGGCTACGGTCCCGGTCCCGGCATGATGGGTCCCGGGTACGGGCCAAGGCAGGGGTACGGACCCGGCTCCGGCATGATGGGTCCCGGGTACGGGCCCGGGCAGGGATACGGTCCCGGCCCCGGCATGATGGGTCCCGGCTACGGCCGGGGCGGCTACGGGCCGGGCATGATGGGTCCCTCCGAGCCCGGGGCGTACGGGCCCGAGGGGCGCCCGGCGCCCGATCGGAACCTGTCCGCCGACGACGTGCGCGCGCGTCTCGAGCACTGGCTGCAGATGCACGGACTGACCGGGCTTCAGGTGGGCAGCGTCTCGGAGCAGGACGAGGACACCATCGTGGCCGAGCTCACCGATCGCAGCGGCAATGTCGTGCAGCGCTACGAGTTCGATCGCCACACCGGCGCCATGCGCCCGCCGAGCTGAGCGTCGCAGTGCCCGCGCACTGCTGAGCGCGCCGGGTCCGCCGGGAGCGGCGGCGTGAACGACACCGAGCGCCGGCTCGAGCTGGTTCATCGCTTCTTCTCGGGCACGGGCTCGACCTACGATGGGATGGTCACCGCCGCCACCTTCGGCATCGACCGGTGGTGGAAGCGGCGCATCGTCGGCGCGATTCCCGGCGACGCCCGGCGCATCCTGGATCTCGCCTGCGGCACCGGCATCCTCACCTTCCGCATCGCGCGGCGGTTTCCGCGCGCGCAGGTCGTCGGCGTCGAGCTGCGCGAGGAATACCTGGACATCGCGCGCCGCAAGGGCCGGCGCCTCGGTGCGGACAACGTGCAGTTCTTTCAGGGGCGCGCCGAGGACTATCTCTCGCCGGAGCCGTTCGACGCGGTGGTCTCCTCGTACCTCGCCAAGTACGCGGAGCTCGACGTGCTCACCCGCAACGCCAGCGCCATGCTCACCAACGGCGGGCTGGTGCTCATGCACGACTTCACCTATCCGCCCAAGCCCTACCTGGCGCGCGTCTGGCGCCTTTACTTCGCGATGCTCCAGCGCCTGGGGACGCCGCTGTTTCCGCAATGGCGCGAGATCTTCTACGGGCTCCCGGCGCTCATCGAGGAGACGCGCTGGATGGAGGAGCTCACCCGCGCGCTCGAGGCGCACGGCTTCCGCGAGATCCGCCGGCGCTATCTGACCCTCTACGGCTCGGCCGTCGTCACCGCGCGGCGCCTCGACAAGGCGGGTTGAGACGGAGAGGCCTATGCGGCGGGATTACGCTGCGCTCCATCCCGCCCTACGCGTCCATCAGGCGCGTGATGGCGGCCGGCATCTCGCGCACCAGGCGCGCGGGCTCGCTCGCGGGCAGCGCACCGAGCACGGCGGCCGCCTCGCCGGCGCGCACCGCCATCTCGCGGCGCATGGCGCGCTCGGCGGCGCGCAGGTGCGCCGCCTCCGATGCGTCCAGCGCCTCCCCGCGCTTTCTCGCCAGCGCCAGGATCGCCTCGGGCGCGGCGTCGGTGAAGTACAGCAACGCCGGCGCCAGCGCCCACGCACCGCGCGCGGTGGCCGCACCGGCGTGCGCGAGCTGCGCGATGTCCGCGAGATCGTCCGCCATCTGGTACACGTCGCCGAGGCGCGCGCCGAACTCCAGCGCCCGCGCTGCGGCCGCCGCGTCGGCGTTCGCCGCCAGGGCGCCGAGCTCGGCCGCAGCGCCGAACAGGGTGCCGCTCTTGCCCCGGATCACGACCAGGTACTGGTCCGCACGATAGGTCCCGGCCTCCAGCGCCAGGCCCAGGGTGGACTGGCCGTGCAGCTCCCGGTAGGCGCCGCGCGCCATGCCGGCGATGGCGCGGCTGATCACGGCGCCGTCGCGGGAGCTCAGCTCCACCATCCGGCGGATGGCGGTGGCGAAGATCACGTCCGCGAGCAGCACCGCCCGGCGCGCGCCCTCGACCGTCCACGCGGCCGGCTGTCCGCGGCGCTGGCGGTCATCGTCGACGTAGTCGTCGTGCATCAGCGACGCCGCCTGGATGCACTCGACCGCCACCGCGCGCGGGATCGCCGCCTCCACCCGCCCGCCCAGGGCTTCGCACATCAGGCACACCAGACACCCTCGCAGGCGCTTGCCGGCTGCGAGCGCCGCGTGGATGGCCTCGTGCTCCGCGCGCGGCGGCGTCCCGAAGAGCTCCGGGATCCAGGCCGCGCACTCGCGGTCGATGCGATCGCGGATGTCGCGCCAGTAGTCGAGGAAATCCATCGGATCGCGCTTCCGCAGCCTCAGCCCACCCAGCGCCACGCGAGCAGACCGAGCCCGAGCAGGATCACGCCGAGGCTCAGGTTCTTGAGCACGGCCTCCAGGTGCCGCACCTGCCCGGCGCCCGCCGCGGCGCCGGCACCGCCGCGCTTCAGGGCCTTGTAGGGCCGCGACGCCTTGATCTCCACCAGGCTGAGCAGCCCCATGGCGGCCGCCACCAGCAGCGCACCCGCGGAGACGGCGTTGGTCTGGAGGATGTACCCGGCGAGCACCGGCAGCGTGCCCCACGAGAACGCGAACCATCCGTCGGTGTGGAAGCGCCCGCCGAGCCACTCCAGGTTGTACGCGAACACGAAGAACCCCTCCAGGATGGCGATCACCCACAGCAGCGGCGCGTAGCGCACCATGTAGTAGATGCCCACCGCGTAGGCCAGCACCAGGCTCGCCGCCGCGAGGCCCCAGAGCTGGCGGCGCGAGAAGGCCTCGCCCCAGGGCTTGATGCCGCCGCTCCCGAGCGCGTCCAGGGCGTGCGCGCCGATGCCCAGCGCCAGGAAATAGATCACCACGACGGCGAGCACCCGGTCCCAGTGGACGGGCTCGGCCAGCATGGAGCCGATGACCGTGTAGGCGAGCACCATGCCGGTGTAGGGCAGAAACAGCAGCCCCACGAACAGGCGGAAACGCGCCGGCCCGAAGCGCGGCACGAACCACTCGCCGCCGCGCGTGCCCCCCGTCTCGCCGCGTTCCACCACCTTCGCGTCTCCCTCACCCGGCACGGCCGATCACGCGGC
>CAZPFD010000216.1:0-6785 GCA_964585725.1 uncultured Ectothiorhodospiraceae bacterium | reverse complement strand
CCTCGATGGAGGGCGAGGTCCCGTCGAAGCTCACTTTGGCGCAGTCCATCACGGAACCCTCCGGATGTCGTTGTCGTTATTCGCGCGTGCCCGGGATCATAGCAGCGCCCGGCGCCGGGGTGGGGGTGCGGTTTACCGCTGGGTGAACTCGATCTCGCCGTCGGGCAGCAGGTACAGCACCAGCGCCTGCCCGCCGGTGACCGTCGGATGGTGGGCGCTGTCGGGCGGATACACGCACCACCCGGCGCCGTGCCCGTCGAAGCGGGCGTCGCCCGACACCGGCATGACCATGTCGATCTCGCCCTTGGGGTGGCGGTGATGCGGCCCCTTGACGTCGCGCATGTCGACCACGTCCACGCTGAACCCCTGGGTGGCGGCGCCCGGCTTGATGACGCGCCCGAAACGGATCCCGCCCGCCTCGCGGCTGCACATCCAGCCGGCCGCGATGGCCTCGTGGCAGGCGCTCTCGATGGCCTGGAAGGTCCCGCCGTCCGGGGGAAAGCGCTGGTTGAGGGTGCTCGCGAGATCCGCATCCAGCGCCCGGCCGGCGGCGGCGTCGATGACGGGCTCGAGGAGCTTCCGGAATTCTTCGACGGTCATGGCGCGTACTCCAAGGCTTCGCGGTTCAGGGCCCGGGGCCCGGCGGGGTCGGGTCCGAGCCGCTGGTCGTGTGCTCGGCCACGCTCTCCCCGCAGGCCCGGATGTAATTCTCGATGCGGGCGCGGAAGTCGGGCGGGAAAGGGATGGCCTTCATGCGCTGATTGTCCACCAGCGAGTGCACCATGAGCGCGCGGAAGCGCTCGCTGGCGTCCGCCGCAAGCCGCGCGCGCAGCTCGAAGGTGATGGAGGAGCCGCCCAGGCGCTGGACCAGGACGGGGATCTCCAGCACGTCGCCCGGCTTCACGGGCGCGCTGAAGTCGAGCTCCAGATGCACCACCGGCGAGCCCATGCCGAGATCGAGGTTGAGCTCGTACCAGTCGACCCCGAGCACCTCGCGGAACCACTCCTCGATGGCCTCCATGACGAAGTCGAGGAAGCGCACCGTATAGGCGATGTGCGCGGGATCGCCCTCGCCCCAGCGCACCCGCCGCCGGTAGACGACGGGCCCGCCGGGGCGCCTCTCGTTCTGCGCGCTCGACGCATCCACGCGCCGCAGCCCCATCAATGAAATCGCACGTACTGGAAGTCGATGGGCTGATGGTTGATGCCGCGCGCGGGCGGGGCGATCCAGTTCGCGAACTTGCCCGGCTCGTACAGGGGCTGCGACATGATCGCCGCCAGATAGTCCTTGTCGTCCGCGGTGGGCAGCCACTCGTTCTGTCGCCGCGCCCACTCCTCCTCGGAGACGATGCGCCCCTCGGGGGTCACGTGCATCCCCGCGAACATGCCGATGCGCCGGTTGAACGCGCGGTGCGGGAGCTTGAACTCGAAGTCGATGCCGTACGCCTTCACGATGCGGTTCCAGCGCGCGATGCCGGTCAGCACGTCGTCGACGTAGTTGTCGCGCAGGCGCTCGTTGAGCGCGTTGAGCGCGGGCACCTCCACCATCTTGAACTCCTTGTTCTGATAGTGAAGCACCGGATACGCGCTATCCACCAGGCGGTGATCGTCCTCGAGCTTGGCCTCGTGGAAGCGCCCCTTGAGGCTCTGGGTGAACGAGTTGGCGGCATTGGTCGAGATCTCGGCGCCGAACAGATCGAGCGTCACGCTGTAGTGGAAGTTCACGTGGCGTTGGATGGTCTCCAGATCGATGGCGCCGTACTTGCGCGGGTCGTCGGTCTTGTGCTCGCGCATGATCTCGCAGGTGCGTTCGATGATGCGTGCGATGCCGGTGATGCCGACGAACATGTGATGCGCCTCTTCGGTCAGCATGAAGCGGCAGGTGCGCGAGAGCGGGTCGAAGCCCGACTCCGCCAGCGAGTAGAGCTGGAACTTGCCGTCGCGATCGGTGAAGAAGGTGAACATGTAGAATGAGAGCCAGTCCGGCGTCTTCTCATTGAAGGCGCCGAGAAGCCGTGGCTTGTCGGCGTCGCCCGAGCGGCGCTCGAGCAGCGCCTCGGCCTCGTCGCGCCCGTCACGCCCGAAGTGCGCGTGCAGCAGGTAGACCATGGCCCACAGGTGGCGCCCCTCCTCCACGTTGACCTGGAAGAGGTTGCGCAGGTCGTAGAGCGAGGGGCAGGTCTTGCCGAGGTGGCGCTGCTGCTCCACGGAGGCGGGCTCGGTGTCGCCCTGGATTACGATGAGCCGGCGCAGCGGCGCGCGGTACTCGCCCGGCACGTCCTGCCAAGCGGGCTCGCCCTGGTGCTCGCCGAAGGGGATCTTGCGATCGGGCTCGGGGTCGGCGAGGAAGATGCCCCAGCGGTAGTCGGGCATCTTGGTGTATCCGAAATTGGCCCAGCCCTGCGGGTCCACGGTGATGGCCGTGCGCAGGTACACGTCGTCGGCCTGGAACCCTTCCGGGCCCATCTGCCGCCACCAGTCCATGAAGTGCGGCTGCCACGCCTCGAGCGCCCGCTGCAGGCGCCGGTTGTCGTGCAGATCCACGTTGTTGGGGATCCGTTCCTGGTAGTCGATCTGACTCATCGCCTCATACCCTCTGCCTGTCGAATTCGGGCCGCAGCCCGGTGCCGTAACGCCGCAAGGCACCGGCCTCGCCCGTCGCGTTCGGTCGCTGAAAGATCCAGTTCTGCCACGCCGTGAGCCGCCCGAAGATCTTGGTCTCGAGCGTCTCGGGGCCCGGGAAGCGCAGGTTGGCCTCCATTCCGGTGAGCGCATCGGGGGAGAAGCTCGCGCGCTCCTCGAGCGCCATGCGCACCTCGTCCTCCCAGTCGATGTCGTCGGGGATGAAGGTGACCAGCCCCAGCGCGTGCGCGGCCTGCGCATCGAGGTCGCGGCCGATCTCCTGGCGCGCCTGCGCCACCCGCGACTCGTCGTCGAGAGAGCGGACCTGGAGGCGCGACAGGCCGTTGCCCATGGCCAGGGGGCCGAAGTTCATCTCGGTCAGGCGCACCACCGGCGGCGGGCGGTTGTCGCCCTCGAACTGCCCGTCGAGCATGAAGCTGCGATCCGCCGCCGCCACCAGCTCGAGCAGGGTGCCCGTGAAGCAGCTGTCAGGCTCGATCAGGGCGAACAGACTCTTGGCGCTCACGTCGAGGCGCTTCAAGGTGCGCTGCCAGAGCAGGGTGATCTCGCGCACCAGCCAGTGGTCGCGGTGCGTGAGCAGCAGCTCGTCGTAGGCCTGCACGCGCTCGGGCTCGCCCTCGGTCTTGAACACCAGGGTCCCCACCTCGGGCTCGTTGAAACGCAGGTGCAGGATCAGGTCCTCGAGCTCGCGCGCCGCGGCGAGCGGCCAGAAGCGTGCCCCTTGCGCCTCGATCTCGTCGGTGCCCGCCGGCGCCTCGGCGGGCGGGCCGTGCACGGTGATGACGGCGGCGCGCAGCTCACGATCGATGCTCGCCTGCACGTGCTCGTAGCCGACACGGCTTTCCTCGATGCGGCGCTCGAGCCGGGGCAGGATCACGCCCTTCGCGCCGGCGGGGCGATCGGAGCGCTCGGCGGCCTCACGCGCGCGCTCGCGCACGGTCTCGGCGAAGCGCGAGGAGGGCACCAGCTCGTCGATGAGGCGCCAGTCCACCGCGCGCTTGCCCTTGATCCCCTCCTCCGTGGTGCACAGGAAGTCGGCGTGGTCGCGGCGCACCTTGCGCTTGTCGACGACGCGGGTGAGACCGCCGGTGCCGGGCAGCACGCCCAACAGCGGCAGCTCGGGCAGGGACACGGCGGTGGAGCCGTCGTCCACCATGATGATGTAGTCGGTGGCGAGCGCCAGCTCGTACCCGCCGCCGGCGGCGGTGCCGTTGATGGCGCAGAGATATTTCTGCCCGGAGCGGGCGCCGGCCTCCTCGATGGCGAGGCGCGTCTCGTTGGTGAACTTGCAGAAGTTCACCTTGTGGCGGTGGGTGGACTGCCCCAGCATGCGGATGTTGGCGCCGGCGCAGAACACGCGCTCCTTGGCCGACTCGATGATCACCGCCCCCACCTCGGGGTGCTCGAAGCGCAGGCGCTGCACCGCATCGTTGAGCTCGATGTCGACCCCCAGATCGTAGGAGTTGAGCTTGAGCTCGTAGCCCGGATCGAGCCCCTCCTTCTCCTGCACGTCCAGGACCAGCGTCGCCACCCGCCCGTCGACGTCGAGGCGCCAGTGCCGGTAGCGGTCGGGATGGGTCTGGGTCTCGATCATGGCTTTGTCCCCTCGAAGCGCTGCATTATAATGCATATACGGACGCAATCAAAGGCTTCACGGCAATATACTTCATCCCACCCCCGCGGCTCCCGGACCGGCCGCCACACGGGCCGTCGTGCCGCGGAGTGTCTCCCTACGTCTCCAGCGAGGCCTGCTCGCGGCAGATCTCCTCCAGCGCATCGACGCAGGCCTCCACCGTGCGCCCGCTGGTGTCGAGCACCGCGTCGGCCTCCTGGTAGAAGGGCTCGCGCTCGGCCAGGATGCGGCGCAGGTCGTCCATGGCCTCGGCGCTGCCCGCCATGGGCCGGTAGTCCCCCTGGGCGAGAACGCGGTTCATGTGCTCCTCCGGGGTGGCCCGCACCCACACCGTGTAACACGCGCTCAGCAGGAAGTTGAAGGTCGCGGGCTCGGTGACCAGCCCGCCGCCGGCCTCGATCACCGCCTCCGGATAGCGCTCGATGACGCGGGTCAGCACCCGCTCCTCGAGCCGCCGGTACCCTTGCTGCCCCGAGAGCGCCAGGATCTCCTGCACGTCCATCCCCGCCTCGCGCTCGATCCCGCGCACCAGCTTGACGAAGGGCAGACCCAGGCGCTCGGCGAGGCGCGTGCCGAGCGTGGTCTTGCCCGCGCCGCGCAGGCCGATGAGGGCGATGCGCCGGCGCCGGGCGTGCTTGCGGGTGAAGCGATGGCTCAGGACTTCGTGCGCCGCCCTCAGCTCGTCGGGCGCGAGCCGCCCGAGCTGCTCGGTGATGAGGCGCAGCTCCACCGGGGGCTCGGCTCCCTCGTGCACCAGATCCGCCACCGGCACGTCCATGGCGCGGGCGATGCGGCGCAGGAGCCGGATGGACACGTTGCCGCGCCCGCCTTCGAGCTGCGCCAGATAGCGCTCGGAGACGCCGGAGTGCTCGGAGAGCATGCTTCGCGTCATGCCGCGGCGCAGCCGCACCCGGCGCACGCGCTCCCCCAGCGCCGCCAGATACTGCGCATCGTCGGCCTCGGTCAGGGAGGCGTCGCGGGAACGATTGCGGGAAGCGTCGTCAGTCATGGCCAAGCGCGTGCGCGAGCGGCAACGTGCCGCTCAGCCGCCGTAGAAGCCGAGCACGGCGCCGAGCAGAACCAGCGCGATCAAGCCGGCCAGGGCGAAGAGCGCATAGGCGATGTCGCGGTAACGCTCGCGCAGCTCGAACCCGAGCCATGCGAGCACCACGATGGCGGCGAGAAAGGCGATGATGACACGCATTGATCACGACTCTGCCCCGGCGCCCCGGCAATGATGACTGGGAGCGTGGCGCCACGACATGATACACCGGCGGGCCGGCACCCACGACCGGACGCCGCGTCACGGGCGCGTGATGGCTTCGGGTGCGGTACGGGCGGATTCAGCCCCCGCTGCCGCCCATGCGCTGCGCGAGCTGAGGCGCCGGCAGGTATCCGGGGATCATGGTCCCGTCTTCGGTGATGATGGTCGGCGTGCCGCGGATGTTGAGCCGCCGTCCCAGCTCGTACTCCGCCTCCACCGGGTTCTCGCACTGTTTGGGGGGAACCTGCCTTCCGGCCTTGGCGTCGGTCATGGCCTGCTGCGGGTCGTCGGCGCACCACACGGAGACCATCGTGGTGTAGGTGCGCGAGGGCACCCCGGCGCGTGGGAAGGCGGCGTAGCGGATCTCGATGCCGCGATCGAGATATTCCTGGACCTGCTGGTGCATGCGCTGGCAGTACGGGCATTCCACGTCGGTGAACACGGTCACCCGGTGCTCGACCTTCCCGTCCTCGGGCGAGAACACGATCAGGTTCTCCTCGCCGATGGCCTCGATGGCCTGCACACGCGCCTGCTTGCGCCGCCCCTCGGTGAGATTGACGCCTTCTTTGATGTCCAGCAGGTCGCCGCGCACCACGTAGCGGCCATCGGCCGAGACGTAGATCACCGTGGGCCCGAAGAACACCTCGTACAGACCGGGCACGGGCGACGCGCTGATCCGATCCGGCTCGGCACCGGGAACGAGCTTCGCCACGGACTCCTTCAGCGCGGCCGGAATCGTGTCCTCGGCCGCGACGGCCGCCCATGCGGGCACCGCGAGAAGCGACAACAGCGCGAACGTGCGCAGCATAAGACTACCCCCCTGCGTGGGATGGGACGTATCCATTCGACCACCGAATTATTGCAGAAATCCCCGGTTTCCGCCGCCGGCCCAGCGGGCACCACATCCCAAAGGCCGTTCAGGGCCGACGCCCGGTCCCGCCGATCCACCGCCGCCCCGGGCATACGACACCCGTGCCCGTTTTGAACGCGGTGCGGTCCCTGTGTCCACCTCCCCATTTTAGGTCCAGCAATAACTAGAGAATTCGGCATGGCCGCGGTCGTTGAGAAACTCGAGCGGGGAGATGTCCCCCAGCGATTCGTGGGGGCGCACCGTGTTGTATTCGCCCAGCCACCGCTCGCTCTCCTCGCGAACCTGGTCAAGATCGGTGAACACCCAGGCGTCGAGGACACCGTCGCGGTAGCTGCCATTGAATCGCTCGATGAAGGCGTTCTGGGCCGGCTTGC
>CAZPFD010000215.1:0-6850 GCA_964585725.1 uncultured Ectothiorhodospiraceae bacterium | reverse complement strand
TCTTTCTTCGTGACCTTCGTG
This sequence comes from uncultured Ectothiorhodospiraceae bacterium, assembly GCA_964585725.1. Classification (GTDB taxonomy): domain Bacteria; phylum Pseudomonadota; class Gammaproteobacteria; order HK1; family HK1; genus CAZPFD01. The sequence continues at coordinate 6,829 of CAZPFD010000215.1, read as the reverse complement.
TGATCTTCGTGACCTTCGTGTTATAGATCGGCCTTTCTACGGTTTTCGGGCGACGACGTCGATCTCGACGCGGCCGCCGCCGGCGAGGGCGGTGACGCCCACGCACGTGCGCGCGGGCCGGCGGTCATCCGGGAAGTAGCTGCTGTAGACGCGGTTCATGCGATCGTAGTCCTCGTCGAAGCGGGTGAGGAACACCCGCGCGGCGACGACGTTCTCCAGGTCCGCCCCTACGCCCCGCAGCACGGCTTGCAGGTTCTCCATCACCTTGTGCGTCTGCGCTTCGATGTCGTCGGGAATGCTCGACGGGTCATAGACCATGTCGGTCGCGAGCTGCCCGGCGAGAAACAGCCATCCGTCCACCTCGACGGCGTGGCTGTAGGGGGCCACCGGCTGGGGCGCCCCCGCCAATACGTGGAACGTCGGCGTGCCCATAGCGAAGTCCTCCAGTTCACCGGCCGATCTTCTTCTCCGGCTTCTGCGCCTGGCGCATGAGCGTGCGCGCTACGCGCCGGACCTGGACGTCGTAGAGGGCGAGTTCTCCGCCCGTTCGGATGAACCAGATGGTCAGCCGCCCGATGAGCATGAGCAGAAGCAGCACCACGGCCCACGCGATGAAGTACGAGAAGCGGAACTGAATGACCTCCGTCCGTTCCTCCTGCTCGCCCGGGTTGAGCAGGCGATCGATGTTCGAGCCCTGATCGATGGCGACGGCGAAGCGCTCCACCCGGCTCGGATCCTCGTACAGGTTCCACGCCTCGACCACCACCTGCATGGCCGTCCAGAAGCCGAACAGCAGCAGCACGACGCCCACCAGGCGCACGAAGAGCCCGGTCGCCTTGGTGGCCAGAGTGAGGCGCTGGCCCGGCTCGGCGCGGGCCGCATGAGCGGCTGTATCTTCCAGTGGATCGTTCATTGTGGACTCGCGGTCGGGGATTCTAACATCGGCCGGGATGCGCAAAAGCTTTGGTCTCACACGCCCAGCAGGCGCGTGGCCGTCTCCAGGAGAGCGCCGCGGGGCGTGCAGAGCTCGTCCAGGATGCTGAAATGATGGTGCCCGGGGACCTCGAGCACCTGCACCTCCATGCCGTGCGCGCGCCAGGCCCCGGCGAGCTCCTCGCTCTGGCGATGGTACTCGTCGCTCTCCAGCTCGCCCACGGCCAGCACCAGGGGGCCCCGCGCCGCGGGCGCCAGATATCGAGGGCTGTTGGCGCGCGCTGATGCCGCGTCCAGGCGCAGCGCCCGATTGATGCTCGTGTGCCGCAGGGGCTCGAGGTCGAACAGCCCGCTGATGGCGATGCCGCTTTTGACCAGATCGGGGGGCGTGCCCGGCGCTGTGCCCGGCCAATCGGTCGCCATGAGCATGGCGGTCAGGTGGCCTCCCGCGGAGTGCCCGCAGACCTGCAAGCGCTCCGGGTCGGCGCCGAGGCCGGATGCGTGCTTCCAGAGCCAGGCGCAGGCGCGACGGGTGCTGGCCACGATCTCGTCCAGCGCCGCGTCGGGGCAGAGCGGATAGTTCAGCACGGCGACGGCCACGCCGCGCTCCAGCAGATGCTCGGCCACGAAGCTGAAAAAGCCCTTGTGCATGGCCTGCCAGTAGCCGCCGTGGATGAAAACGTGAAGCGGAGCACACTGAGCTTCGGCCGGAAAGAAATCGAGGGTCTCGCGCGCGCCGGATGCATAGGCGAGGTCCGGGCGGCACGCGCGGCTGCGGCGCAGGCGCTCGCTGCGAGCCTCCCACGCCGCGAAGATCTCCGGATGCTCGGGGACCGCGGCGCGGTTGTTGTACTGGCGCTCGAGCGTCTCGTCGCAGAGGGTCGATTGGGTTGGCATGGTCGAACCGAATTCCTCAACCGTGACCGCGAAGCGCAGTATGGATCAGGCGCGGCGAGCGATAAAGTTCCTCCTCGAGCGAGCGGTTAAAGTTCCGTTGCACGGGACCGATTAAGCCCCTGAGTCACGAGTCGGTGCGCTGATGAACAAAGGACCGGAACGCTCGGCGGAGGGGGCAACCCGAGGCACGGCGGCGCACCAGCTGCCCCAGGGCTTCGGCCGCTACCGAGTGCTCGAGATTGCGGGCCGCGGCAACATGGCCGTTGTCTACAAGGCTTTCGATCCCGTCGAAGAGCGCGATGTCGCGGTCAAGGTCTGCGCCGCCGACGACGAGGCGACTCTCAGCTTCGCCAACCTGAAGCGCAAGCTGCTCTCCAACGAAGCGCGCACCGCCGGCGAGCTCGATCATCCGAACATCCTCAAGGTCTACGACTACGGAGAGGACAAGGACGGTCAACCGTACTTCGTGATGGAGTACGTCGAGGGCGCGCAGACCCTTCGCCCGTACTGCAGCGTCGACAATCTGCTGCCCATCGACACGGTGGTCGAGATCCTCTACAAGTGCGCACAGGCGCTCGACTACGCCCATCAGCGCGGCGTCATCCATTGCGACATCAAACCCTCCAACATCATGCTGACCCGCGAGGGGGAGGTGAAGATCGGCGATTTCAGCATCGCCCAGCGCCTCGCGAGCGACACGACACAGCTCATCGGCATGGTGGGCTCCCCCAAGTACATGTCGCCCGAGCAGATACGGGAGGAGATGATCACCAGCCAGACCGATCTCTACTCGCTCGGCGTCGTAGCGTTCGAGCTGCTGGCCGGCAAGCCGCCGTACACCGCCACGAATCTGCACCAGCTCCTGTACAAGATCGAGAAGGCGGAGGCGCCTCCGTTGCGCAGCCTGCGGCCCGAGGCGCCTGAGGTGCTCGAGCGCGTCGTGCACCGGGCCATGGAGAAGGACATCGCCCGGCGCTACCAGCTGGGCAGTGAGATGGCGGACGAGATGGTGGGGCTCATCGGGGGCCGCCAGCCGGCGAGCACCGAGCGGACCGACGAGAAGAAGTTCCGCGCCCTGAGGAAGCTCGGGTTCTTCCAGAGCTTCCCCGACTCCGAGATCTGGGAGGTCGTGCGCGCGGCGGTCTGGACCACGCATTCGGCGGGTGAGCCCATCATCACCGAGGGCAGCGTGGATCTCTCCTTCTTCATCATCGTGTCGGGGGAGGTGATCGTCAGCAAGCGGGGCAGAAACATCTGCACGCTGGGCACGGGCGACTGCTTCGGGGAGATGGGCTATCTGGCGAAGACCAAGCGCACCGCCAGCATCGTGGCCAACAGCGACGTCCTGCTGCTGAAGATCAACGAGATCCTGATGGAGCAGGCCTCGATGCCATGCCAGCTTCGCTTCAACCGGATGTTCGTGAGGACCCTGATCGAGCGTCTGGCGCGCACCAGCGAGGACCTCTCCCTGCGCTCGGACCCCGCGGAGGGCGGCTTCGAAGCGGGCACGGGCGCTTCCGCCGCCGGCCTCTGACGCGCGGCGCGGCACGCGCGGGCGCGATGGGGCGGAGGCCCTATTGCGCACCCCCGGGTTACCTCCTACTATCCGATCGTTCGTGATTCGCGCACGCCGGTAGCAGCGTATGGATTCCGCGGTTCAAAAACCCTCGCGCATCGCCCCCAGCGTCGACTACGAGGCCGAGGGCAAGCAGTTCGGCCACCTGACCATTCCGTACTCCCGCAACGACTCGGCCTGGGGATCCATGTGGCTGCCGATCGTCGTCGTCAAGAACGGAGAGGGGCCCACGATTCTGATAACAGGCGGCAGCCACGGCGACGAGTACGAGGGCCCGGTGACGCTGCTCAAGGTGGCGCAGTTCCTCGACCCGGCCGAGGTTTCCGGACGCGTGATCATCCTGCCGGCTCTCAATCTGCCCGCGGTCCGCGCCGGCACCCGGGTGTCGCCCATCGACGGCGTCAACATGAACCGCGCCTTCCCGGGTGAGCGCGACGGGTCCATCACGCGCATGATCGCGCACTACGTGTATACCGAGCTCCTGCCCCGCGCGGACGTCGTGCTCGACATTCACTCGGGCGGCAAGACCCTCGACTTCCTCCCCTGCGCGGTGATGCACGAGCTGGAGGACAAGGCCCTCGAGGAGAAGACTCTGGCGGCGCTGCGGGCGTTCGGTGCGCCGGTGGGGCTCGTGCTGCTCGAGCTCGATAACGAGGGCATGCTGGACACCGCGGTGGAAGGCATGGGCAAGATATTTCTCTCCACTGAGCTCGGCGGCGGGGGCACGCTGAGGACCGACACCCTGCGAATCGCCGAAGCCGGCGCCTACAACATCCTGCGCCACTTCGGCGTGATCGGTCGGGCGCCGGCGCAGGAGGAGCCGGGCGAGGCGAGGCCCACCCGTCTCATGCACACCCCGGACAGCCTGTGCTACGTGGCTGCCCGCGACAGCGGGCTCTACGAGCCGGCGGTGGACCTCGGCGCCGCCATCGAAGCCGGATCCGTGATCGGGCGCATCCACTTCTACGAGCGCCCCGACCGTCCGCCGCTCGAGCTCACGGCGCGGCGCACGGGTCTGGTCATCGGCCGCCACTTTCCGGGGCTGGTGCAGATGGGTGACACCATCGCCGTGGTGGCGCTGGACTATGAGTCGTCCTGAATAAGAACTCCTTACAGGGTTGGCGAGCGGTGCGAGACGCAAACTCGCGTCTACCGAATCGGATGAAGCTCGACGAGTTCGACATCCGAATCCTGGTGGCGCTCCAGCGCGACGGCCGCATCACGAAGCTGAAGCTGGCCGACGAGATCGGACTCTCGCCCAGTCCCTGCTGGGAGCGCATGCGGCGGCTGGAGAAGGCCGGCCTGATCCGCGGCTACCACGCGGACCTCGATCTCCACCGCGTCCTGAAGACCGAGCAGTTCTTTGTCGAGCTTACGCTGCGCAATCACCAGGCCTCCGATTTCGAGCGCTTCGAGGCGGCGATCCAGGCGGTGCCCGAGATCATCGAGTGCTACGCCGTCGGCGGCGGAGTGGACTACGTGCTGCACGTGGTCACGACCGGCATCGAGCAGTACCAGCGTCTGATGGAGTCGCTGCTGGACGCCGAGATCGGTATCCTCCGTTACTTCACCTACGTGGTGACCAAGCCCATCAAGCGCCAGCGCGAGTTCCCTCTGCGCAGGCTCCTCTCCATGCAGAAATCGGAGAGCAACCTGGCCGAGTAGCCCGCGGCGGGCCTGCCAAAAGAAACGCTGCACGGATGCGCGGGGGCAGAAGAAGCCTCTGCGCCGCGGGCCAACTTCGGGCCCACTCTCGGGGCCGTTTCCCCTATCTTGGGCATTATCGAAGAGTGCCCGTGGAGAGACGCTACGGCATCGACGAGTACACCGAGCTGAAATACGTGTGCATGGCGGGCCTGGAAGGTTAACGCCCCTGTGCACCTCTGTGTCAGGGAGGCATTATGCCCAACATAATCGATCACAATCTGTCTCTGGAGGAGCTGGACCGCCGGACGGTCTTTCATCCGTCCACTCACCTCAAGGATCACGCGCACGGGGTATCCGGCGGTCCGCGCATCATCGCGAGCGGCAAGGGAATCCGCATCGAGGACACCAAAGGCACCAGTCTCATCGACGGCTTCGCCGGCCTCTACTGCGTGAACGTCGGATACGGCCGCACGGAGATAGCGGACGCCATCCACGAGCAGGGGCGCAGGCTCGCCTACTACCACACCTACGTAGGGCACTCCAACGAGCCGACCATCCGCCTGTCGGAGCGGATCATCCGCATGGCGCCGCAGGGAATGAGCAAGGTCTACTACGGCATGTCCGGCTCGGACGCGAACGAGACCCAGGTCAAGCTCGTGTGGTACTACAACAACGTGCTCGGGCGCCGGCAGAAGAAGAAGATCATCTCCCGGCATCGGGGCTACCACGGCTCGGGGATCATGTCGGGAAGCCTGACCGGGCTGCCGCTGTTCCACGAGGCGTTCGATCTGCCGCTGCCGCAGGTGAAGCACACGGTGACGCCGCACCATTACTGGGGCGCCGAGCCCGGGATGAGCGAGCGGGAGTTCTCCGCGTGGTGCGCCGAGCAGCTCGAGCGGATGATCCTGGACGAGGGCCCCGACACCGTGGCCGCCTTCATCGGCGAGCCGGTGATGGGCACCGGCGGCATCATTCCGCCGCCGGAGGGGTACTGGCGGGCCATTCAGGGCGTGCTGGAGAAGTACGACGTGCTGCTCATCGCCGACGAGGTGGTCACCGGGTTCGGGCGCATCGGCGCCGACTTCGGCAGCTACGTGTACGGCATCGAGCCGGATCTGATCACGGTCGCCAAAGGCATCACCAGCGGCTACTTTCCGCTGTCCGGCGTGATCGTGAGCGAGAAGGTCTGGCAGGTGCTCGAGGAGGGGGCCGAGAAGATGGGTCCCATCGGGCACGGCTGGACGTATTCCGCGCACGCCCTGGGCGCCGCGGCCGCGATTGCCAATCTGGACATCGTGGAGCGCGAGAAGCTCGCCGACAACGCTCGCGAGACCGGCGCTTACTTCCAGCAGCGTCTGCACGAGGCCTTCGACGAGCGGCCGCTGGTGGGGGAGGTGCGCGGCGTGGGGCTGCTCGCGGCCCTCGAGTTCGTCGCCGACCGTGAGAAGAAGGAGCGCTTCGAGGCGTCGCTCAAGGTGGGGGCGCGTGTCGCTGCCGCGTGCCTGGAGAACGGGCTCATCGCGCGCCCGCTGCCCCACGGGGACATCCTCGGCTTTGCGCCCCCGCTGGTCGTCACCCGCGAGGAAGTGGACGACATCGTCGAGCGCACCCGCCGGGCGGTGGACAAGGTGACCGACGAGCTGGTGCGCGAGGGTAAGCTCAACGCGGCCTGAGCGCGGGTCGGCGGGCCCTTGCTCAGGGTTCCGAGGCTCCGCGTATTCCGGCGCGCGGGACGGGCCTCGCGATTCGACATCCTGTCTCAACGCTCGGAGCGGG
>CAZPFD010000214.1:0-6983 GCA_964585725.1 uncultured Ectothiorhodospiraceae bacterium | reverse complement strand
CGGAACCCGGAGCAAGTGGCTCGCCGTCCCGGTGGGGCGTAGCTGAGTTTCGTGGGCAATGAGGTAACGAAAAGATCGCGGACTGGGGTCCGCTCCCACCCACCACCAATCACGGATCACGAATCACGATATGGCTTACGAGAACATCCTCCTGGAACAGTCCGAGAAGGGCATTTATCTGCTGACCGTGAACCGGCCCAAGGTGCTCAATGCCCTTGACGGCCAGACCCTCGACGAGATCGCGGCCGCCGTGGCCGAGGTCGGCGCGGACGCGGAGGCCCGTGTCCTGCTGGTCACCGGGGCGGGCGATCGGGCGTTCGTTGCCGGCGCCGACATCGCCGCCATGCGGGCGATGACGGCGCCGGAGGGGAAAGCATTCTCCGCGAGGGGTATTCGGGCTTTCCGCGGCCTGGAGCTCCTCCCCATCCCCGCGATCGCCGTCGTCAACGGCTATGCGCTGGGCGGCGGCTGCGAGCTGGCGATGAGCTGCGACTGGATTCTGGCCTCGGAGCGCGCGGTCTTCGGGCAGCCGGAGGTGAACCTCGGCATCATCCCGGGGTTCGGCGGGACCCAGCGCCTGACGCGGCTCGTGGGGCGCGCACGCGCCCTGGAGCTCATCACCACTGCCCGTCAGGTCAAGGCCGACGAGGCCCTGGCGCTGGGGCTGGTCAACCATGTGCACGCGCCGGAGCGGCTGATGGACGAGGCCATGGGCATGGCCCGCACCGTCGCCGCCAAGGGCCCCATCGCCGTGCGTCTGGCCAAGCAATCGGTGCAAGGGGGGCAGCACATGGATCTGGACAGCGCGTGTCTGCTGGAGAACGACGCCTTCGCCCTGTGCTGCGGCACGGAAGACAAGACAGAGGGCATGGGCGCGTTTCTCGAGAAACGCGAGGCGCGGTTCCGGGGCCGGTGAGCGCCCGGCTCGGGATCGGCATTCCCGCCGCCGAGACCTCGGGCGCGCCCGTATGCGGGCGCGGAATTTTGCAAATCCTGGAAAAAGCGTTCTAATAACCGTCTGCCCGGGCGGTGCCGGGATTGGTTAAGATCCGAAAAATCCGTGGGTGCGGGGGCGGTACCGCGCCGTTGAACCTCGTCTCCGCCCTGTTGTCACCATAAGAACGAGCACCGAGCCGTGAAACCCATGGAAGAGCGCATTGCGGAGCCCCTGGCCAGCGATCCGGCACGCGCCGAACGGGCGCCTGGCGAGGTCGCCGCGAGGCCGGCCGCCGAGGTCCCCGATACCTTCCCCAAGCTGCTGCTGCGCAACGCCGAGCGCATGGCCGATGGGCACGCCATCCGGGAGAAGGACTACGGGATCTGGCAGACGTCGAGCTGGCGCCAGGTTTGCGACGAGGTGCGGGCGCTGGCTTGCGGGCTCGCGGCGAGGGGGTTCGAGCGCGGCGACAAGGTCGCCATCATCGGCGACAACCGGCCGCGCCTGTACTGGTCGATGTGCGCCGCGCAGGCGCTCGGCGGTGTTCCCGTTCCCATGTACCAGGACTCGGTCGCCGCCGAGCTCCAGTTCGTGATGGACCACGCGGGGGCGCGCTTCGTCGTGGCCGAGGACCAGGAGCAGGTGGACAAGCTCTTGGAGATCAAGGCCCACTGCCCGCAGCTCGAGCTGATCATCTACGACGACGCCCGCGGACTGCGCAACTACCGGCAGGACTTTCTGGTTTCCTTCGACGACATCCAGGAGCTGGGACGCCGCTACCACGCCGAGCACCCGTCTTTCTTCCTTGACGAGGTCAACAAGGGCAAGGGCGAAGACGTCGGTATCATCCTCTACACCTCGGGGACCACCGGCAACCCCAAGGGGTGCATGCTCACCAACGACAACATGATCATCACCGCGCGCAACGGGATCGAGCGCGAGGGGTTGAGCGCGGACGAGGAGGTGCTCGCATATCTGCCGATGGCCTGGGTGGGCGACAACATCTTCTCCTACGCCCAGTCGTACGCGGCGGGATTCTGCGTGAGCTGCCCCGAGAGCGCGGCGACGCTGCTCAACGACCTGCGCGAGATCGGTCCCACGTACTTCTTCGCGCCGCCGCCGATCTGGCAGAACATTCTCACCACCGTAATGATCCGCATGGACGATGCGGGCCGACTCAAGCGGACGGTGTTCCATTTCTTCATGGATCTGGCGCGGCGCGTGGGGAGCGACATCCTCGACGGCAAGCCGGTGCCCTTGAAGGACCGCATGCTGTATCGGCTCGGACGCCTGCTGGTATACGGACCGCTCAAGAACACGCTGGGGCTGTCGCGCATCCGCCTGGCCTACACTGCGGGCGAGGCCATCGGCCCGGACATCTTCGATTTCTACCGGGCGCTCGGCATCAATATCAAGCAGCTGTACGGCCAGACCGAGGCGGCGGTGTTCATCACCATCCAGCCCGACGGCGAGGTCAAGGTCGACAGCGTCGGCACGCCCGCACCGGAAGTCGAGATCAAGATCGCCGACGACGGCGAGGTGTTGTACCGCAGCCCCGGGGTGTTCGCCGGCTACTACAAGAACCCCGAGGCGACGGCGGAGGTGAAGACCAGCGACGGATGGGTGCGCACCGGCGACGCCGGCTTCTTCGACGAGGACGGGCACCTGCACATCATCGATCGGGCCAAGGACGTGGGCAAGCTCAAGGACGGCTCGATGTTCGCGCCCAAGTACATCGAGAACAAGCTCAAGTTCTTCCCGAGCATCTCCGAGGCCGTGGTCTTCGGCCACGAGCGCGACTACGCGACCGCTTTCCTGTGCATCGATCTCGAGGCAGTGGGCAACTGGGCCGAGCGCCATAACATCCCCTACTCGGGCTACCATGACCTCTCCCAGCGCAAGGAGGTCTACGACCTGATTCAGGAGTGCGTCGAGCAGGTCAACCGCGATCTTTCCGCGGAGCCGCACCTCGCCTCCTCGCAGATCCGGCGCTTTCTGGTTCTGCACAAGCACCTGGATGCGGACGACGGCGAGCTCACGCGCACGCGCAAGGTCCGCCGCCGCATCATCTTCGAGCGCTACCACAAGCTCATCGACGCCCTCTACTCCGACGAGGCGCACTGTCAGGCCGAAGTGGAGGTCACCTTCGAGGACGGCCGCAAAGGAATGCTCAGGGCCGACGTGCCGATTCGGGATGCCAAGACTTTCGAGCCGCTCGCGAAGGCCGCCTGAGATCGAGTGTCCGCATGAGCGTAGCCCTGGCGACGGTGGATGAACGGCAGCTGGGGGAGTCCCTGCTCCAGGTCGACAACGTCAGCCTGTCCTTCGGCGGCGTCAAAGCCCTCGACGGCGTGAGCTTCGACATCCGCGAGCACGAGATCCGCGCCATCATCGGACCCAATGGCGCGGGCAAGAGCTCGATGCTCAATGTCATCAACGGCTTCTACCACCCGCAGGAGGGTACCATCCCCTACAAGGGGCAGACGCGCTCGCGCATGCGCCCCCACGAGGCCGCCGCTCAGGGCATCGCCCGCACGTTCCAGAACATCGCGCTGTTCAGGGGCATGTCCACCCTCGACAACATCATGACCGGGCGCGTCCTCAAGATGAAAGCCAACTTCCTGTGGCAGGCCCTGCACTGGGGGCCCGCGCGGCGCGAGGAGCTCGAGCATCGCGCGTTCGTCGAGCGCATCATCGACTTCCTCGAGATTCAGGCCATCCGCCGCACGCCGGTGGGGCGGCTGCCCTACGGGCTGCAAAAGCGCGTGGAGCTCGGGCGCGCCCTGGCGGCGGAGCCCGAGCTGCTTCTGCTGGACGAGCCCATGGCGGGCATGAACGTGGAGGAGAAGGAGGACATGTGCCGCTTCATCCTGGACGTCAACGAGGAGTTCGGCACCACCATCGCCCTCATCGAGCACGATATGGGTGTCGTCATGGACATCTCCGACCGCGTCGTGGTGCTCGACTACGGACGCAAGCTCGCCGACGGCACGCCCGACGAGGTGCGCAACGACCCGGCCGTCATAGAGGCCTACCTCGGGACGGTGCACGATTGATGGGGACGGATCTATTTTCTGCAGCCATGACGAGGTCGCGTCACCGTGAACTGCGAAGAGAATAGATCCGTCCCCGAGAATTGAACGATGGACGTGCTCTACAGCGTGTTCGTATCTCCCTTCCTCGACATGGCCGAGGCGCCGCTGTTCTTCGCCGAGGTGGTGATCGGCGGCTTCATGACGGGGATCATGTACGCCATGGTGGCGCTCGGCTTCGCGCTCATCTTCAAGGCGTCCGGCGTCGTCAACTTCGCCCAGGGCGCCATGGTGCTGTTCGCCGCGCTCACCCTCGTCGGGCTCATGGAGCACGGAATGCCGGTTTGGGCCGCCATCATCTTCACCCTCGCCGTCATGGTGGCGCTGGCCTTCGCCATCGAACGGCTCATGCTGCGCCCCCTCGTCAACCAGCCGCATATCGTGCTGTTCATGGCCACCATCGGCCTCGCGTTTTTCTTCGAGGGCTTCGGCGAGCTGCTGTGGGGCTCCAACGTGAAGCAGCTCGACATCGGCATCCCCGACGAGCCGTTCATGATGGGCGGCATGCTGCTCAACAAGTTCGAGATATCCTCCGCCATCATCGCGGCGGTGCTGGTCGCCGGGGTCGCCCTGTTCCTGCAGAAGACCCCGGTCGGCCGCGCGCTGCGCGCAGTGGCCGACGACCACCAGGCCGCCCTCTCCGTGGGCATTCCGCTCAACACCATCTGGGTCGTCGTGTGGTCGATCGCGGGACTCGTGGCGCTCGTCGCCGGGGTCATGTGGGGCGCGTCCACGGGGGTGCAGTTCTCGCTGTCGCTGATCGCCTTCAAGGCGCTGCCGGTCCTGATCCTGGGCGGCTTCAACTCGGTCGCCGGCGCGGTGATCGGCGGAATCATCATCGGCGTGGGCGAGAAGATCGCCGAGATCTACTGGGGTCCGCTCATCGGCGGGGCCATCGAGAACTGGTTCGCCTACGTGCTGGCCATGGTGTTCCTGTTCTTCCGCCCGCAGGGGCTCTTCGGCGAGCGCATCATCGAGCGCGTATAGAAATGTAGGGTGGTGGCTGAGCGAAGCGAAGGCCACCAACAGGGCTCTGAGTATGTTTTATAGAGAAGCCGGGCAGTTCAAGACCACGTACCAGGACGATCAGGCGATCTTCCCCATCGCGCAGGATCGGTTCTTCGTGATCGGCATGCTGGTGCTGGCGTTTCTCGTGGTGCCCCTCGTCGCCAACGAGTACTGGCTCCAGGCGATCCTGATCCCGTCCATCGTCTTCTCGCTGGCGGCCCTCGGTCTCAATCTGCTCACCGGCTACGCGGGGCAGCTCTCACTGGGCACCGGCGGGTTCATGGCCTGCGGCGCGTACGCCACCTACAAGCTGGCGACGGCCTTCCCGGACCTCAATATCATTGTCGTGTTCCTGCTCTCGGGTATTCCGGCGGCGGCCGTCGGCGTGCTCTTCGGGATCCCCAGCCTTCGCATCAAGGGGTTCTATCTGGCCGTCGCGACGCTCGCGGCTCAGTTCTTCCTGGTGTGGCTGTTCAATCGGGTGGGCTGGTTCTACAACTACAACCCGTCCGGGACCATCACCATGGTGCCGCGCACCGTCGGCGGGGTGATGGTCACGGGTCCGGAAGCGAGCGCGACGGCGCGCTACCTGGTCGCGCTGGCATTGCTGGCGGTGTTCGCGCTCGCGAGCAAGAACCTGGTGCGCGGGCGGATCGGACGCATGTGGATGGCGACCCGCGACATGGACATCGCCGCCGAGATCATCGGCATCCGCCCCTTCGTGGCAAAGCTCTCGGCCTTCGCCATCAGCTCCTATCTGTGCGGGGTTGCCGGTGCGCTTTTCTTCGCCGTGTATCTGGGGAGCGTCGAGACCATCGCCTTCGATATCACGATCTCGTTTCTGGTGCTGTTCATGATCATCATCGGCGGGCTGGGCAGCATTCTCGGCTCGGTCCTGGGTGCGCTGTTCATCACGGTCGTGCCCATCCTGCTCACCAATGCGCCCCATATGGTGGGGTTGGAGATGTCGGTGGCCCTCGCCAAGCAGCTCGAGACGATGATCTTCGGCGGATTAATCATCTTCTTCCTGATCGTCGAGCCGCTCGGTCTCGCGCGGTTGTGGCAGATCACGAAGGAGAGGCTGCGCCTGTGGCCTTTCCCCTACTAGCGGAAGGGGTATTTCGGCGACGCAGGCGTGAAATTGCCGCTCATACGGAGGCATGCTAGGCTTTCGCCACTCTCAGAAAGCAGAAGAAGATACAGGTAGTCAGGGTGCCTGAGGGCACAAAGGAGGACGCAATGAAGCTCAAGACGTTGACTCTGGGGGCCGTCGCGGCCCTGGTCGGGCTCTCGGGGCTGTTCGGCGCCAACGCCGCGCTCGCCCAGCAGGAGCAGTTCGTTCCGCTGCTCGTATACCGTACCGGTCCGTATGCGCCGAACGGCGTTCCCGTGGCCAACGGTATGGTCGACTATCTGAAGCTGTTGAACGCCCGCGACGGCGGCATCAACGGCGTCAAGATCACCTGGGAAGAGTGCGAGACCCGCTACGACACGAAGCTCGGCGTCGAGTGCTACGAGAAGCTGAAGAACCAGGGACCGACGGGCGCTTCCTACGTCGATCCCTACAGCACGGGGATCACCTACCAGCTCATCCCCAAGGCGCGCGTCGACGAGGTTCCGATCCATTCCATGGGCTACGGCCAGACGGCGGCGGCCGACGGTCGCGTGTTCAAGTGGACGTTCAACTTCCCCGCCACCTACTGGAGCCAGGCCTCGGCCTTCGTGAAGTACGTGGCGGAGCAGGAAGGGGGCTTCGGGAACCTCGAGGGCAAGAAGATCGCCCTCGTCTACCACAACAGCCCCTACGGCAAGGAGCCCATCCCGACCCTGGAGACGTTGTCCAAGCAGCACGGCTACGAGCTGCTGCTCTATGCGGTGGACCATCCGGGACAGGAGCAGCGCTCCACGTGGCTCCAGATCCGCCGCGAGCGCCCCGACTGGATCTT
>CAZPFD010000213.1:0-7057 GCA_964585725.1 uncultured Ectothiorhodospiraceae bacterium | reverse complement strand
GACGGCTTCAACGTATCAAGCAAGAGCCGAATGAAGACGATGTCGTGATCCTCGTGCGAAGCTAACTTAAAGCCATGCTTGATCCATTCTTCCTCGTTAGTGGCAGCCTCTACACTTGCCGCATGCATACAGAGCGCAATGATCTCGTCAGCGGCAGCCTGAGCCTGGAGCGCGCGCTGCAGGTAGGGATCGTCCGTGCGTGGTGTGGGTGCCCAAAAGCCGAAAATCTATATTTGTTATGAGGGTTGTAGCTGACTCCTGGATTGTGGCCATGCTGACACGGATGTGAAATTACCGGTCGGTGGGGCCTTTCCGACGAGCTTGCTCGGCCAGCAATTGATCCTCGGTCCGACGGTGGCGTTCCTCGAGCGTGGCCGAGATTAGATTGCGTAACTCATCATCGTCCCACGGCTTGGAGACGAAGCGATAGATCTCGGCCTGGTTGATCGCTTTCTCGAGGGCGTCCCGGTCGGCCATCCCGCTCAGAATCAGCCGCATAGTCTGGGGCTGGAGGCGTTTCGCTTGCGTCAGAAACTCCACGCCGTTCATCTCGGGCATACGGTAGTCAGCCACAATGACATCGAAGGGTATCACCTCGAGGCGCCTCAGTGCCTCGGGGGCCGAAGTGTAAGTCTCGACCTCCAGCTTCTCACGGCGCAGCACTCGCACGAGCGCCCGCAGGACATTCTCTTCATCATCCACAAGCATGACGCGGTGCATAGCATTCTCCTCTGTATCCAATTACCCGTCTGGCGCCCCTTCGTCGGTCGGCGCCTTGATGGGAAGCCAAACGCGGAAAGAGGTTCCACTAATCGGATGTCTTTCGACCTCGATGCGGCCACCGTGCCGCTGCACAATGTCGCGCGATATGGAAAGCCCAAGGCCCGTACCCTGATTGATCGGCTTGGTAGTGAAAAACGGCTCGAACATACGGGTCAAATTCCCGGTTGCGATCCCCGCGCCGTTATCCGCGACCTCCACAAATACCCACGCGCCGTCGTCGCTGACGCCTGTGCAGAGCACAATTTCGCCGCCATGCTCGATCGCTTGTACGGCGTTGACGATAAGGTTCATGAAGACCTGATTGAGCTGCGAGGGCTGGCACCACACCGGCGGAAGCGTCCCGTACTCCTTCTCGAGGCGGCCTTTGTGCTTAATCTCGTTTCGTACGATATTGGCGGTGCTGTCGAGACAGGCGTGCAGGTCGGCGTACTCCCAGGTCTTCGAGTCCATATGGGAGAAGAATTTGAGATCCTGCACGATACCCTGCACCCGGCTCATGCCCTCCCGGGTCTCGTGTATAAGGTTCGACAGATCGGTGCGGATGTAGTCCAAACCGATGTCCTGTTTGACGGCCGCCACCTGCGCGCTGTGGTTCTCGTAGGCATCGGTCAGCCGTAGCAGGCCGTCGACGTACTCGGCCAGCGTATTGAGGTTGGACTTCACGTACCCCATGGGATTGTTGATCTCGTGTGCTACCGCAGCGGCAAGCTGCCCAACCGAAGCGAGCTTTTCCGACTGCACGAGCTGGACCTGCGCCTGCTCGAGCTCGCGATGCATCCGCTCGAGCTCTTTGATTTGGTGCTCGTGGCTCTCATGAAGACGCAGAGTCTCGAGTACGAGGCTGATGACGTCCACCATGATCCCGCCTTCCCTGAGATCATCCTCCGTAAAGGGGGCGAGCTCGGCCGAGCGATTGATGCTCATGCCGCCGATCACGCTTTGCTCCGTACGCAATGGCCAGCACATAGCGGAGGCCGGGCGGGGAGAGCGTCGTCCTGCCGTTCGCTTGGCATCGTCAGGGCTGCGGGACAGATCGCCGCTCAGTAGGCGCGGACGGTCCGCGGCCACCACTGCGCCGAGAATACCTTCGCCGAGCTCGATGCGCTGGCCCACCACGCCTTCGGCCAGACCTATTCCGGCCACGAGGGTCAGTATATCGCCGCCCTCGTCAAGGAGCGCGAAGCTTCCAGAAGTAGCGGCAAACCCCTGGACCACGCGCGCGAGTATGACGCTGAGCAGCTCGTCGGAGCCGGCGCCGTGCGCACGGCGCTGGGCGATGCGGTAGAGATCGACGAGCCAACACACGACGTCGAGCGTTCTTCCGGTGTTCGTCGGTGCGGCGGAGCCTCGGGCCCCGGAGGCTGGTTTTCTGGTCGCAGAGAGCTGGAACGACAAGGAAGGAAGTTCCCCCGACTCGGACGGGCGATGCGCAATGCGCAAGCTCTTCGGTTCACCTGTGGCGATCTTTAGCTGAGCATCGGCGCGGGGTGATGGAGGTCATCAAGAGGAAGAGTCGCGGCAGCAGTCGTTCGGCGAAAGCTGTGAGATGCAGATAACCCGGATACCGACGGGCGCGGCTCTATAAATGTTGCGACGCAGCGGACGAGCTTACCGTAACGGCTATGAGTTTTTGCTCCTTTGGGGCGTCAAGTATTCCACAATTGCTTTGTAGCGCCTTCAGGTAAGGCGGACAAGCAATTGCAAATCTAAGACTTCGGCAAGCGCCCTCTTGCGACCGACGCTCCTATCCCTCTTACGCCCCCAGAAATCCCGCCTTGTGTGGGTTTTTGGTCTGCAAGAACCCACGGATTGTGAGCGGATTTTTCCTACAGCCTCGGCCAACGGCCAGCATGGCGCTTCGGGGGCGGCGCCCCGCTGCTCATTCGCATGGATAAGATGGTATCTGTCCAGAAAGAGCGAGGCGCGGCGGACATTTATCCGTCGGGACAGGATATCCAGGCAACAAGCATGCCCGCTAGAAGGGCCGCTCGTCCTCCGGGGCAGTCCTTCGTTAAAGGTAGAAACGGCTCCGCCGATAACGGGCTTTATGGGAAACTCCCGCCTGCCCGAAACGTCATGGCGCTACCTTTTCGGTCCCTTCACACCATAACTCACACTTCCGCTTCGAGGCCGGCTCGACGCGCCTTGTCCTTCGTCCTTCCGGCGTTACCCTGTCGGGCATTTTGCGGGCGACCGGATACCCGGAGGAAGGGGACGAGGACAACCCTGACGAAGTAGCGCTCACCCCGGCGGTGAATTACAAAGCCGTGCGTCAGGAAAGGGCTCATGACGGCAGAGCAGAAGCCTCACGATAGGTCGCCCAGCGAGGGCAGCAGAAGAACGGCGTTCAGTCCCTCCGTACCTTGGTTCTTAAGGTCCCGGTGGCGGCTTTTCTCGACGTTGTTGCTCGTGCTCGCTCTGCTGATGGGAACACTTGCCTTTCTCGTGTCAACACAGGTACGTCGCTCGCTCGAAGCGCAGGCCGTGCATCAAAATGCCGTCACGGCACGCCTGATCGCACCAGTGGTCCAGGAGCACTTCGATGGCCTGATCCACTACGTGGAAAGCTTTGCACGTCGGCCTTCAGTGGTGAGCTTTGTGGAAGCAAGGGATACGGAGGGTGCCCGTGGCCACTTGGGAGATCTCGTGGCCAAAAACCCGCAATTCAACCGCGCCTTCATCGCCGATCCCGAGGGATTTCTCTGGTCCGACTATCCACCCGCCCCCGAGGTCATTGAACAGAATTTCGCCTGGCGGAATTGGTTCAAGGGCGTCTCGGGCAGACAAGCAACCTATGTCTCCAAGGTCTACAAAAGGACCGCGCCACCCCAACCTTACCTCGTCGCGATCGCCACCCCCATCCGGAACAGCCGGGACCGGACCATCGGCTACCTGGTCGCGCAACATACCGTTGACGCCATGATTCGCTGGCTCGCGCAGATCGAGCCGTCCGCCGGAGGGTCGGTGGCGTTGATCGACCATGAGGGCGTCCTGGCTTCGAGACTCGATGACGATGAGGGATCGCCCCTCTCCCTGGCTTCGCACCCGCTCATCCAAAAGGCGCTCACCCGTGAGCAAGGCTCCGAGCAGACGGTGGACCCGGTGACCGGTGAGGAGAGTCTCATCAGCTACGCGTCCATTGCGCCCATCGGATGGGTCGCGCTCTCCCGCCAACCGATCACCGCTGTGCTGGCCCCCATCAGAGCCTTACAGCGCGCCATCGCTGCCCTCACGTTGGTCACTTTCGCTGTCATGGTCATCATGGGCTTTCTCTGGCTCAATACGATTCGGCGTTACCACGAGGCGCTGCTCGCGAGCAACAAAGCAAGGGATCGCTATCTGACAGAGCTGAGCGCCGTCAACAAGGAGCTGGAGGCGTTCAGTTACTCAGTGTCCCATGACCTGCGCGGCCCACTGCGCGCCATTGACGGTTTCAGTCAAGCTCTGCTGGAGGACTACGGCGAGCGCGTGGACGCCGAAGGCCAGGAGTACCTCGCGCGCGTTCGTGCCGCGGCGCGGCGCATGGGCCAGCTCATCGACGATCTGCTCACGCTCTCACGAATCACGCGCTCCGAGGTCCGCCGCGAGGAGGTGGATCTCTCCAATCTCGCAGGCGCGATTGCGCTGGAACTGCGCGAGCAGGCCCCCCAGCGCGAGGCCGACTTTGCCATCGAGCCGTCGATCCGCGCGCAGGGAGATCCCCGGCTGCTACACATCGCTCTCGAGAATCTGCTCAGCAACGCCTGGAAGTTCACCCGCAACGGCGCCGGTGCGCGCATCGAGTTCGGCCGGACCGAGCACGACGGCAAACCCGCGTACTTCGTGCGCGACAACGGGGTCGGGTTCGACATGGCCTATGGAGACAAACTCTTCGGCGCCTTTCAGCGGCTGCACGACGCACGCGAGTTCCCGGGCACGGGTGTCGGACTCGCCACCGTGCAGCGCATCGTGCACAAGCACGGCGGCAGGGTCTGGGCGCAAGCGCAGGCGGGCGAGGGTGCGACGTTCTACTTCACGCTCTGAATCACGTCGGAGAGCCCGAACATGAGACGAAAGGTCATTCTGCTGGTGGAGGACAACCCCGACGACGAGGCGCTGACACTGCGCGCGCTCAAGAAGAACAACGTCAAGAATGACGTGGTGGTCGCGCGCGATGGCGCCGAGGCCCTCGATTACCTCTTCGGCACGGGCGCGCACGCCGGGCGCGACATCGACTATCTTCCCCAGATCGTGCTCCTGGATCTCAAGCTACCGAAGGTGGACGGCCTCGAGGTGCTGAAGCGCATCCGTGCCGAGGAGCGCACCCGCATCCTGCCGGTGATCATCCTCACCTCCTCCAAGGAAGAGCAGGACGTGATCAACGGCTACCGCTTCGGCTGCAACAGCTACGTGCGCAAGCCCGTGAACTTCGACGAGTTCATCGAGGCGGCGCGCCAGCTCGGCCTGTATTGGTTGCTATTGAACGAGCCGCCGCCTACCGCCGCGTGAGGAAACGTGAAGTGAGTCAAGCGCTGCGTGTGCTGGTGATTGAGGACTCCGAGGACGATTGCGCCCTGCTGCTGCGCGAGCTGAAGCGCGGCGGCTACGAACCAAGCCACCAGCGCGTGGATACCGCCGAGACGCTCAGCGCCGCGCTCGAGAGCCAGCCGTGGGACATCATCTTCGGCGACTACACCATGCCGCGCTTCACAGGCACGCAGGCGCTCGCGATGGTTCGCAGCCGCCGGATCGACGTTCCGTTCATTTTCGTCTCGGGCACGATCGGCGAGGACATGGCCGTCGCGGCGATGAAGGCGGGCGCCCAGGACTATATCATGAAAAGCAGCCTCAAGCGGCTGCTTCCGGCCGTGGAGCGCGAGCTGCGAGAGGCCGCGCAGCGGCGAGAGAGCGCGCGTGCCGAGGCTGAGCGGCGTGCGAGCGAGGCGCGCTTTCACAACATGCTCATGATCGCCGCCGACGCGGTCATCACCATTGACGAAGATCAGCGGATCACGGTCTTCAACCAGGGCGCCGAAAAGATCTTCGGCTACTCGGCCGAGGAGGTTCTAGGTCAGCTGCTGGATCTGTTGCTCCCCTCGCGCTTCGGCGCGGCCCACCACAGACACGTCCAGGCATTCGCCCGCGCGCCCGAGAACGCCAGGCGTATGAAAGTGCGCGGAGAGATCTACGGCCGGCGCAAAAACGGCGAGGAGTTCCCGGCCGAGGCGAATATCTCAAAGCTGACCGAGAACGGCAAAACCACGTTCACGGTTATCCTGCGCGACGTCACCGAGCGCAAGCGCGCGGAGCGGGAGCTGCGCCTGCTGGAGAGCATCACCCAGGATGCGAGCGAGGCCGGCGACGTGCATGCAGCGCTGGCGGTAACGCTCGACAAGGTGTGCGAGACCACCGGTTGGACGCTCGCGCAGGCGTGGGTGCCGGGCGCGAGCGGAAACGTGCTCGAATGCAGCCCCGCCTGGTACGGCAGGGAGGCAGGACTGGAGGACTTCCGCACAGCCAACTTGGGCTACACGTTCGCGGCGGGCGAGGAGCTGCCTGGCCGCGTGTGGACTTCGCGTCAGTCGCTGTGGGTTCACGATGTGAGCGGGGATACGGGGCTGCACCGCGCATCGCTCGCGTGCCAGGCGGGCCTCAAATCCGGCATGGGGATCCCGGTGCTGGCGGGCGACGAGGTGGTCGCAGTGATCGAATTCTTCATGCGCGAGCCACGCGACGCCGACAAACGACTGCTCGAGCTTGTCTCCAGCGTCGCCGCGCAGCTTGGCTCGGTTGTCCAGCGCAAGCGTACCGAGGAGCGACTGCATTATCTCGCGCATCATGACGCTCTGACGGGCCTGCCCAACCGCGCACTGTTCATGGACCGATTGCGGCAAGCTCTGTTCGAGGCCAGGCGCCACGAGCGCTCGGTCGGCATAGCGTCCTTGGATCTCGATCGGTTCAACACCATTAACGACAGCCTCGGTCATGGCGTCGGCGATCTGTTCCTTCAAAACGTGAGTGAGCGGCTTCTCGGCAGCGTGCGCGAGGGCGACACCGTGGCACGACTGGCCGGGGACGAGTTCGTGGTGATCCTGACCGACCTTGGGCACGTGGACCACGCTCCGCGCCTGGCGCAGAAGATCCTGGATAGTGTCGCCCGGCCCTTCCGTGTCGGCGGCCAGGAGCTCTATACGAGCGCGAGCCTGGGCATGACGCTGTATCCGCTCGACGGAGACGATGGCGAGGCGCTGCTGCGCAACGCCGATATGGCGATGTACCGGGCCAAGGAAGAGGG
>CAZPFD010000212.1:1615-7075 GCA_964585725.1 uncultured Ectothiorhodospiraceae bacterium | reverse complement strand
TCTTCGCCTTCATGATGTTGGGCAACGAGGCGTAGCGGGGCTCGTTCAGGCGCAGGTCGGTGGTCACCACCGCCGGCAGCTTGAGGGCGACCGTCTGCAGACCGCCGTCGATCTCGCGCGTCACCTCCAGCGCGCCGTCCTTGAACTCGAGCCGGTAGGCGAAGGTGCCCTGGGCCCAACCGAGCAGCGCGGCCAGCATCTGGCCCGTCTGGTTGTTGTCGTCGTCGATGGCCTGCTTGCCCAGAATGACGAGCCCGGGCTGCTCCTTCTCGACCACCGCCTTGAGCACCTTGGCCACGCCCAGGGGCTCGAGGGCGACGTCCGTCTGCACGAGGATCCCGCGGTCCGCGCCCATGGCGAGGGCCGTGCGGATGGTTTCCTGCGCCTGCTGTATCCCCACCGAGACCGCCACCACCTCGGTCGCCTTGCCCGCCTCTTTCAGGCGGATGGCCTCCTCCACCGCGATCTCGCAGAACGGGTTCATCGCCATCTTGACGTTGGCGGTCTCCACGCCGGTGCGGTCCGCCTTCACGCGGACCTTCACGTTGGCGTCGATGACGCGCTTCACGGGTACCAGAACTTTCATGCCGTCGGTTCCATGCTCTTCGGACCCATACCGGTAGCGATTCTAAATACGTGGGCGGAAATGTCGAACACTTTCAGCCCGTGGGCCCGGCCCCTCGAGCGGGGTGGCGAGGCCCTTGCGAAGGGTGACCGGCGGAGCAGCGCGCGGGGCGGAACTGGGGTCAGACACCACTTTCGGGCTTTCAGGGATCACGATGGATGCGCCGGCGCAGGAAAGTGGTGTCTGACCCCAGTTCGGGCCAGGGATGGCCCGCTCCGAGCGTTGGGACACGGATGTCGAATCGCGGGGCCCGCACCGCGCGCCGAGATACGCGCAGCCTCGGAACCCAGAGCAAGGGCCCGCCGCCCCGGCAGAGAATGGCTGAGCTTCGTGGGTAATCAGGTTCGGAAATGCGTCAAGAATCTTGACGCCCACGCGTACGCGGGGGTCGCGAGTTGGCCAGACGCTACCGGGGGCGGATCCCATACTCCCCGCAGTCCCGGGCCATCGCGGAGACGTAACTCATGGCGAAGTTCCCCAAGAGCGCAGACGTCGTGATCATCGGCCAGGGCGGAATCGTCGGAGCCTCGCTGGTCCATCACCTCGTCGAGAGGGGGTGGGACAACATCGTCGGCATCGACAAGTCCGCCATACCCACCGACATCGGCTCCACGGCGCACGCCTCCGACTTCTGCTTCATGACCTCGCACGACCACATGTCAGTCTACACCACCCTGTACAGCGTCGCCTTCTACGACAAGCTCGGACATTACTCCCGGATCGGCGGGCTGGAGGTTGCGCGGCGGGGCGATGACGAGCGCATGGAGGAGCTCAAGCGCAAGGTCGGCTCCGGCAAGGCGTTCGGCACCAACGTCAGCCTGATCAGCCCCAGGGAAACCAAGGAAAAGCTCCCGCTCATCGAGGAGGACATGATCCAGGGGGCGATGTGGGACCCCGACGCCGGGCTGGTCATTCCCCGCTCGCAGCAAGTGGTCGGGCTGCTGGTGGAGAAGGCGAAGGAGGCCGGCAAGCTCCAGACGTTCGCGAACACCCCGGCGACGAGCCTCGACATCCGCAAGGGGCGCATCAAGGGCGTCGAGACGCACCGCGGCACTATCGAAACGCCGTGCGTGGTGGTGTGCGCCGGCCTGTGGGGACGACTGATCGCGGAAATGGCCGGCGAGGATCTGCCGATCATGCCCGTGGAGCATCCGTTGCTGTTCTTTGGGCCGTACGATGCCTTCGCCGGCACCGGCAAGGAGATCGGGTATCCGCTGCTTCGCGACCAGGGCAACTCCGCCTACCTGCGCGACACCGGCGATCCGGCCACGACCGAGGGCGGCCAGATCGAATGGGGCTATTACGAGCAGAGCGCCCCGCGCATGGTCCACCCGCGCGACATCCTGGAGAAGGAGGAGGCGCGGCTGTCCCCTTCCCAGCGCGACCTGGACATGGAGCAGGTCATGGAGCCCCTGGAGCGGGCGATGGAGCTCACGCCCATTCTCGGCGAGCTCGGCTGGGACGAGAGGCGGTCGTTCAACGGCCTGCTCCAGGTGACCGCGGACGGCGGACCGTCCATCGGCGAATCCCCCGCGGTCCGGGGTCTGTGGTACGCCGAGTCGGTGTGGGTCAAGGACGGACCCGGCATCGGCAAGGTCCTGGCGGACTGGATGACGGACGGGCGCACGGAGCTCGATCACCACGGCATCGATGTCGCCCGCTACTACCCCATTCAGAAGACGCCCACCTACATCCGCGACCGTTGCTACGAGACGGCGTTCAAGATCTACAACCCGCCGGTGCACAACCGCGAGCCCTACACCAAGGCGCGCAACCTGCGCCGGAGCCCCTTCTACGCGCGCGAGCAGGAGCTCGGCGGCTACTTCATGGAAGCGGCCGGCTGGGAGCGCGCGCACGGCTATGCCGCCAACGAGCCGCTGCTGGAGAAATACGCCGACCGGGTGCCCGAGCGGCGGAACGAGTGGGACGCCCGGCACTTCTGGCGCGTATCCAACGCCGAGCATCTCGAGATGTCCGAGAACGTCGGCATGATCAATCTGTCGCACTTCGCCATCTACGACGTCTCCGGCCCGGACGCCGAAAGCCTGCTGGAATATCTTTCCGTGGCCAAGGTCGGCGGGGATACCCCCATCGGCAAGGGCGTGTACACGAACTTCCTGGACCACGAGGGCGGTGTGCGCGCCGACCTCATCATCATCCGGATGGCCGCGGACCGCTATCGGGTCATCGACGGCGCCGATGCGGGCAACCGCGATTGCGTCTGGATGAAGCGCATGGCCGAGGACCGCGGCTTGCGCGTCGATATCGAGGAGCGCACGGATCACTTCGGCTGCCTGGGCGTGTGGGGCCCGAACGCCCGCACGACGCTTCAGGCCCTGGCGGACTATCCGGAACAGCTCACGCCGGAGAACTTCCCCTTCACCGCGTCACGCGACGTGACACTGCGGGGCATCCCGGTATCGGCGCTGCGTATCTCCTACGTCGGGGAGCAGGGCTGGGAGCTGCACTTCCCGTTCAGCTACGGCCTGTCACTGTGGGACATGCTCTACGAGCAGGGCGTGACCCCCGTGGGCATCGAGACCTACGCCAACAGCCGGCGTCTGGAGAAGAGCCTGCGGCTGCAGAACGCGGATCTGCTGACGGAGTACAACCTCTACGAGGCGGGCCTCGCCCGGCCCAAGGTCAAGGCGGCCGACTTCCACGGGAAGTCGGCCTATGTCGCCCAGCGCGAGCGCGACCACCAGCCGGCGTACCTGTGCACCATGACCATGGCGAAGAACGTGGACGCCAGCGGCGTCGCCCGCTACCCGGTGGGCACCTGGCCGATCATGGACCCCGAGACCGGCGAGGTCCTGAAGGACGAGCTCGACCGGCGCTCCTACGTCACCAGCGTCGCCTACGGGCCGTCGCTCGGCAAGAACATCGTCATGGGCTATCTACCGTACCGTTACTGCCAGGAGGGCCGGCAGCTGATGCTGGAATATTTCCACGAGAGCTACCCGCTCAACGTCGAGGCCGTCGGCTACCGCCCGCTCTACGATCCCGAGAACGAGCGCCCCAGGTCCTAACCTCGACACCGTCGAGTGTTGACGCCCACGCATACGCGGGAGTCGCCGGTTGGCCAGACGCCCTCCCGGCCCGATCCCATACTCCCGGCAGTCCTGAAACACGAGAGGGTCGAACGGTGAGCGACGCGCAAGAACAGCGGCGTGGTCGACGCCCTGGTGCTCGCGACACGCGGCGCGCGGCGCGCTCGCGCAGCGCCGTGGCGTGGGTCCCGTACATCACGCGCCGGATTCCCGTCTACGACGTCCTGAGCGAGGAAGGGCTCGAGACCATCGAGCACAACGCCGAGACCATCCTCCAGGAGATCGGCATCGAGTTTCGCGACGACCCGCAGGCCCTGGAGCTGTGGCGCAAGGCGGGGGCCGACGTCGAGGGCCAGCGCGTACGCTTCCAGCGTGGCATGTGCCGCCAGCTCATCCAGGCGACGGCGCCGCGGGAGTTCACCCAGCACGCGCGCAACCCCGAGCGCAGCGTGCGCATCGGCGGCGACCATACGGTGTTCGCGCCGGCGTACGGCCCGCCCTTCGTCCGCAACCTGGACGAGGGCCGCCGTTATGCGGGCATCGAGGACTTCCGCAACTTCGTGAAGCTCGCTTACATGTCGCCGTACATCCACCACTCCGGCGGCACGGTCTGCGAGCCCGTCGATCTGCCCGTCAACAAGCGGCACTTCGACATGGTCTACAGCCACATCAAGTACAGCGACAAGCCGTTCATGGGCTCGGTCACGGCGGCGGAGCGGGCGCAGGACTCGGTGGACATGGCCAAGCTGGTGTTCGGCGAGGACTTCGTCGACAACAACACGGTGATCGTGAGCCTCATCAACGCCAACTCACCCATGGTTTTCGACGGCACCATGCTCGGCGCGGCCAAGGTGTACGCGCGCCATAATCAGGGAACACTGATCTCGCCGTTCATCCTGGCGGGCGCCATGTCGCCGGTGACCGTGGCCGGAACCTGCGCCCAGCTCTTCGCCGAGGCGCAGGCCGGCATGGCGTTCACCCAGCTCGTGCGCCCGGGGGCTCCCGTGGTCTTCGGCACCTTCGGCAGCTCCATCTCCATGCAGTCGGGGGCGCCCACCTTCGGCACGCCGGAGCCCGCCCTGGTGCTCTACATCGCGGCCGCGCTC
This sequence comes from uncultured Ectothiorhodospiraceae bacterium, assembly GCA_964585725.1. Taxonomy (GTDB): domain Bacteria; phylum Pseudomonadota; class Gammaproteobacteria; order HK1; family HK1; genus CAZPFD01. Next base: position 2,294 of record CAZPFD010000212.1, on the reverse strand, counting down.
GCGCGCCGCCTCGGGGTCCCCTTCCGCAGCGGCGGCAGCCTGTGCGGGTCCAAGATCCCGGACGCCCAGGCCGCGTTCGAGAGCGCCCAGACCCTGCTGCCGACGGTGCTCGCGGGCGTGAACTTCGTGCTGCACACCGCCGGCTGGCTCGAAGGCGGGCTGTGCATGGGCTACGAGAAGTTCGTGCTGGATGCCGACCAGGCGGGCATGATGCATCAGCTTCTGCGCGGCGTGGACCTCTCGGAGAACGGCCAGGCGATGGACGCCATCCGCGAGGTCGGCCCCGGGCAGCATTACCTGGGGTGCGCGCACACCCAGGCGCACTTCGAGACCGCGTTCTATCGGTCGAGCATCGCCGACAACAACTCCTTCGAGCAGTGGGAGGCCGAAGGCGGCCTGGACGCCGCCCGGCGCGCCCACAAGATCTGGCAGCGCATGCTCGCCGAGTACACGCCGCCGCCGTTGGACCCCGCCATCGACGAGGCGCTCCAGGAGTTCCTCGCCAAGCGCAAGGCTTCGTTTCCCGACTCCAACTACTGACCCGCGGCGCCCCTCCGGACGCCGCTTCTTAACACGAAGGACACGAAGAAAGATCAAGAATAGTTAATTAAAGTGTGGGCTTCGCTTCGCGGTTGAATCCGGCGGCCTAACGCAGGAGGGGAAGAAGGAATCTCTTCGT
>CAZPFD010000212.1:0-1515 GCA_964585725.1 uncultured Ectothiorhodospiraceae bacterium | reverse complement strand
CCTTCGTGTTATAAGACGGCCCCTCGGCGCCCCCTGAAAGGAGATAGCCGCTGTGCGCGAGACGCTCGCGTTGATGTGGTCGCTGCTCATCGCGGTCGGCCTGCTCCTCCTCGGCACCGGGCTCTTCAACACCTTCATCGGCCTGCGCGCCGCCATAGAGGGCTTCCCCGAGAGCATCATCGGGCTGATGATGTCCGCGTTCTACGCGGGCTTCATGGCCGGCACGCTGCGCTCGGGCCTGCTCATCAATCGCATCGGGCACATCCGCGCCTTCGGGACGTTCTGCGCCTTGAGCGCGTCGGTGGCCTGCCTGTTCCCTTTCGTGGTATCCGAGGTCGCGTGGCTGGTGCTGCGCGCAGTGCTCGGGTTCAACCTGGCCGCCCTCTACATCGTGGCCGAAAGCTGGCTCAACGCCAAGTCGACGCCCGAGAACCGCGGCACGCTGCTGTCCGTGTACATGATGGCCGCCTACCTGGCCATGGGCGGCGGGCAGCTCGCCCTGAATCTCGGCGACCCGGCGACCAGCGAGCTGTTCATGATCGCCGCCATGCTGTTCTCTCTGGCGGTGGTGCCGGTGGCCATCACCCATGCCACGAACCCCGAGCCCGTGCACGCTCCGCACTTCGGCTTTCGCCGCCTCTACGCGATCTCGCCGGTGGCGGTGATCGGCTGCGCGTGCTCCGGCCTCATCACCGGCGCGCTGTTCGGCATGGGCCCCATCTACGCGCGGGACATCGGGCTCTCGCTGGCAGAGATCTCCATCTTCATGGGCGTGGTCGTGGTCAGCGGCCTTCTGTTCCAGTTCCCCGTGGGCCGTGCATCGGATCGCTACGACCGGCGCACGGTGATCACCTTCATCGCCGGCGCGACCATCCTGGTGAGCGCAGCTCTGGCCGGGCTCACCCTGTATCACACGCGGGTGCTGGCGCTGCCGCTCGGGCGCGAGGTGTTCGTGCTGGCGACGCTGTTCGGAGGCATCACGGCCACCATCTATCCGGTATGCGTCGCCTACGCCAACGACTACATCGACCCGGAGGATCGGCTGCCGGCCAGCGGGGGGCTGGTGCTGGCCTACGGCATCGGCGCCGCGCTGGGACCCGCCGGCGCCGGTGCCTTGATGACGGTGATGGGCCCGAGCGGGTTGTTCTCGTTCTGCGGGCTGGTCACGGCCGCCTTCGTCGGCCTCATCCTCTATCGCCGGCGGCGGCGGGCCTGGGCGGGCGTGCTGCCCAAGGTACGCTTCGTGGCCCTGCCGGAGGCCACCGCCACCCCGGTCGCCACCGACGTCGATCCGCGCATGGGAGGCCAATCGGTGCTCGACTTCGGGCGTGCGGGGGCCTTCCCGCAGACCGCGGAGGTGCTCAGGGAGACACAGCGCAGGTGGCGGCCAAAAGGGCAATAACTTCTTCATCGCTGAACCGTGCGCTGGGGAGCCCTTGTGAGGGGTGACTGGCGGAGCGCGGCGCACGGTTCAGCGATGGCTACCCTTCGCAGAGCTCCTCGGCCGTCTTGTCC
>CAZPFD010000211.1:0-7097 GCA_964585725.1 uncultured Ectothiorhodospiraceae bacterium | reverse complement strand
TCCAGAACGCCGCCTCCATCGCCGGTCTGATGATCACCACCGAGGCCATGGTGGCGGAGCAGTCCAAGAAGGAGAAGGGCTCCTCGCGCGCCGAGGCCGAGATGGACGAGCTCGAGGACATGGGCGTCATGTAAGCCCGCGCATCCGCGAAAGCCATACGAGCCCCGCCTCTGTGCGGGGCTTTTTTTGGGTTCTTCGCTCACGGGTGCACGAACCGGTAAGCTGGTCATCCGGAACGCTTCGAACCGCAGGGAGACCGCATGCTTCACACCCCCAGAGCCTACCGCGGGATGGTCGTCGCCCCCCATCACCTGGCTGCGCAGGCCGGCCTGCGCGTGCTGCGCGAGGGCGGCAACGCCCTGGAGGCGATGCTCGCCGCCGCGTCCACCATCGCCGTCGTGTACCCGCACATGAACGGGCTGGGCGGAGACAACTTCTGGCTGGTGAGCGACGGCCGCAGCGAGCCGGTGGCCATCGACGCCTGCGGGGCCGCAGCCGCTGCGGCGAGCGCGGAGTTCTATCGCGAGCGCGGTCACGAATGCATCCCATCGCGCGGCCCACTCGCCGCCAACACCGCGGCGGGCGCGGTCTCCGGGTGGCAGAGCGCACACGCGTTGAGCGCGCGCTGGGGCGGCCGGCTTCCCTTGGGCCGGTTGCTCGAGGATGCCTGCCACTACGCCCGCGAGGGCTTTCCCGTCACCCGGAGTCAGCATCTCAACACCCGCGACAAGCACGCCGAGCTGGGGAACGTGCCGGGCTTCGCCGAGACCTTTCTGGCCGGCCGAGAGGCGCCGGCCCCCGGCGCGCGCTTCCGTCAGCCCGCGCTGGCGCGCACCCTGGAGAGACTCGCCCTTGCCGGCCTGGACGACTTCTACCGCGGCGAGCTCGCGCAAGCCCTCGGCGAGGACCTGCAGCGCGCAGGCAGCCCGCTCACCGGCGCGGACCTGGCGGCCCATCGGGCGCGCGAGGTGACGCCGCTGCACGTGCAGCTGCGCGCCGGGCGCGTCTACAACCTCCCGCCCCCGACCCAGGGTCTGGCATCGCTGCTCATCCTCGGCCTCTTCGAGCGCCTCGGTTGTCACGAAGGGGACGGCTTTGCCCACGTGCACGGCCTGATCGAAGCCACCAAGTGCGCCTTCCGGGTCAGGGACGCGCACGTCACCGACCCGGCCCATATGACCGTGGATCCCCAGGACTTCCTGAGCGCGACCACCCTCGACGAGATGGCCGCCTCCATCGACCTCAGGCGCGCCGCGCGCTGGAGCGACGCTACCCCTGGCGGCGACACGGTGTGGCTGGGCGCGGTGGACGGCGACGGCCGCGCGGTCAGCTTCATTCAGAGCCTGTACTGGGAGTTCGGGTCCGGCGTGGTGCTGCCCGAGACCGGCGTCACCTGGCAGAACCGCGGCACCAGCTTCAGCCTGGCCGAGGGCACCCTCAACCGCCTCGCCCCCGGGCGCAAGCCCTTCCATACCATCCAGCCGGCGCTGGCGCTGCTCGACGACGGCCGTGCCATGGTCTACGGCACCATGGGCGGCGAGGGGCAGCCGCAGACGCAGGCCGCGATCTTCACGCGCCACGTGCTCTTCGGGCACGAGCTCCAGGCGGCGGTGACCGCTCCGCGCTGGCTGCTCGGCCGCACCTGGGGCGCGGTGAAGACCAATCTGCGCATCGAGGGGCGCTTCGCGCCCGAGCTGGTGCGCGCCCTCGCCGAGGCGGGCCACGACGTGGAGGTGGTGGGCGCCTTCGATCCCGTCATGGGCCACGCCGGCGCGCTGGTGCGCCACCCGGACGGTCTCATCGAAGGCGCGGCCGATCCGCGCGGCGACGGCGTCGCGGCCGCATACTAGGAGCCTGTAGGGCGTTGGACGACCTACAGGCTCCTAGCGCGGTTTTCACCAACGCGGCGAGGCCGTCGACGGAAGCCGGATCGAACGCGGCCCACCGGGTCCGGATCGAACCCGATGGGGCCACGAGTGTGGAACGTTCTCAGACTCGGCGGTACGCACCACCTAGCCGACGATCCACCTGTCCGCTTCTGTGGGCAGGTTCACCGCTCGCAGGATGATGGGGAAGGGAAAGCGCTTGCGGTGATGGGGCTCCACAACGCCTGCCGGCACGAAGTACCACTGCCCGGGCCGCATGGCGCCCTCTTCGTCGGCGAGGCGCGGCAGGTCCTTGACGTTCAAGCCGGCTTCGATAAGCGGATCGGCATTCACGAAGTCGACGACGTCCTGTCGGGTATCGGCGGGGTCGGTCGCGTAGCAGGTCATGCGTCCGCCACGACCAAAGCCCGTGTCGAAGCAATAGAGCCCGCTCACATCGGTGAGGTCGAGGGCCGTCTGCGGACGGAGCTGGAGGTGCTTCGCCACCGCGCCGATCTGCGCGCTGACCACGGCAGCCTGTCCGCGCTGCTCCGCCTGCGTCGGCTGCGATGCCGCCACTGCCAGAACGAACGCCGCGGCCGCGACCCACGTGACTCGCATCATGGTGCTGTTCATGGTGAATCTCTCCTCGTTTCCCGAGAGACGCTCACGAAAAACGCCGAGACGGGAGCGAGCGCCGATACAGCCCGCCTCGCCCGGTTACCCGGGCCGGAGCAGCGAGGTGCCGGCGCTCCGATCGGCACAAGACGGTTGGTGTGACGCCCCGACCGCTTCTTTCGATCGGCTGCCGCGAACCCTGCTGTCCGTTGCCGTCATTCTCGCGCCCGCGCGTCAACGCCCCGTCTGGCGAGGCGCAAGGGCGGGCGTCATGCGGGGTGCCGGCCGTTAGAAAAGTGTTAGAAAATGCAATTCTGGCTGTTTTCACCGGGGCGAGATGGCCTCTCTAAGGCTCACCCTGCTCGGCGGGCTCGAGGCTCGGCTCTCATCCGGCCAGCCTCTTGCCCTGCCGCCCCGCAAGACGGGTGCATTGCTCGCCTACCTGGCGATGCCCCCCGGCCGCGCCCGCTCCAGGGAGGAGCTCATGGCCCGCTTCTGGAGCCAGCGTTCGGAGCGACAGGCGAGAAACAGCCTGCGCCAGGCGCTCTTCGCATTGCGCAGAAACCTCGCACCCCTGGACGCGCCCGTGCTACGCATCGACGGCGAGACGGTGACACTCGATCCGGCGCACGCCCAGGTCGACGTGCTGCGCTTCGAAGAGCTGGCCGAGCGCGGTACGGCGCATGCACTGCGCCAAGCCACAGCACTTTATCGGGGAGAGCTCCTCGAAGGCGTGGTGGTGCGCGACCCCGCGTTCGATGAGTGGCTCTTCTACGAGCGCGAGCGCGTTCGCGAGCTTGCGGTTCGCGCCCACGCCAAGCTCCTTGCCCACGAGATGCAAAGCGGGCCGGCCGAACGGGCGATCGACACCGCGCATGGCTTGCTGCGGCTCGATCCGCTGCGCGAGGAGACGCACCGCGCCTTGATGCGTCTCTACGCGGGACAGGCGCGCTGGAGCGCGGCCGCCCGCCAGTACCGGGTCTGTCGCGAGCTGTTGCAGCAGGAGCTCGGGATAGAGCCCGAGCCGGAGAGCGCAGCGCTCCACGAGCAAATCCGGGAACGCAGACTGGGGGATGTCGATGTCCCGCCAAGCGCCACCCGAGAGGATCCACCGTCAGAGGGCTCCCCGGAAGAAGCGCCGGCGGCCGGACGCGACGAGACGGGGGTATCGTGCGTGCGCTGCCGCGCGGCGAACACCGACGAGGCGGAGTATTGCGTCCATTGCGGGGCCCGGCTCGCGTTGCGCTGTCGTAAGTGCGGCTCGCGCAATCGACCCGCCGTCAGCTTTTGCGGACAGTGCGGCACATCGTTGCTGCCGTATGAAGGGAAGGGCGTTTCGGAGGAGGCCGCGCACGCGCCCGACGAGATGCCTGCCGGCGCTGTCGAACCCGAGCATCGGCAACTGACGGTGATGTACTGCGAGCTGGTCGGTACGGCCCGCCTCGGCCCGGAAGCCCTCCAGGAGGCGATCGGAAGCTATCAGGACAGATGCACCGCCATCGTCGAAGCGCTCGGAGGATCCCCGGCGCGCTACGTCGGCGGCGGCCTCCTGGCGTATTTCGGGTATCCCAAGGCGCACGAGGAGGACGCCGAGCGCGCCGTGGAGGCGGGACTCGACGTCGTGGATGCGGTCGCTGCGCTGCGCGACTCCTTCGCGCACGACGAGGCTTCGGCGCTCGCGGTGCGGGTGGGCATTTCGACAGGGATGGTGGTGGCGGGCGATCTGGTCGGCGAAAGAGCCTCGGAGGCGGGAGCGGTGCTGGGCGAGACGCCGGAGATAGCGATGCGCCTGTGCCGCTTGAGCGATCCGAACACCGTGGTGATCGGGCCGGAGACCCGCCGGCTCGCGGCAGGCAGATTCGACTACTTGGATCTCGGCGATCGCACCTTGGACGATGTCGAAGGGCCGGTACGCGTGTGGCAGGTCGTGGCCGGGCGGCGGGCGGTGAGCCGCTTCGAGGCCATGCACGGGGGGCCGCTCACCTCGCTCGTGGGCCGCGCCGAGGAGCTCGCCCTGCTCCTCAGGCGCTGGGAGCTCGCCAAAAACGGCGAGGGGCAGGTGGTGTTGATCTCGGGGGAGCCCGGTATCGGCAAATCCCGCCTGGCGCATACCCTGCGCGAGCGGATTCTCGATGAGACCCACTCGTGCATCCAGCACCAGTGCTCCGCCTATCACCAGAGCAGCGCGTTCTACCCGGTGATCACGCAGCTCGAGCAGGACGCGGGATTCTTGCCCGATGATGCGACGCCGGTGCGCCAAGACAAGCTTCGCCGACTCACCGTAGGACACCGAGAGGAGGACGTAGAAGAGCAGATCGCGTTGCTCGCCTCGCTGCTCTCCGTTCCAGCCCCCTCCGAGCACGCCGCTCTCGAGCTGGGCCGTCGACGGCGGAAGGAGGCGACTCTCGAGCTCATGCTGCGGCGGGTGCGCGCACGCGCCGCCGCATCGCCGGTGCTGTGCATCTTCGAGGACGTCCACTGGCTCGATCCGTCGACACGGGATCTGCTCGAGCGCCTGGTGGAAGAGGTTCCGGAATTGCCCGTGTTGCTGCTTCTCACGTTTCGATCGGAATTCGATCCACCGTGGACGGACCGGGCGCAAACCACGCACCTCACCATCGGGCGTATGAATCCATCGGAGTGTCGCGAGATGATCAGTGAGCTCGCGGGCGGGAGGTCGCTGCCGGTTGAGGTGTACGACGGGCTCATCACGAAAGGTGAAGGCGTGCCCCTCTTCGTGGAGGAGCTGACCAAGCTGGCGCTGAGCTCGGGTCTGCATCAGGCGGGACAGGACGCCGACGAGTCGGCCGGAGCGCTGCCACCGCTCGCTATCCCGGCGACGCTCCAGGACTCGCTGACGGCGCGGCTCGATCAAGTGGGGAGCGCCAAGGAAGTCGCGCAGATGGGCGCGCTGATCGGGCGCGAGTTCAGCATCGATCTGCTCGCCGCCGTGGCATCCTGGAGCGACGATGAGCTCGGGTCCGCGCTCGGGCGACTGCAGGAATCGGGGCTTGTATTCCGGCGCTCGAGCGCCGCTGGTGCCACCTATGTGTTCAAGCATGCGCTGATTCAGGAGGCCGCCCGAAGCACTTTGCTTCCGGGGCATCGCCGGCACTTGCATACTCGGATCGCCAGTGCCCTCGATGCCCATTTTCCCGATATCGCCGAGACCCGACCGGAGCTCCTGGCCCGGCATTACACGGAGGCAGCACTCACCGAGCAGGCTATCGACTACTGGCGGCGGGCGGGCGAGCGCGCTGCCGGGCGCGCGGGGCACCTGGAGGCCATCAGTCATTTCTCCGAGGGACTGGCGCTGCTCGGAAAACTTCCGGACAGCATCGCGAGGGCGCGCCGGGAGGCGGCCCTGCGCATCGCTGCAGCGCAAAGCATGCGCATCGTCGATCGCGTCCCCGACGCGCTCGATCATCTGGAACACGCGGAGCGCGTCACTTCGGCGCACGGGCTAACGCTCGAGCGCTCCCGCATTCATCACCTGCGCGGGAATCTTTACTTCCCTCTCGGCGATATCAACGCATGCATGAACGAGCACAGGCTGGCCCTGCAATATGGACGCGAGGCGGAGTCCGTCGAACAGGAAGCGCGTGCGCTCGGCGGTCTGGGTGACGCAGAGTACGCGCGCGGCCGTATGCTGTCGGCATACGGCTACTTCAGCCGATGCGTCGAGATGTGCCGCGAGGAAGGTTTCGAAGACATCGAGGTCGCAAACCTCCCCATGGCCGGGACCACCCGACACTATCGCAACGAGATGCACGAAGCGCTGGACGATGCGCTGCGCGCGTATGAGGGCGCGCGCCGAATCCGCAACATCCGCGCCATGATCCTCGCACGCGCTTGCGCCAGCTACCCCTTGTTTGAGCTGGCGCAGTACGACCGCATGGTGACGTTCGCCGACGAGATGCTCGAGCTGGCCGGGCGCCTGGGCGCGCGCGGGTGGCAATCTGCAGCTCTCGACCACAAGGCCCGCGCGCTTCATCGGCAAGGCAAGCGTGCCGAAGCCTTCGAGGCCGCCCGGCAAGCCCTGGAGATGAGCCGCCAAGCCACCATGCAGTTCGTGGGCCCGCGGGCGCTCAGCCTGGTCGTACTGCTCGCGAAGGATTCCCGGCAACGGGAAAAGGCGCAGCGAGAGGCCGAGGCGCTGCTGCGCGCCGGCTCCGTCGCTCACAATCACCTGTGGTTCCACCGCTACGCGATCGAGGTCGCCCTAGAGCAGAAGAGCTGGCGCGACGCTGAGCGCCATGCAACCGAACTCGAACGCTACACGCGCTCCGAGCCTCTACCGCTCATTGACTTTTATATCGCGCAGGCCCGAGCGCTCGCGATGCACGGCAAGGACGCTGACCGTGAGGCTGCGCATCACGAGCTCTTTCGCCTGCGCGAACAGGCGAAAAGTGAGAACCTGTGGAACGCGTTGCAAGCCCTGGAAGAGGCTTTATCCGGTGGGTGAACCGAGCGCTCACGCTACGGCCCTCGCAACACCCGACGTCGGGGCGCCCGTGTCGTCCCAATCGTTCCACCCGGGAAACGCGAGAGGTTCCGCCTCGTCGAGATTCTCCAACCGCTGGGCCCACTCGACCTTGTAGGCATCGAGCTGGC
>CAZPFD010000210.1:6219-7112 GCA_964585725.1 uncultured Ectothiorhodospiraceae bacterium | reverse complement strand
CTCGAGCGCACGGATGGGGTCGTCTCCGGCAGGCGCGGCGCAGCCGCCGTTCTCGGCATCAACCCGAGCACGCTGCGCTCGCGCATGGAGAAGCTCGGCATCAAGCGAGCGCAGCGCAGCGCCTGAGGCTGGTCTTCTACGTCTTCGCCGTCATGGCGACCAAGCTCTTCGGAGCCGAGTTCGCGCCCTGGTTCGGCACCGTCGGGCGCTCGCTCTTCGCACTGTTTCAGCTCATGACGCTCGAATCCTGGTCGACGGGCATTGTGCGTCCGGTCATGGATCTGTATCCCTACGCCTGGGTGTTCTTCGTAGCCTTCATACTGATCACCACGTTCGCCGTCCTCAACCTGTTCATCGCCATCATCGTCAACTCCATGCACAACGCGGCGCAGCCCGACAAGGACGAGGCCAAGGAGAGCTGGCAAGGTCAGGTGCCGGAGAACCTCACCGGCTGGGAGCACCGGGAAAAGCGCGACAAGATGGCCGAAAAGTTCGTGCCGGCCGTCTCCGCCGACGATGGGTCGCGTCCCGACATCATCGACGAATGCGCCGCGAGGATCGGCCAGTTGGCCGAAGCCGCAGCCTGATCCGACCGCGATCGGGCTCTTCGTCATCGTCCACGATTGTGCGGGACTGATTCAGGCAGAACTCGCGCAAGGGTGCCCCTGCATCGGCCTCACCACCGCACGACGACACTCGCCCAGGTCAGGCCGCCCCCGAACGCCACGAACAAGATGAGCGAGCCCGGCCGGACCCTTCCGTCTCGCACACATTCGTCGAGTGCGATGGGGATGGACGCTGCGGACGTGTTGCCGTACCGATCGACGTTCACGTACACCTTGTCCATGGGGATCCGGGCATGCCGGGCGGTGGCCTCGATGATGCGGATGTTG
>CAZPFD010000210.1:0-6209 GCA_964585725.1 uncultured Ectothiorhodospiraceae bacterium | reverse complement strand
GACGTCGTCGCCGGACAGCCCCGCCCGCTCCAGCGCCTGGTCGCAGGCGTCGGCCATGGAGAGAACAGCCGCCTTGAACACCTCGCGGCCGGTCATGCGGATGAAATAGCTGTGGTCGCGCAGCAGCGCGTCATCGGGCGGATGGTTGCCGCCCCCGCCCGGACGGCACAGTAGCTCGGCCAGGGTGCCGTCGGATCTGAGGTAGGTGGAGAGAATCCCCCGATCACCGTCTGCGGCCGGCCGCACCAGCGTGGCGCCCGCCCCGTCGCCGAACAGAATACACGTCGCGGGATCCGTGTAGTCGGTGGCGCCCGAGAGGCGCTCCCCGCCGACCACCATGACGTTGCGGGCGGAGTGGCTGGCGATCAAGCCTTCGGCGACGGAGAGGCCGTACAGGAAGCCGCTGCATGCCGCCGCGACGTCGAACGCCGCGGCGTTCTTCGCGCCGAGCGCCGCCTGAACGTCACACGCCTGGGAGGGGAGAAGGCGATCGGGTGTGAACGTCGCCACGATCAGGATGTCGATGTCCGCCGGCGTCAGAGCGACATCCTCGAGCACCTGCTCGCACGCCCGTTTCGCCATCTGGGCCACGCTCTCGTGGGCCTCGGCGATGTGGCGCTCGCGAATGCCCGATCGTTCCCGGATCCACTCGTCGGACGTCTCCACCATGCGCTCGAGCTCGGCATTGGTGAGCACCTTGCACGGCGTGTACCGGCCAGTGCCCGCGAGCTGTGCTATGGGACGCTTCAGGCCGCCGCCCCGCCGCGGGGGAGTTCCGCCGTAATGTGCTGGCTCAACCAGCTCTCCTTGGAGCGCGGCACGACCGCGTTCTCGATGGGGGCGTTGAGGCTCGCCGTGGCAGATGACCGCGATGCCGTGCAACACCCGCTACTCCGGCTAATCGAAGACGCTCAGCTTGCGCGACATCGAAGCCTCACGGCTGGACATGGCCCCATAAGCAGATCGGCCATCACGCCATGGAACTTGAGAACCAAATTTCCTGCGAACCGATCCCCTTGTGGGAGCGATCGGCCGGGCAACGCTAGGGGACGATCACGTGTTGCGCGCGGGCTACCTATCGAAGCGACTAGAACAGGAGCCGCAGGCGACAAGCGGCGAGCGATGGAGGGGACTCATGGGGCACAAGTGATCGACCAGGCGACGGATTCCGGCATTGGCATGAGGCGTCGATACACCGCCTCGGGCAGGGCGACGAGCAGGTGATTGTCGGTTGATGAAGGTGGTTTGGGATCAACGACATACAACACCTCTGGCCTGCGGATGCTTGAAGGACTCCCGCGGGACGCGCCGCCTATGTGCTGTAGCGCACAGACGGCTGCGCCAGTACGGCGTTTCATAGACTTGGAGGGTCTTCGCCTCCGCCCACAGAAAGCCATCGCTCAAGCTGGGAACATCCCCCTCACCGATGACTTATGACGAATCATAGCCAGCTCACGCAAGGCAGTAGCCACCTAGGCGGCATGGAAGACCGCCGCTATCCCCGCGAAGCGGTCTCCCTCAGCGTCGAGCTGTGGCGCGACCACATCAATCTCGGTCGGTTCAAGACCCGCGACATCGGCACCGAGGGTATTTTCGTCGAGACGGGACCCATCGATCTGCACCCCTACGATTTCGTGACCGTCATCCTAGGCCCCCATCGCGGCGGGCGTCGCAAACGCGAGGTGATGGGGCTCGTGGTGCACCGCTCGAACGAGGGTGTGGGTCTCATGTGCCAGGCAGAGAATCTCGGCCTCCATCGCGCCCTCGCTCCTGTCCCGGACGACGCCACCGCGTGAAGGGCTCGCGCGCGGATGCGCCATACTCGCGCCTTCATTCCTCACGGGCGGCGGGACGCCACGCGTAAATGGATATCGAAGAGGACGCCGTCGATCTGGAGGGTCTCGTTCGCAGGGGCAGGGAGCAGGGATTTCTCAGCCGGGAGGATCTCCGGCCCTTGCTCGCGGCCGAGGACGTCGAGGAGCGCGTGGACGCCGTGGTCGAGGCGCTCAGCGATCTTGGCTTTGAGGTGCTGGACCAGGCACCCGACGTCGAGGCGCCGGCGTCCGGTGCCGAGCCGCACGAAGAGAACGCGCTGGCCGCGGCGCAGGCTGGGTTCTCGGTGCTGTCGGGCGAGGCCGAAGATCCCGTCCGGCGCTATCTGCGCGAGATGAGCGTCTCCAACCTGCTCAGTCGCGAGCAGGAGGTCGCCCTCGCCAAGCGCATCGAGTCCGGGCTGCAAGCCACCCGCAAGACCCTGGCCGGCTGCCCGTCTGCGGTCAGGGTGCTGCTCGAGCGCGCCGAACGCGTACGCGCGGGCGAGCTGCGCCTGCGGGACCTGGCCTCGGGTGCGGCCGAGGCCGAGGCGACGCCGGTCGACGACGCCGTGGGGGCGTCCCACGCCGCCGCCTCCGAGACGAACCTGCAACGCCACGAAGGGGAAGCGCTCAGTCGGCGCGTCGAACAGATGCGCCACCTCGAGCGCCGGCGTGCCGCGGTGGCCGCACACCAGGGGGTTGCGAGCCAGCCCGCCCGGCGCCTGCTGCGTCGCCTGACCCGTGAGTTCCTCGCCGTGTCTTATTCTCCGCAGCAGCTCGTGCCGCTGTGCGAGGGGGTACGCGCCCTGGCCCGCGAGGCCGAGCGGGCGCAGCGCACGCTTGCCGATCTGCGCCGGGCCCAGGCTCGCGAGAACACCGCGAAGTCCGAGTCTTCGCAAACAGATCCCCGCGCCGGCGCGCTGTGCTGCGCCGAGTATGAGCTGGTGCGGCTCGAGGCCCGCGCCGGCCAGCCACTGACCGAGCTCGCGGCCGCCGCGCGCAGCCTCGCTGCCAGCGAAGCCGACACCCAGCGTGCCAAGACCGAGATGGTCGAATCGAACCTGCGCCTGGTCGTCGCCATTGCCAAGAAGTACCGCAACCGCGGGGTGCCGTTTCTTGATCTCATCCAGGAGGGCAACATCGGGCTCATGCGCGCGGTGGACAAGTTCGAGTACCGCCGCGGCTACAAGTTCTCGACCTACGCGCACTGGTGGATACGTCAGGGCATCACCCGCTCGCTGGCCGAGCAGTCGCGCACGGTGCGCGTTCCCATGCATATGGTCATGCGCATCGGCAGGCTCCACAGGACGGCCCGGGAGATGGTGCAGGAGTGCGGGCGCGAGCCGAGCACGGCGGAGCTGGCCGCGCGCATGCAGGAGCCCGTGGCCGAGGTGGAGCGCCTGCTGCGTATCGGGCGCTTTTCCGTCTCCACGGAGACGCCGCTCGGTCAGGCCGACGATCAGCGCGTGGGCGATCTGCTGCAAGACACCGAGGCCAGGACCCCATTCGACGCTGCCGCCGACGCTAGCCATCACGCGGCTACCCTGGCCGCTCTCGCCGGGCTGACCCCGCGCGAGGCGGCGGTGGTGGCCATGCGCTTCGGTATCGGCTATTCGAGCGAGCACACCCTGGAGGAGGTGGGCCGGCAGTTCCAGGTCACCCGCGAGCGCATCCGCCAGATCGAGTCCAAGGCGCTCAAGAAGCTGCGCCACGCGAAACACGCCGTGCCCCTGCGCACCTTCCGCGAAGAGTGAGCACCCCCGCCCCGGATCCCGGACACCGCGGCCCCGCGTTATTCAGTTGCGGGCCATGCTGCGGACCAACGCGGACCTCGGCAACCTGTAGGTACGCGTGACCTGAAACTAGACGAGGCGCTCGGGCTGAACTGCGCCTGGTACGCCGACATTCTGCTGACGCTCACCCACCACTGAGCGTGCGCGTGTACTCGACAATGTACGCTGCCGCACAGACGGTGGCGGGGCGGACTTGATACAAATAAACAGCAATCTTACACGAGGAGAACGCCTGATGAGCGACAAGACAGCAGAACAGACCACGGCAGAGCTCAAATCGCAAATGCGAGAGGCGGAGAATAAGCTCAGAGGAGCGGAGGCTGCAGTGAAAGATGAAAAAGATCGACGCCTTAAATTCTCAGTCGGATCCGCTATAGGGGGGTTCTTGCTGTTTGCAGTCGGGGCTCAGTGGTTCCCCGGCTACCAGCTCGACAGTACTGCGGCGGCCAATTCGAACAAAATCGCCGCTAGTGCGGTGAGCGAGGTGATGGCACAGGTTTGCGCGGAGCGCTTCATGCAGACGTCAGGGCTGGAGTCGAGACTGGCGGCTTTCAATAGGGCGAATGGCAGCTGGGGCAAAGCGAGCTACATTCGAGAAGGCACATGGGCTGCCACACCGGACGGCGAGAGGGCTGATTACGCTACCGCCGAGAAGTGCAGGGACCTGATCGCAGAACGTATTCCCGGGCAGCCGGAGAAGGCTTCCTGATAGCAACCCGACTGGCCACCTTCGAAAACCCCGGCAATTGACCGCAGGTGAATACCTTGCGGTCTTTGCCGTACTGTCGGCGGCGATGAGGATCTGACCTCACGGACCTTATTGCCGAAGCGCTCGACGATGAAGATGCGATGGGAGTGCTTTGCTCGGCGTAGTCGGCCGGACGGGCACTTTCGCCCATCGACGTGCACTCAATTGGAGAAGGCGAAACCCGTCTGAAGCCGCTTCGCGCGGTACATCGCGTCGTCGGCGCTCTGCAGCAGTGCTTCGGCGGTGGCGCCGCCCGTCGGGTATGTCGCAATGCCTATACTGGGGCGGACGCTGAGCGTGAGACTGTTGATCGTCAGGGGGGCGGAGACCACGTCGACCAGCTTGTGCGCCAGATGATCCAGCTGAGCCCGGGTGTGCACGTCCGCAACCAGGCACGCGAACTCGTCACCCCCCAGGCGGCTCATCATGTCGCTTGTTCGTACCGCTCGGGCGAGCCTCGCAGCGATGATCCTGAGCAGTTCGTCGCCGGCAACGTGCCCGTGCTCGTCGTTGACGGGTTTGAAATCGTCGAGGTCGAGATACAGCACCGCGAGCGCCGAGCGCTCCCGCTTGACGTGCACCAGTGCCTGATCGAGACGCTCGAGAAAGCATCTGCGGTTCGGCAGGGAGGTCAGCCCGTCATGCAACGCCAGGTGGCGAGCCCTCCTTTCGCCAAGCTGGGTGCCGGCCAATTCGGCGCGGGCCCGCGCCAGGGCGGCTTGCGCATCGGAAACTTTGCGCTCGAGCTGCCGGCGTTGACCGAGCTCGTGGTGCAGCATCGTGTGCAGATGGTCCAAGGCCGCGACGCAGCTCAGCACACCGGCCCGGACCCGACTCGCCTCCTCATGCACCGGCCCCTCGGGCGTCGCGGCAAGGCGCTCGTCAACCATCAACCTGAGGAGCCCCGCCTTGACGGCGCTGAACAAGTCCTCGCAATCCCCGCCAGGGACGTGCGACGGCAGGCCGGATGCCGCCGTGTGCACCAGTGGCGAAACTTTGGCACCGTTGTCATCGACCCCGGTGGCGCCCTGCGGCCGGTCGATCGTGCTGGAGCGGGCCTCACGTCGGCGTGACGCCTGCTTCCGCCCGCGACTTTTGCCGGCAACGCTACTATCAGTCCGACAATCGGCGGAATGGCGTCCGAACGCGAAACCCATATACAGCTCTCCCCGATGCGTCCTGCTGACGAGCCCTGTTGGCGCAGGTTGTAGCCGAGTGGACAGAGGATCGTCTGTTCGCTAGCGCACATAGAAGGTGCCCGGCCCACTCTCCACGCAGCCACGCTGCCCCGGATTGACCTCACGCGCTCCCCCGTATCCCGTATCGTCGTATCGGCGCCGGTTCGCGCGCCACGCGCGCCGCCTCGAAGCCGTGCGCTCTGTTCGGTACCCGACATAGCGAGTGTCATTGTGTTATCATGTGGGTTATTCGCAGAATTTTACTGCCGGTCTTCCCCTCAGCGCTATGGGTAGGAATGTGGTCGAGACGCCCACGTCGCAGCGCAACCTTCTTCTGGCAGCCGCGCCAATCGAAGTTCAGAGACGCCTGTTCCCGTATCTCGAAGGCGTGCAGCTCCGGCTCGGTGAGGTCTTGTACGAATCCGGCGATGCCTCGCGCAACGTCTATTTCCCGACCGACTGCATCGTGTCGCTGCTCTACGTGATGGAAGACGGTGCATCGGCGGAAATATCGGTGGTGGGGCACGAGGGCGTCATCGGCATCGCCGTGTTCATGGGGGGCGAAAGCACCCCGAGTCGGGCGATCGTGCAGAGCGCCGGTCACGCCTATCGGTTGGCGGGGCAGCGGCTCAAGGACGAGTTCAATCGTGACGCCGACATGCGCCTGCTGATGCTG